>CAYTFZ010000016.1:0-22306 GCA_964437215.1 uncultured Melioribacteraceae bacterium | reverse complement strand
TAAAATGGCAGTGGTTATTCCAGCAATTTGCGAATACGATAATTTCTTACTACTCGAAAAATCGCTTTTAGAAAATGATTGCGAAAATATCAATGAAGTTATTGTAATTGTCGTTGTAAATAATTCAAATTCGGCTTCTGCCGAAATAAAAAAGGATAATGCAAAACTGATTGGACACCTTAAAAAAGATATTCCGCGTAAACTGCAATTTTCTCTTATCGATGCTTCTTCGCCGGGAAATGAATTTGATGAGAAAGATGCCGGTGTGGGGCTTGCCCGCAAAACCGGGATGGATGAAGCTTTACGAATATTCGATTATAATTCAGCAGGCGAAAATATTCTTGTGTGCCTTGATGCCGACTGTATTGTTGAAAAGAATTATTTTTCTGCTATATTCAAAGCTTTTTCCGGTGGAAGAATGTCAGCCGGTTATGTTAACTTCGAACATCAGCAGGCAAGCAGCGAAATGAACCAGAGAGCAATTTTATGCTACGAAATTTTTATGCGCTATTACGTTCTCGGATTAAAATATGCCGGTTCTCCTTATGCTTTTGATACTGTGGGCTCAACAATTGTGTGCAACTATAATTCCTATATTAAAATTCAAGGAATGAACAAACGCAAAGCCGCTGAAGATTTTTACTTTTTGGAAAAACTTGCTAAAACCGCTGAAATCAAGAGAATATCAGAAACGACAGTTTTCCCTTCACCCCGTACTTCATTCCGTGTTCCTTTCGGTACCGGAAAAGGTGTTCATAAATTTCTTAACGAAGATTCAAATCATTACCTGCTTTATAATCCGGAAATTTTTGAGATTTTAAAAAAGTGGAATTCTACTTTCCTGGGTTCTAAAACAGAAACTGCGGAATATTACATGGAACAAGCAGAAAAAATTAACCCTATGCTCAAAGTATTTTTAGAAATAAATAATTTTAGTTCGAGCTGGATTAAAATAGTAAAAACCTCACCCGATTCTGAACAGGTAAACAAACAAAAAAGATTTTGGTTCGATGGCTTCCGAACTCTTAAGCTGGTTCATTACTTGCGCGATAACAGCTTAGGCAATATAAATACGTTTTCCGCTTTAGACGAAATGTTTAAGAAATGCGGTATGGTTAAGATACCCCGCAATATAGAAACAGATATACCCGATATTTCAATCCAGACAGAATATCTTAATAAATTAAAAGATTTTGCATGAGTGCGCTTGATAATAGCTTAGTTATTATCGGTAAAGTTTAGTATATTTTGCTCCTTAATTTTGGTGAATAAATGGATTATTTAGAAAGATTGCGGGCTGTTGCCGAAAAGTTTAAAAAGATTGATGAAATGCTTTCCGACCCGTCAATACAGGCAAATCCTGCAAAACTGATAGCGCTTAGCAAAGAACGCAGCGAACTTTTGGAAATTGTTGAAGTTTACAACAAATACTCGCAAATCTGTAAAAATCTTGAAGAGAATTTTGAAATAATCCGTTTTTCGGAAGATAAAGAATTGAAAGAACTTGCCGAAATTGAAATGCCTGAACTTGAGGCAAAAAAAGCAGCTCTTGAAGAAGAAATTAAAATTATTCTTATTCCAAAAGATCCGAACGACAATAAAAATATTATAATGGAAATACGTGCCGGAACCGGAGGAGAAGAAGCCGGACTTTTTGCGGGCGACCTATTCAGGATGTACACCCGTTATGCCGATATAAAAGGATGGAATTACGAGATAATTGATATTAGCGAAGCTGAAATGGGCGGTATAAAAGAAGTTGTATTTTCGCTTAACGGTAACGGTGTTTACGGCTCGCTTAAATACGAAAACGGTGTTCATCGCGTGCAGCGTGTTCCGGCAACAGAAGCCAGCGGACGAATTCATACATCGGCAGCATCGGTTGTTGTTATGCCCGAAGCTGAAGATGTTCAGGTTGATATTGATCCTAACGATTTACGGATTGATGTTTTCCGAAGCGGCGGAGCAGGCGGTCAAAATGTAAACAAGGTTGAAACTGCTATACGAATTATACATATTCCTACAGGACTTGTAGTTCAATGCCAGGATGAAAGATCGCAGCTTAAAAACAAAATTAAAGCTATGAAAGTCTTAAAAACCCGCCTTTTTGATATGAAACAGCAGGAATACGATTCGCAGATTTCGCAGCAGCGGAAGTCAGTTGTAAAAAGCGGAGACCGGAGTGATAAAATAAGGACATACAACTTTCCTCAAAACAGAGTCACCGATCACCGTATCGGTTTGACATTATACAGTCTGTCTAATTTTATTGAAGGACACATTGAGGAAATGATTGAAAAGCTTAAACTTGCCGAACGTACCGAAAAATTAAATCAGGAATCTGGTTCCTAGTTATCATTTTTTCTGAAATTTTTAAGAAATCTTATCATAAAAATAGGTACAAATCCAATAAATGATAAGAGAAAATCGCTTGCCGAAATAATAAATGTTTTTTGGGTTCCTATTACATGCCCCATAAGTTTAGTTACAAATAATATTCCGAAAAATATTAAAAAACCGTAAAGCCCGGCTCTGAAAGGAATGATGAAAAAATTTATTAAATATTCTTCACCGTTTATCTTAGGTACACTTATTTTTTTTACTTCTTCCACAGTATTACTATCCACTTTAACCTCAAATTACAAAAGGAATAGTACACAATTTTTATAAATCCATTTGTGAATGAAGTCACACCCGTTTGCAATAAACATTATAATTTTGGTTTATGTTAAACCAATTTTTTTTAGATTATATCTTTTACGTTCGTGCGTATCGAGATATAATTTTCTTATTCTTATGGATTTTGGAGTAATTTCCACAAGTTCATCTTCATTTATATATTCCATGCATTCTTCGAGGGTCATTTTTATAGCTGGAGTAATTTTTACAGCTTTATCCGAACCTGAAGCTCGCATATTTGTAAGCTTTTTGCCCCGTTGTACATTCACTTCCATATCGTTATCTTTACTATTTTCTCCAACAATCTGCCCGGCATAAACTACATCGCCTGGATCAATAAAAAACTTACCCCTGTCCTGTAAAGAATTTATAGCATAAGCAGTTGAAGCTCCTTTTTCCATTGATATCAGCACACCGTTCTGCCTTTGCGGAATTGATCCTTTAAAATATTCATACTGATAAAACTGATGATGCATTACAGCTTCGCCGTATGTTGCTGTAAGGATTCTGTTCCGCAATCCCATCAATCCGCGCGAAGGAATATGAAACTCGAGATGTGTAATATTTCCTTTAGGTTCCATCTTTGTCATTTCGCCTTTTTTCTGGCTTACAATTTCTATAACTTTTCCAGCGCTTTCGGATGGAACATCAATTACAAGTATTTCAATAGGTTCGGCTTTTTTACCGTCAATTTCTTTGTAAATTACTTTCGGCGCGCCCACTTGAAGCTCGTATCCTTCGCGACGCATATTTTCTATAAATACCGAAAGATGAAGAATTCCGCGACCTGATACTTTTAAAGTATCCGGCGAACTTGTTTCTTCAACTCTCAATGCAACATTCGATTGAAGTTCCTTAAACAATCTGTCGCGTACCTGCCGCGAAGTAACATATTTTCCATCCTGACCGTAAAACGGCGAATTATTTACCATAAACGACATACTTATTGTTGGCTCGTCAATTGCCACAATGGGACATGGTTCCGGGTTTTCGGCATCTGTTACAGTGTCGCCTATTTCAACATTTTCAATGCCTACCAAAGCGCAAATATCTCCGCAACGTGCTTCTTCTGCTTCTACCCTTCCTAATCCTTCAAACAGCATCATTTGTCTGAGTGTTATAGGCTTAATTTCCCCGTTTCTTTTTATAATGCTCAGCTTATCGTTTGCTTTTAACGTTCCCCTGTAAATTCGTCCAATGCCTATTCTGCCGACATAATCGTTGTAATCGATTGTAGTAACCTGCATTTTTACAGGACCTTCTATAAAAGGCGGTGCAGGAATATGTTTTATTATTGTATCCAGCAAAGGAATTATATCTTTACGTTCATCTTTTAATTCTTTTACAGCCCAGCCGGATTTTGCGCTTGCATATATTACTGGGAAATCGAGCTGATGTTCATCTGCTCCTAAATCTATAAACAAATCGTACGTTTCATCAAGAACTTCAAGGGGACGGTTATCAGGTCGGTCAACTTTATTTATTACTACAATCGGTTTTAAGTGAAGACTTAATGCCTTTTTAAGAACAAAACGTGTTTGAGGCATCGGTCCTTCAAACGAGTCGATAAGCAATATAACACCGTCAGCCATTTTCAAAACACGTTCAACTTCTCCGCCAAAATCGGAATGTCCCGGAGTATCAATCACGTTTATTTTTGTCCCTTTGTAAGGGATACTGATATTTTTAGCTAATATTGTAATCCCGCGTTCGCGTTCCTGGTCGTTCGAATCGAGCACTCTTTTTACAACCTGCTGATTATCTCTGAAAATATTACATTGTTTGAGCATCTGATCAACAAGTGTTGTTTTGCCGTGATCTACGTGTGCTATTATTGCTATGTTTCTTATTTCCTGCAAAGTCTTCTCCAATTTTTAAACTACTTACGGAATTATTCAAAAACAAATAAATTGTAAGTTTTAATATCAGCTGATACGAAGGAAAGAAAATAAATCAAACTGAAGGTTTTTATTTCTTTTACAAATTACGGCTACAAAAATACAAAAGATTTTTTAATTTTTATTATTTCATAATATATTTATTTAAAATAAATTTCAGCCGAAACTTTAAATCACATATAATAGCATACGGACATCAATAATAATTAATTATAAATTACTCACCTGATAATTAATTTATTTTTAAAAAAATTTAATTACAGTTTGGCATTGCACTTAACAGAATATTTCCATTTTATCAATTATTAAAGTGATTGCGGAAATAAATCTTCGGTTTCTGGCAGCAGCTTAAAAAGGCTTTGTTTCTTAAATAAAGAAGGATGGTTAATCAGTGAAAAAGTAATTTAATATTCGAAAGATAGAGGAGATACATGGAAGGAACAATTTAAGGTTGATGTTGATTAAAAACTGGTAAGTATTTCTTTTATTAACAATACAAGCGGGTGGGCATTAAGCGAGAACGGAAATGTATTTCAGAATAATAATCAAAAACATTTCAGCTAAAACAAAATAGGAATTTTTAGCAGAAAAATCGGATTTCAAATTATAAAAATTATTCTCCGGAATAAAGGATTTCTTCATTGAATATAAATTTTGCTGTATAATCTTGCAAAAAGTGAAGTATTATTACAGGAAATATGGAACCGAAAACAAGATAGAAGAGACCGTAAAATATACCTATTATTGCCGGTTTAACAGCTTCTGCACCTTGATATAAATGCCCGATTCCGAAAATAATGCTCGAAACTATAAAAACCATAAAAATTGAAAGCGCGGGAAAAATAATTCCCAAAGCAAAAAACAGGTAACCTCTGTAAAGAATTTCTTCTGTTGTTCCCGCAGTTATTGCCACGTAAGTCCAAACTTTTTTCTCCTTTACGGTAACCGGAAGAAATAACTTCAATTCCTCCGGTAATTTAGCTGCATTCTGTTTCTGCAGATTCTCATCTCCCTTAAGCTTGAAAATTGAATAAATGTTGTAAATGAACGACAGGAAATAAACTGCAGCAACAGAATACGAAATCCAATTTCCAAAAGAATATTGATCGAATTTTATCATCCTTATACCAATATTCTGAAAGTTGAAATCTGAAAACGGCATTGTAAATAATACTAAAATTACAGGAGCCAATTCCCAAATTATTATTGACTTATAAAGTCCGATTTTACTGGTTTCGCTCGTATTTTTATTTTCTTTAAGATTTTTAATTGAACCAAGACCTTTAAGCGGATTAATAATCACTATTTGAATAAAAACTGCTATAAAAACCAAGGTAAAAACATTCAGCTCTAAAATCATATCCAGAACTTCCAGCGCAAGTTAAAAATCTCTTTAATTATCTTCATCGTTAGCCAGTCCACGCTCTTCATTCTACCTGTCGAAGTTCCGGCGTTTGTCATTATCAAAAGAGCCAAATCCGAATCACTAAAGAAAATTGCCCTGCAGAAAAATGTACCCGCCGACCCATCCATACCCGAGAATTTTTTGCCGAGGATTTTTCCATTTGCCAACCCTATTGAAAATGTTTTGTTGCCAAAATGAAGAAAATCGAACGAATCCTTTTTAAGGAAATTTGATTCTCCTTTAAAACCTCTTAGATTTTCAATCAAATATTCAGCAAACATTAATGGTGTAAGTGATAAATCCCCGGCCGGTGAAATAAGAGCAGGCAAAACATATTCGCATTCAGGAGCAAATGTTTCAAGATTTTTCCCGTTTATCATATGTCCCCATGGCTGCTTCGCATTATATTTATTCGGAAATCCGAAGATTGTATTTATTTTCATCCCGCCGTTAATATAATTCTCAACTAATTGTTTGTACGATAATCCCGTTGCTTTTTCAAGTATCAAAGCAGCCATTGAGTAACTTGCATTTGAATACATAAAATCGAATCCATTTTTATCAAATTTGGCAATAGGTTCCAGATTGAAAAGATATTTTGCAAATTCATAAAAATTGCTCTCTTTTCCTTCGGGTAATTGAGGAAGAGTTTCTTTCTCCATGTTGGTGAAAGGTTTTACTCCGGCTTGGCATAAAAACAAATCTTTAAGTGTTATTTTATGGTAAATAGCCTTTGAATTTTTTTTTAATTCAGGGAAAAGATCGAAAAACTTTGTTTCCCATTTTATAAGTTTTTGTTCAATAGCTTTTGCTGCAATAATTCCTAAAAAAGATTTTGAACACGATCCTATGTGGAAATAATCATTCAGTGAAACTTCTTCATTGCTGCCGGCATATTTTACTCCCTGCACATCAGCCAATAAAATTTCAGTTGAATTTACAACACAAACTGCAATTGCAGGAAGATTGAATTTTTTGCGAGTCAGTCCGGTTAATTGAGAAATTTTTAAATTATCTATCATCTAAATCACTTTATTTTTTAAGATGATGCAAAAATAATTCAAACTTATTTGCCTTCAATTACCATTTGGTAATTGTTGAATTTATTTTCTTCTTATTCTGCTTAAACTTTGAGGTGTAATTCCTAAAAATGAAGCAATATATTTTTGCGGAATCCTCTTAATTAAATCGGGATGATTAGCGGACAATAAATTATATATTTCGGCAGCAGATTTTGTAATGGACTGCATAAATTGAAGATTTTTCTCTACGTACAAAGCCGAAGCAGAATATCTCCAGAATTTATCTTCAAATTCTGTTGAATTGATTACGCAGGTTAATTTTTGATATGATATTTTAAATAGCTGCGATTTTTCGAATACCAACACTTCGTAAGGAGTAGGCTGCCGGGTGATAAAAGAAAAATAATCGCAGCAAAAATCGCCTTCCAGAATAAGGTCTGTACAAACAAAATTATTCTTATTCCAAAGAAGAATTCCTGTACTTCCCTTAATTATAAAGTATAAATAATTCTCTGTTTTATCTCTGCTTTTTAGAACTTCCTCTTTCCCGACAGAAATTATTTCTCCTTCTCGTTCAATATCCTCCCAAAAAGAAAGCGGAAAATTGTAATATTTATCGAATGAGTTTTTTAATAAATCTGCCGTCATAAAATCTCAACTTTTAAAAATTATTAAAAACTTTTATCTTTTTTTGAAAAAAATAAAACAGTAACCGGATAAATATAATTTCTTAATTTTTTCATAAACAAATATATTTTCTTACTTTAAAAGTAAAAATTTTTAAGGGTTTGCAAACCGCTTAAATAAAAATATGTTTAGGTTTTCTAATTTCAAGGAGAAATGTTAAATGCGCTGCCTATTATTTATTTCAATTTTATTTTGTGTTTACGAAACCAATCAAGCTCAAAAGGTTTACGAAACTCGCGATGAAATTCCCGCAGAATATAAGTGGAATCTTAATGACATTTTTCGGGACTGGGACTCGTGGGAAAAAGATTTATCGCGGATGAATGAATTGATGACTGAATTGGTTTCGTACAAAGGCAAACTAAAGGAATCGTCCGAAACATTACTTAAAGTAATGAAATTAAATGATGAAATCGGAATTTTATCTTATAAAGTTTACCGGTATCCTCAGCTAACTCGCGATTTGGATACGCGCGATCAGCAGGTTAACGCAAAACTGCAAAAAGTTCAGCGCGCTTTTGCCGAATTCGGAATAGCTTCATCCTGGATTAATCCCGAGCTTCTCGAAATTCCCTGGGAAACAATGAAATTATGGCTCGACGGAAACAAAGATTTTAAGCCTTACCGTTTCGGGATTGAAAATCTTTACAGAATGCAGGAGCACGTTTTATCCGCTGATAAAGAAGAACTGCTTTCTCTTTTCGAAATAGTCAACAATTCTCCATCAGAAATATATTCTAATCTAACTACTGCCGATGTTGATTTTCCTAAAATTACTTTATCAAACGGCAAAGAAGAAATTACCTCTTACGGTAATTACAGCCGCGTGTTGGCAACAAATAAAAATCAGGAAGACCGGCAGAAAATTTTTGAAGGGCATTACAATGTTTTCAAGAAAAATGAAAACACTTATGCTTCAATCTATGCGGCTGTATGTCAAAAAGATTGGGCAAATGCGCGTGCACGTGGATTTAATTCATCATTAGAAGCAAATCTTGCAGATAATAATATTCCGGTTGCCGTTTACGAAAATCTTATAAACACGGTAAAACAGAATACTGCCCCGCTGAAAAAATATAATCTGCTTAGGAAGAAATTACTGAAGCTTGATAAATATTACAGCTACGACGGCTCCGTGCCCTTAACCGATTTAGTGAAAACATATTCTTATCCCGATGCACAAAAACTGGTTCTCGAATCTGTTAAACCATTAGGCAGAGATTATTCAAAAAAAATGTCATCGGCTCTTAAAAACGGCTGGATTGATGTATTTGAAAACACAGGCAAAAGGGCGGGAGCTTATTCAGCAGGAGTTTACGGCGTTCATCCTTATATGCTGATGAATTACAATGAAACATTGGATAATGTATTCACTTTGGGTCACGAGCTTGGTCATACGCTTCATACTCTTCTTTCAAATGAAAATCAGCCTTTTGCAAATTCTTCGTATACTATTTTTGTAGCCGAAGTAGCTTCCACTTTTAACGAAAGGCTTCTGCTCGATTATATGCTTAAAAAAACATCAAATACTAAGGAAAGAATAAATCTGCTTCAGCAGGCAATACAAGGAATTACAGGAACATTTTATACTCAATCCCTTTTTGCCGATTTTGAATATCAGGTACATAAATTAGTTGAAAACGGCGAATCGGTTACAGC
This sequence comes from uncultured Melioribacteraceae bacterium, assembly GCA_964437215.1. Lineage (GTDB taxonomy): Bacteria > Bacteroidota > Ignavibacteria > Ignavibacteriales > Melioribacteraceae > JAAYAN01. The sequence goes on along the minus strand of CAYTFZ010000016.1, from coordinate 12,956 downwards.
CGAACGATTGAATAAGATAATTGAAGACCTTAACGAAACTTATTACGGAGATTCCGTAGAAAAAAACGAAATGACAAATACAGTATGGGCTCGGATACCTCATCTTTACAGAACACCGTTCTATGTTTATCAATATGCAACTTGTTTTGCTTCCTCGGCTCAAATATATCAAAATATCACTACAGGTAAATCCCGGCAAAAAGAAGATGCAAAAGAGAAGTACATTAATCTGCTTAAATCCGGCGGGAACGACTATCCGATGGAGCAGCTTAAAAAAGCCGGTATCGATTTATCGAAACCGGAAACATTAAAAGCTGTAATCGATCAGTTTTCGTTATTGGTAGATCAGCTTGAAAAAGAAATTGGGAAATTGAAATAATTTAGGTAAGGAGTTCCGTAACTTTGCGGAACTCTTATTTATTTAAAATACCTAACGATAACCTTATCAAATCCTCAATTGAAACCGAGGGGTTCGCACTTAAAATCTGATTCACGGCCTTTTCAGCCACTTTTACATTATATCCCAGACTCGATAAAGCACTAAGCGAATCTGCTTTAATATTAGAAACTGTACCCTGAAAGCTTAAAACTGTATCCCCGGCAAGCGATTCTACTTTGTCGCGAAGTTCAACAATCATCCGCTCCGCCGTTTTTCTGCCTACTCCCGGTACGGCTGTAAGTCTTGCAAGATTGCCGGTTTTTAAAGATTCCTTTAATTCGTTTGTATTTATTCCGGATAAAATGTTTTGAGCCAGTTTTGCACCGATTCCGTTAACTCCTATCAGAAGTAAAAACATTTCTTTCTCTTCCGGAAGTATAAAACCGTAGAGATCCATTGCATCTTCGCGAACGCTGAGATAAGTATAAACAGATACCTTTGCTCCTTCATCCGGAAGTTTGTCGAATGTATTAAGAGAAATGTTAATGATATACCCGACCCCGTTAACATCTAAAAGGATTTTTGTGGGCTTTTTATCTATAATTTTTCCATTAAGATATCCTATCATTCAATTATCCTCCCGGGATTAGCTAAAATAAAATCTTTCCAGCTGCTGCTTTTATGAGCCAGAGTTTTTAATTTGAATGCATGGCAAACCGCAATTGCCAGAGCATCGCTTTCATCCATATTTTTAAATTCTTTTTTCATTTTTAAAAGATGAAGTATCATATACTGAACTTGCTCTTTTGCTGCAGAACCTTTTCCGGTTATTGCTTTTTTTATTTCGCGGGGCGAATACTCTTTAGCTGGAATACCCGAATGAACAGCGGCAAGTACTGCAACACCTCTTACGTATCCCAGCTTCATAGCCGACTGAATATTCTTCCCGTAAAAGGCAGTCTCAATGGCAAACTCATCCGGTCTGTAAGTTTTAATCAGTTCCGTCAAATCTTTATAAATAATCGAGATTTTCTGACTCTGCTCGGGTATGTTTTTAAGATTTATTGTGCCCGATTTGATATAACTTACTTCATTTCTGCTGTATTCAATTATTCCGTAACCCATAGTCTGAGTTCCGGGATCTACACCGAAAATTATCATTCTTTCACTTTCAGTTTAATTTAATTAGTCCAAACTGTGTATCAGCCTTTTTTTACTTTCAGGTCTTTCAAACGAAACTGAGGATATTGTCTGCCGTCTTTTGTAACCTTTTCAAGCGTAAAAACTATATCTATCAAATCCTTTTTATAATCTATTTCCGAAGCAAAACTGCCAAGACTGAACCCTATTGAATCGAACATTTTATCGCAGCCGTCCTGCTTGAGGTACAAAATAAGATGACTGCCTCCTACAAGTCGCGGCGGATATAATACCTTAACATCTGTAGCCATAAATACCGGACGCATATTTCCGGGACCGAATGGTGAAAACTCATCAAGGATTCTCATAAACTTCGGAGTTATCTCCCCGAATGAAATGTGACTATCGATAATAGTTTCGGGAATAATATCTTTCTCTTTAATTGTTTCTTTCAGAATTCTATTAAATCGTAATCTGAATTCATCAATTTTCTCAATCTCAATTGCCAAGCCTGCTGCTGCTTCGTGACCGCCATATTGAATTAATAAATCCTCGCATTCCTGCAAAGCTTTGTAAACATTAAATCCCGTAATACTCCTTGCGCTGCCCTTAGCTACTCCGTCGATTGTTGATAACATTACAGCCGGTCGGTAATATTTTTCCACCATCCGCGATGCTACAATTCCAATTACTCCCGGATGCCAATTATCATCGTGAAGAACAATCCCTATATCGTTTTGTAAATCTATTTCTTTTTCGGCTTTTTGTAACGCGTGCGAAAATGTAGCTTCATCAATTTTTCTTCGCTCAACATTTTCAGCTTCCAAAACAGTTGCAAGCTTTATAGCTTCCTTTTCATCATCAGTAACAAAAAGCTGTACCGCACGAATTGCCTCTCCCATTCTCCCAACAGCATTAATTCGTGGTGCCAGCGAAAAAACAATCTGTCCGGCGGTAAGAAATCCTAAATCCATTCTTGCCGCAAGAATTAATGCCTTAATTCCCGGTCTGGGATTCGTATTAATCTGTTCAATTCCACGTCTTACAAGCACGCGGTTTTCACCTGTAAGCGATACAATATCAGCGGCGCCTGCAAGAGCAACTAGATCAAGATATTTAAGAGCGAGCTCTTTCTTCCCAACTTTATCGCCAACTGCGCGTGCAAGTTTAAATGCAACGCCGGCTCCCGATAAATGTTTAAACGGATAATTGCAACCCGGCTTAATCGGGTCTAAAACCGCTACCGCCTTAGGCACATTGTCTTTAACTTTATGATGATCGCAAATAATTGTTTCTATTCCAAAACTGCTGGCATAATCAACTTCTTCAACTGCAGTAATACCGCAATCTACTGTAATCATCAATTTACATCCGCGCTCTTTAATATAATCAATTCCCTGAAGCGAAAGCCCATATCCGTCCGTTAATCTGTTGGGGATATACATCTCCACATCGGCATTAAACTCTTTAAGAAACAGATACATTAATGCTGTAGAACAAGTACCATCCACATCATAATCGCCGTAAATTACAATTTTTTCGTTATTGGTAATAGCAGCTATTACCCTGTTCGAAGCCTCATCCATTCCATCCATCAAATACGGATCATACAACATATCCAATGAAGGGCGGAAAAATGCTTTTGCCTCGTAAAAATTTGTAACTCCGCGGTAAATTAAAAGATTTGCAAGTATATTCGAAATATTAAGACTGTCAGCAAGCGAAAGAATTTCTTTCTGCGGTGAACTTTCCTTTAAAATCCACTTTGTCTTTTGCATAATGCTTTTATTGGAAAAAGTAAAGCAGCCCAGATCTATAAGCCGAATTCTGTAATCCCGATATATCGGGACGGCAATTATTTATCTTGTTATGATATTGCTATCATAATCCAGCAGTTTACCCGAAAGAATAAAGGCGAACAACCTTCCCTTCCAAAACAGAAGGATCTTCCTGCTTAACCTTGCTCCGAGTGGGGTTTGCCCTGATCCCCTTTTGAGGGACTTCCTAAATGGAACCTCCGGCATTACTGACGGAGCGGTAGGCTTTTACCCTGCCTTTTCACCCTTACCCGCTTTAGGCGGGCGGTATCTTTTCTGCGGCACTTTCCGTAACCTTAGTTTTCACCTTGGCCCCCGGGCGTTACCCGGCACCCTGTTCTTCGGAGTTCGGACTTTCCTCTGCCAGGAAATTTGTATTTCCTGCAGCAATTGCCCAATCAGAACTACTGTTACTCTTTCCAATACCTTGTTTTATTTATTTTTCTAATTGCCACAAATATATAAAATTTGAGTGGATAAATCACAATTAAAAATTCGGTATGCCGATTAAGGTTAGAAGAGGCTTTAATTTCCCATAAGATTACTTAAAAATTTTAAATTCTTCGAATCGGATTGAGATAATATTATTCTTAAAATTCCAGCCAGCGGAACAGATAAAAACATTCCCGTAATTCCCCATACGTAACCCCATAAAAGTAGTGATAATAAAATTACTATAGGATTAAGCCCTAGTTTATTTCCCATTATTTTCGGTTCTATTATATTCCCTATAATATTTTGAATTACCGATATCACAACAGTTATTAATATAGTATAACCGAAATTTTCGAACTGCACCAAACTCATAAGCGAAGGCAAGATAACTGCAACTATACTTCCAATGTTTGGAATAAAATTAAAGAGGAAAGTTATTACAATCCAAACAAACACAAAATCCACCCCGAATATCCATAATGCGAATCCCGATAATGCAGCTGTTAAAAGGCTTACTAAAAATTTTGTTCCTAAATAAGTTTTTATCTGATTTGAAATATTCCGGAATGTATTTTCAACAAGACCGTCTTTTTTTTCCTCCCTTTTTTTTGCCGAAACTTCGTATCGGTTTTTAATTACAAGAACAATATTATCGTAACCGCTTGTAACAAAAATAAAAAAGAATAATACAAGAAAAATAGATGAAAAAACAGATATGGTTGATGAAAATATGTTCTCTGCAAATCCGCTGTAATCCATGTTGTTAAGGTATTCAGTAATGCTGAAATCGGTAAATATTTTATCGTGAATTCCAAAAGAAATTGCTGTTGAACTTATTATATGATTAAGCCGCGAAATATATTCGGGAAGTGCCTCTTTCAATTGGCTGAACTGATTTATTAGTAAATTAGAAATCCCATAAAGAAATCCAACCATTATAAGCAAATCGCTCAAAATAGCCAGCCATTCTGGAAATTTATTTTTTTTTAGAAAACTATTAAAAGGTTCGAAAACAAAATATAAAAAAACAGCAACAACCAAAGGTATAAAAATATGTTGAAGTTCTTTTATCACTGCAAATATTAGTATCACACCTGCAACGGTAACAAAAAATTTTATTACAGGGTCCGATTTTGTTGTATTCATTTTCACACCTTGTTAAATAGAGAATTTCAGATGTTTAAAACTAAAGTTTTTTAATGATGAAATGAAATTAAAACTCCAATTGACTATCAACTTTTCATTATTTCAAAAATATTCCTATTTTTGTATCCAAAAAAAAGAAATATATATGCGCTTTTCAGAAAATATTATAAATGACGTTTGCTTGATAAAAGTTGATTTGGAACAAGCTTCAATTATTCATTCGGTTGAATTTAAAAAGTTTTTGTTCAATTGCATCGATAATGGGCAGAAAAAAATTATTGTTGATTTAAGCACTTGCAAGCAAACTGATTCTACTTTTATGGGAACATTAGTTGCCGGCAAAAAACACTCCGAAACTACTGGCGGTGAAATTGCTCTTGTGATAACTGCCGAAATTGTTTCGGCTATGTTTGTTATTTCGCGGATGGATAAAGTATTTAATATTTTCGATTCTGTTGAAGCAGGGCTTCAGCATTACGCAAAATCATAATTTTTTAATTGCTGCAATTGTATAATCATCCTGAAATTTTTTTCCTCCGCCGAATTCCCAGACGGTTTTAATAATGCTTTCAATTATATCTTTAGGATAGTCCCTGCAATTAACAATTTTTGCTATATTTGCCTGAGTGAGCGCATTATCAAATTGAACCTGTTCGGCGTTTGTTGCTTCAATCAGTCCGTCTGTCTGTAAAATCAGAATATCATCCGAGTGCATTTCTATTTCAATTTCGCCGATGCTGAAATCTTCATCGTCGCTCATTCCTACTGGTGTTCCGCTGAGATTAAGAACTTCGTGCTTCTTGGTCTGCCCGTCAAAAAACAGAGGCGGTATACCGGACGCAGAAGCTATTTTAACTTTTGAAGATGATGAATTAAAAATGCATAAAAGAGCTGTAAAATAACTGTTGTGGTCTACAATATTAAAAGCCGATTTATTAATTTCCCGAAGTATTTCAGAAGGACTAATTAATTTTTTTGCACTTTCGAAAAGAGTTTTAACTTGAATTGTTGCCAAACCTGCTGTTACGCCATGACCCACAACGTCAATAATCATTAAAGCAAGATTTTCCGAATCTATCTGATCAATAATAACAAAATCCCCCGAAACGCTGAATTGAGGAACAGTGGAATAGGAAATCATTATTTCATTTTCCAGCGAAGTTAAATGATTGGGCGGCAGAAGCGACTTCTGAAAGTTGGCTGCCATAAGCAATTCTTCTTTCATTATTCTGTTCTGAAGTTCAATTTTTGTTTTTGCTTTTACAAGCTCGTCTCGGAACTCCTTATTTATTAGTATCCCGCATTCGAAATTTTTAAATTTTGTTATCAGACTTCTTGCAAGTTTTGCCGGGATAATTGACCCATGATGCGGAGCAATAAGTCTTATATCCAGGTTCTCAATCTGAGTCATTCCGTAAAGCAAAATTTCTTTTGACGGCATATACTGCTGGTGAAATTCCTCAATTCCGTCCGCATAATTGTCTTTTGCAAACAAAGTCCATTCTTCTAAATCACCTCCGAACAAATCGCTCGAAAATAATATTTTTTCATCTTTATAAAATACTACAATCGAACCAGGGGAATGCAAATACGGAGTGCTGATAAACTTCAGCTCGAAATCTGCTGATATTTTTAATGTACTGTCTTTTAATGTATTTGCAAACAATATCTTATATTTATTCGTAATATGCACCAAAAACGAAGCTGTCCGCTGATGAGTAATTATCGTGCAATTATTATTTCCCAACCCCTTCAGCTTGTCCATTATCTGATCGAGATTGCCGCAAACATCCGGGTCCTGATGAGTTACAACTATATAATCTAACTTTGCCGGATCGGTTATTTCTTTCAATTTATTTAAGAGATTTTCTGATGAGATAACCGAGCCGGTATCAATTAAAACTGACTTCCCGCTTGATAAAATAAGATATGAATTATGCTGGACTTTTACTTTTTTATCGTAATGGCCAACCCAATATACTGTATTAGATATTTTAACGGACTTTGAATAATCGAAATTTACTCCGTTTTCGGGCTGCATATAATACAATTTTTTCCTTTTCTTTTCTTAAGAACTTATTATCGTCTGTAAAAAAAGATTTTTCATCTTTTTAGAGCCCAAAGCTACTAAAATTAACCTTTTAATAAAGTTGCAGCCGTCACATCATAGTAATTCCGAATTAATACCTATAACAAAATTATTTATGCCTCTGTGGTTCAGTTTCCATCCGAATTCGAATTTTACAGGAAAAAGTGAATGCCCCACACCGAATCCAGCTTCAAAAAACGGTTTTCTGAATTCAGTAAAATTTCCTTCAAGTATTTTTTTGCTTTTATGCGATATTTTGCTGTATGCCGCATTAAAAAAAACATTTAGCGAAATTTGCAAATCATCCATAAATCCGAGTCCGATTACTTTAAACAGTTCGCTTTGTAAATCCTGATTTAAGTTAATTACAGTCAGTTCGTCACCGAATACTTCGCCAATTCTTAAAGTCCTGAAGGAATAATCCTTTGCACCGCTTGAGATGTTTCCTGCAATTGCAAACATATTTTGTATGGGAATAATGCCAGATGAAGTGCTGTGCTTTATTCTGTACATAAGATTTGCTGCCCTGTAAACTGGCAATCTGCCTTCTGCTGAAAAAACATATTGCTCAAATTGAAACTCATTTTTCAGGAATGCAGGCTTACCGGTTATATAATTTATATTAAAAATCGGTGTTATGCTGTTACCAATTTTTTTTCTGAAATATCCGTCTTCATAGAAATCATTAAAATCTAAATTTAAACCAAGCTCAAAAAGATTTATCTCAGTATCAACAACCTTCCTGTTTTCAGGGTATATTTTATCTTTTTTAAAAAAAGAATAGTTTGTATTTACATAAGCGCTGCGGTCTCTGGATGCTGAAAAACCCGATGATAGCTTCAAATAATCTGTAATTTCTGTTTCGAAAGATATTTTGCCACCGGCTGAATAATAGTAATTTTTTTCATCTGTTTTGAAAAAGAGGTTTGTAATTGTTGATGTAAATTTTGTATAATTTCTGTTACAATCAAACAATTCATTCAGCGGATTACCGATTTCAAAACTCAGTTTGGTTGTCCGGTATTTTCCGAACAAATAACTTGCATTTAATTTTGTTTTTACTCTTTTATCCGAAAAACCATAACCGATTGAATACTGCGAATTGAAGCGCTTGTTAAATTCATTTTTAATTTTTAATCCTGTGTTAAGTGAGTGTCCTTCCACTCTGTTAAAATGATACATTCCTAAAATACCTTTAATTGAATAATTTTCGCTTATCTCAATTTCGTCACCAAACAGGTTTAATCTCTCAAAAAAGGTTTTTGGAACAGAAGCTGTACTGTCAATTTTAATATATGCCGCGTTTTCTTCCTGAGTTAATGGCAACGACTGTATCCGGCTCCAAAACTCATCGTTTTTTTCATCAGCATCCGGCAAAACTGTAATTATTGCAGAATTAACTTTTTCAGAATCTGCCTGATTTACAGAATAATTGTATAAAAGCGAGTTTACTTCAACACCAAAGTCAACCATTCCCAAAAGACTTCCATCTGCAAAAAGCCGGTAATCAATCGGGAAATAAGTGCTGTCGGTAACTTTTATAAATTGCTGAAAGACGCTGATGTTGTTGAATATTCTGTATGGATTTGCTGCTTTGTTTAGGTTTACATCCAGCTTAACAATGGCAAAAACTTTATCTGCAATATAAAGATTACCGTAAAATCCCGGATCGCGCGAATCGACAGGGGCAAAATAAAGCCGGTATATTTTTTCACCGTCCATCATTGTTGAATCCTGAAGAAAATAGTAGTAATAATCTGCCCCGTCTTCGGAAACCGGACTTGGAATTTTCATATTAAAAAATTGTATGTCATCTTCATAAAAATTCTGGATAAGTCTTCCGCCTGTAAGCATATTTACAGTAGCCGGTAAATTTGCAGTCTGTTTTCTTGCAATAATTTCTTCTTTCAGAACATTCGGCTCTCTGAATTTTGTTTTACTGTAACTCTCAATAATTGCTCTTATGCTAATTTCGGAAGAATCCGACGAATTTTCGGCACCTAAAGAAATCTCATTATTTTGTCCTTCCATTTCCCTGTTGCTTTTAAAAACCATTTTGGAATATGAATTGAATTCATAATTTTTTAATGATTTCTTTCTTCTTTCTTTATAAGATATCGCCTTTTTAATCACTTCCACCGCAGGATTAATTCCAGGAGTAACATAAATTTCCTGAAAATCCAACGCCGTAGGTTTTAATTGTATTTTAAGACTGGCATTATCCGAAAGTTCAACTTCGGTTGTATCGGAAACATAACCGATGTATGAAAAAATAATTTTATAATTTCCAGCAGAAAGCTTTAATTCAAAATTTCCTTCTGTATCTGCAGCCGTTCCCAGGTTATTACTGCATACTCGTAAATTTGCAAAGCTGAGCGAATTGCCTGTCTTTTGGTCTGAAATATTTCCCGTAATTGTAAATATTTGGGAATAGCTTTTTGTTGTAATAAATAAGCAGAATAAAAGAACTAATTTGATAAACGAACCGTTTTTTGAAATGAACATAAAGTTTTATTTTTTTAGTTTTAGAATGAAAACAATTATATATAATGGAAAAAAATATGTTCCCAAAGAAAAGAATTATTTTAACCGGAGCAACAGGTTTTATCGGGAAAAATTTAGCACAGGTTTTACACGATAAAAATTTCAGCTTGGTTATTGTAAGCCGGAATACTGAAAAAGCAAAAAATGTTGTTCCTTTCGGGGAAAATTTTATTAGCTGGAAGGATATATTTAAACCTGAAATTATTACTCATTTTGAAAACTCGGAAAGCATTATTCATCTTGCCGGAGAGAATATTTTTGCGCGAAGATGGAACGAAAAACATAAAAAAAGAATTTATGAAAGCAGAATTGAGTCAACCAAAATTATTGTTGAACTAATTAACAAGCTGAAAAACAAACCGGAATCTTTTATCTGTGCTTCCGCAACCGGCTATTATGGTTTCTCTTCGGATGACGAAATATTCACTTTAACTTCGCCGCCTGGAAATGATTTTCTTGCAAAAGTTGTAACCGACTGGGAAAAAGCTTCTGCTGAAGCTGATAATTCCGGAATCAGACGTGTAAATATACGCACCGGAATTGTGCTCGATAAATCCGGGGGAATTTTAAAGAAACTGACACCGGTATTTAAACTGTATTTGGGAGCAATTATCGGTTCAGGCCGGCAATGGCTGCCTGTAATTTCGCTTGATGATCTTGTAAAGCTGTACTTGAAAACTCTTGAGAATAAATCCATTTCGGGCCAGATTAATGCCGTTTCAAAATCCATAACAATGAAAGAGTTCTGCAAAAATCTTGGTAAGGAGTTAAACCGCCCGGTGTTATTCAGGATTCCGGAATTTATGTTAAAAATTGTTTTAGGAGAAGGCGCCCGATATATACTAAAAGGGACTCGTACAGAGCCCCTTTGAAGTTCAATAATTCTTTTAGGTTATTTTATTCACCCCATGCAATCATCTGAAAACCGCCGGTACCTGGAAAATGTGGCGGAGACATTGTAGCAAATCTTGCATCATAATTATAATTTTTACTAAATCCACTCGAACCATCTGTATATCCTACTGTTCTTCTTGCATTTTGAATAATACCTCCAATGAGATTTATCTTTCCATCCCTTCCCCTATCGTCCCAATTTTCAGAACCAAATCCTCCGTTTTGGCAATAAAGCGAAGCATGAATATCAATACTCTTATTATTGAGCGATTTTGTGTTATCTGCTGGGTCTTTATCTTTTATATAAATGCTTTGTTCTGCAATCACTCCAATTATGTCTTTACATACTGGGGATGTTGAATTCGGATTTACACTTGTTTTAAGACTGCCAGTTAAATAAATATTTCCCTGTTTTCCATATTCTGTTTTATCTGATCCTGAACAAGCTATTGAAACAGATCCATTTATTGTCCCTTCTATAAAAAGTTTGCAATTTTTAGCAAAAATTACTCTTTTAGGAGCAAATTCTGTTAAATCCATTTCATTATAAGGGTCTTTTGTGCTAAATCTGTATCTAACTATTGTTCCACCCCCAACTTTAGGAACAAATACTATATAACATTCATGTGTAGGTGGTTCTAATAATCCTGGTGTACCATTTGCAACAGATTCTAATCTGGACATTGTATTGGTTGGCATGTCAATTTGATTTCCGCTTGAAAAACCTCCATTAAAGGTAGGGTCGGCACCTTTTTCCTCAAATCTACCCAATCTTGCAGTAACTGGACCATTAAAAATTGGGGTCCCCATAATACTTAATTGTGAATTAGTATGTAAGGGTCCGTTACATATTTCTCCAGTATTCCAATATATTCTTGTAGTCGTTCCCACAGGAGATTCTAAATTTGAAAAATATGCAAATCTTGCAAAAGATGCTGGCACTAATTCCATCGAAATATTTTCATTATATTCTTTACCCGAAAGAGGATCGATATAACTAATAACTCTTGCCTTGGCTCTTCTCCAATTCCTGCCAGCGTCAACAGTCTCCAATGATAATTCAATAGGAATATCATCAATAGTAACTGTATATGGCGAAATATCAAGAATATTTATTCTTGCTGGATCTGTAAATACTCTGTTAGCCAGTATATTAGCCCCGGAAACCGCAGCATTATGAACTTTTGTCCAAGTATAATAATCAACTGTATTTTCAACTGTTTGTGTAGCAATTGAACCATACTGCAATCCCGCAATAAGGAAAGTAATACTAAACCCTAAAACTAAAATTAACGATACTTTTCCACCCATAATAACCTCTATTTACTTAAATTTTTAGATTGAATCCTGATTTGGCGCCAATATGATGATCTATCTTTGGTATATTTATTATCGTAAGAAAACACTTCTTCAACTACTAAATCTATCTGCATACTTAAAATCCCAGTTGGTGCTGTTAAGGGCGTTGCTGTAAGTGTATCTCCAACAGCATTAAAATAGTGAAGTCTAAATTTGGTAATACCGCAATTATGGGTGGTTTTTACAACCCCATTAATACTTTTATATAACACTCTATCATTTGGATTAGGAGTATTTAGTACTTCACTTTCACTTGCAGCACCCAATCTATAAGAAACTAAATCCGCAACCCCATCACCAGTTGGTACGTCTTTTCCTGAGGCATCAGCTATATCCGCATAAAAATCAATCCTTGAAGTATCTGCTAAAACAATTATATTAATTCCTTGTCGTGTATTAGGATCTTCAATGTTACTGCAATAGCCCATTCTTCTGAAATCATACTCAATTAATTGTGCTAAAGTAACAAGATTTCTTTGTGTATTTAACTCCCCGCTATTTTTAAATAAATTTTCAGATGAAGAAGCATTCATACGCATCAGTAATAACAAAAGCATCCCGCCGATAACTGCAGAACCAATAATATCTAAAATTGTACTGTAACCCATAATAATTACCTAATTAGTTGTTTGCCAAAAACTTGATATATATGAAAATGTTAATACTATCGGGTTACCGCTCTCATCAAGAATATATGGGCTCGATACACTAACAACAAGTCTCTTGTGATAAGTTCTGCTGCCTGTTGGTGTATTTGGATTTGCAGTTGTAACGTAATTTACCACACAACTAACATCAAAATCTGCTGAAATAATAGTTGTATCTCCATCTGTAGAATAGGAGTAACCATTATAATCATCAAAATCATCAAAATCACTTCTAGTCAGTTCTCCACCATCTTTAAGATATCCAAGGTCAGAAGGTGCTGTTAATGCATCTGGTGAAGTAATTTGTGCTCCATTAGCACTAACTTCATCAAATGCTTTTGTTTTTGCCTCTTCTATAATTGAGTTAGCCAAAGCAATGGCAGTAACTTGATATTTACTATCAAAAATTACTTCATCTGTTGTTAAATTGACACTGTTCATACGCAGAATAATTGCAGACAATAAAATCATTGCCCCGATTGTCAGCATCATTTGTCCGGTACCCA
>CAYTFZ010000015.1:35497-37210 GCA_964437215.1 uncultured Melioribacteraceae bacterium | reverse complement strand
GTTAATTCCTACTGAATCGAAATTTAACTCTTCAGTGCGTTCTATTGTTAAAAATGTTTTTAATGAAATTTCAAAGTTATCGTTTCCAGTAATTTCTTTCATTAGTTTCACCCAGTTATCACGGTAATTTATCCAAGCTAGTTGTGCATTCTTCAGGTTAATGTTAACTTCCGAAATAAGGTTTTTATAATATTTTATTTTTTCCGGTTCATCTTTATATATTTGAATCGTTTCTTCAAAAATTTTCTGATTTTTTAATTTTTGTTTTTTATATGCCTCGTTTAAACTTTTATCTGCTTTAATAAAATCCGATTCTGTAAAATTATTTATTGAATTTTTCACCAATAATAATTCAATCCTTTTTTGATGTTTGTCTTGTATATAAGACTCCATTGCATAATAAGCAGCACCCCGTATTGTACCATCAATATATAAACTATACATTCGGTCTGCATCGTTTTTTTTAATAATGGAGTAATCATTTTGAATTAAATCAAATAATGCTTTTTGCGATGAGTTGAAGTCCGATGTAATTTGAGAGATAATAGATTGCATTTCTTGATCCCTAAGCTGATTCTGAATATCACCACAAAAATTTATATCGATGGTTGTCATTGCAATATCGCAATAATCAACACGGAGAAATGTTCCATCTGGATTTGCTAATCTTTCATCGATAATCTCTTTAAGATATTCCATTTTTGGATCATCATATCCGTTTGTGGAGGCAGCTTTTTCCCAAACAGCTAAGGCTTCTTTGGGATTTACATTTACCCCATCCCCGTTCAAATACATCAAAATAATATATGGAATGTATTCTGAAGTATTATCATTTAGAAAAGCAGTGAATGCTTTTTCATAATTTTTTTCAACACCTAATCCAAAATAATAGTCAATTCCTTCCTGACTATGTAAATTTTTGCTTAAGAATAAAGCTAATATTAAAATAATTTTAGTCTTCATATTAAAATATATATTTATAATGTAGCGTCGGGACTAATATTCTTGATTCTAAAATATTGAATTTACCCCGGCTTTCCGGGGTTTTGTTTTAAATATTTAACCGATAAATTCGTTTCCTACTTTTCTGGCTCTTTCGGGTTTATCGAGGTTTATTCCCGAAGACAGACCGATTTCAACAAGTATATTCCATCCGGCGCAAAGGTAAACATATGGATTCATTTCACTTGCATCGGGAACCAGAATAGTAGGGAAAGGAGTCTGTTTTGTGGAAATTGCAACAACTGTCAAACCCACACCTTTTGCAAGCACTTCCTGGAATTTCTCAATTTCAGCTTCAATAGGATCAACAACAAAAACAATATCGTTTTTATCCATCACTTCTTCAATTCCGTGAACAGCATAAGTGCCTTCCAGGAAGTCCGATTTCTTACGTGTAATTTCGTTTGTTTTTAATGTAAGTTCTTCGGCAACTCCGTCGTTATATCCGGCAAAATAAATTGTTGGTGCCGTAACAGCTTTTTTTATAATTTCGTGATCAATCTGCATTGTAAGAGCGGATTCAATTTTTTTATCAAGATTATTAAGCATTTTATCGGATGGTTTGTTATAAAGATGCCACAAAATTGATTCGTAAAACAAAGCCTGCTCTACTACGCTTTTTGTTGCTGCAACTGCCTGCTCCCATCCGCAGGTTAATACATAAGTTTCTGTACAGACTTCTTCAAGCAAAGTGTTATTGTTTGCGGTAAG
>CAYTFZ010000015.1:32352-35397 GCA_964437215.1 uncultured Melioribacteraceae bacterium | reverse complement strand
TTAAAACTTCCTGCTACTTTTACTGTTTCCAACATTTCCTGAACAAGTGCGTATTTAGAGTATTTTTCTTCTTGCAGATTCATATCGTATTCCTTTTAAGTTTGTAATAAATTAAATTATTTATCAAATCTTTTTTTTAGCTGTACAATTTTCTCTTTAAATTCTTCAGTTTCTTTCCGGATTAAAAGAATAAAACTGTTTTCTTCGATATCTCCTATAGTTGCAATCATTTCTTCTTCGCTGCGGAAAGTTGCCTGCCGGAATGGATTATCGTAATCTTTTTTACGTGAAAGATAAACCTGTTCGTTTATGAAATCCTGTGTTTTTACTGCTTTATCAAGGCATTCAATCCAATTTTCTTTGCTTAGTTTATCTATCTCTAATAATTTGCAAAGAGTATAATAGCTATGTTTCTGTTTTTCCAAAGGATAAACAGCCCAAAGTTCATCGTATCTTTTATGAATATCCTGCCATTTTTTTAACGAGCCGCTGCAAATATCTTTCCTAAGAGTATCGGCATCTGTTTCGGGCACAAGCTGACCGCCGAGGTTTACCCATTTTGTTTGAGGATTTTGTGAAAGTTCAATATGCATAGAGGATAAATCTGATTCCGGTTTGGAATAAAAATATTCCATAAGATTTTTAACAGCATAAAAATGAGCCATTTCGTAATATGCCTTATATGCTTTAGGAGCTTTAATAATTTGAATTTTCCTATCCGATTTTTCCATATTTTCGCCAAGAACTTCAAGCGAAGCAGCCTCTTTGGGATTATTCAGAAACAAATCTCTTCCGGCTTTTTTAATTTCATTTTCATTTTTATCGGAATAAGAAATACCTTTATGCCGGAAACTTGCTTTGCCGGCCCATAATTCTAAAAGTCCGCAGGCATTAAGAATTTCCTCAACCGTATCAGGTGCAAGATATTCAACTTCTATATGCTGAGTTTTATGAACTCTTTTATCGCGGTTTTGGAATTTCCACGAATTTCTGATAAGAGCAAACATATTGTAAAGCCACCAGAAAGCAGGCATAACTTCAAGAGAATCTTTAGCGGGATTATTGTTCAATAAAGAAAAGGGGAGAGGAATATTTAGTTCTGCCGGATAATCGGCTTTCGACAAGAAAACGAAAGATGCAAATCTGCAGGAATGTTTAACACTCGAACAAAGTCCCGGCCAAAAACCTCTTCCGGCTTGAATTTCACTGTCGTTTGCACGGCTGTTGTGATTCGACCCGATTGTGGCGGCTGCGGCAAGATTCGATTGTCCCATTAATACAGAAGAAATTAAGAACGAATTATTATGATGCTGTTCGTGAAAAGGAAATATAAGGTTATTCAGAACTTCGCAGCAGGAAATTGTTGAATTATCGCCTAGAAATGAATTTATAAGACGTGCGCCGTATTTAAGATTGGAATTGTTCCCAAGAATAAAACGGACAGCCTTTACACCATAAAAAATATGGCAGCCGTATCCGATAATTCCGTTTACAAGTTCAACACCTTCTCCAATTTGAGCGCTTTCTTTTTCATTTGATTTAATTGTAAGATTTTTAAGTTTATTTGCACCTTTTATGTAACAATTTGTGCCGATATTAACATCTTTAAGAATGCTTGAATTTTTTATTACGCATTGATTTCCTACAATTCCGTAAAATCCGCGATTATAATCGTAACTGTTCTGTGTTATATCCTTAAGCTTTTGTTGAAGAGTTTTATCATCGCGATATTTTGCCCAAAGATATGCATCTGCAGTAATAATATCTTCAAACGGAAGAATTTTACGGCATCCTGTTTCATTCATAACATCAATCCACACTCTTACACTTTCCGGTTCACCTTCTTTAACAATTCCGTTACCGAACTTTGCGTAATTAGTTGTGTGCATTTCACTTATATTCGAAAGGATGCAATTATCACCGATTATGTAATGTGATAAATATTTAACGTTATGAACGGCACTGTTATCTCCGATATCACACGAAATAACTACACTGTCTGTAATTCCCACCGGAACGCGCTTATCGTGATGCTGAAGAATTACATCTTCAACAGCTCCAATTCGTACAAGTCCGAAAAAATTATTATTTTTTATCAATCCAGGATCAAAATTATCCGTTACAAGAAGTTCATCCCAATTACTGCAAGTGTTGTTGTTTTTTACAAGCTGCTCAATTTCATCGGATTTAAGATTACGCCATTTGTCTTCGGGATAAATGGATTGGATATTACGATAATAATATTCATCTTTGCCGTCTTTTAAATATTCTTTTGGTATAAAATCTTTACCCATCGATTTAGCTGAAAGAATTGAAACTGAATTCATATTTTCCCTCTTAAATTTTGTAAATCAGGATTGAATAAAATCGGATTACCGGAAAATCTGAGAAGCGCAGATGAATGTTCATAAGATAGCAGTGGTTTTATCCGATAATGATTAGTAAATAGTTAATTAATGTTTTAATCCAATAAATAAAAAAAAGAACAATAATTTAAGAAAAAGATAAATAAACCGGTAAATAATTACCGGTTTATAAAAATTATTTCATCAAAACCATTTTGCGAACCTGATTAAAGCTTCCTGAAGAAAGTTTAAAGTAGTAAATTCCGCTTGAATAAGCAGATGCATCGAAACTAACGCTATATGTACCAGCTGATTGCTGTTCATTTACAAGTGTTGCAATATCCTGACCGAGGATGTTGTAAACCTTCAACGAAACATTGCTGTTAATTGGTAATTGATAACTGATCATTGTTAAAGGATTAAACGGGTTCGGGTAATTCTGACTGAGTGAATAATCAGCCGGAATCTGGATGCCCGTCTGTTCAACTCCAGTAGTAACATTGTTAAGTTTAATTTTAATAAACCATTCCTCAGTACTTTTGGTTGTAAGCGAGTGACCGTGATAATCTAAAACAGTTCCGGTATTTATATCGAAATAATCATCGGTGTATTCATATGTATAAACATCTTCACTTACTTTTGTTATTATTTTATCATCATTATTGCTATTATTAAATCCCATAAAAAAGCTTGAAGTTTC
>CAYTFZ010000015.1:4742-32252 GCA_964437215.1 uncultured Melioribacteraceae bacterium | reverse complement strand
TTATTTTATCATCATTATTGCTATTATTAAATCCCATAAAAAAGCTTGAAGTTTCATCAATGTCATAGTTATCTGTATTCCATCCATTATCCTTGCTGAAAGTTTTAGTCATTGATCTCCCGTTTCTCTGCAAATCCGATCTCGCATCCACTTCCGGGAAATCATCCGGCTGATAGGGATTAATCAAAACTTCAGCTTCAGGAAGAACTCCTTTTTCAGTATAGTCTTCATTTTCAATTAAAATTTGCGGATAATCACCACCAGAAGTTGAAACAGTAAAATTCTTGAAAAAACTACTACTCCATTTATAGTTGCCTGATACCGAAAATGAGAGAGGATTACGAAATGATTTAACCATTGGAATTGAATAATCGCGTTCAACAAGTCCTTTAATTTTAAATTCACCGGAGCCATATTCATTTGTGTTAGACCTGAAAAATAAAGTCGAATTTTCATCAGATATTGTCCAAGTAGTATCGCCTTTTGTTTCTATTTTATATTTAAAGAAACCAGAGATTTCAACCGATTCTGTAGGAACATTAATATATGCTTCACCAAAATAACAGTTCCAACGACCGACAGGCTTATAATGAGGAAAACTTACGCGGGCAACTGCTACTCCGGGTCCGTCAATTGTAAATTGAGCTGTTGCTTTCCCTTCCGAATTTGTTGTAACTGTTGCTGAATTAAAATGGCCGTTTTGCGGTCCGTCAATTGCATTGCCTTCAAATTGTGTTGCAGCCAAATGAATAATTCTGTTTTGAAGTGGAACCCCATCGCAATCGATAAGCGAAATTTCAATATCTATTGTTTCTCCAACATTTGCAGTTTTTTTTGAAGGAGTTACAACTATGTCTTCAGGACTGTTTTTTGTCCATAAATCTTTTATTGCAACATCAGTAAAATTGTCTCTCTTGTATAATTCAAAATTTCTGATTACCTGCATAATTGAACCGAATTGAGAAGCGAGCTGTTCGCCGGCAGTAACTTCGCCGTTTCCTTCAACGCTGAAATTAACAGAAACACTTTTTACCAATTCGCGCGATTCGCCTGTTTCAAAAACAAGCTCGGCAGTATAATTGCCCGGTGTACCTGAAATATTTCCCCAAAGAATATAACTGGTTCCAATGCTTCCTGCAGCGGGAAGATTGGTATATTCCATACCATACTTTAAAGTTCCATCATTAAGTGTATTAGCATTTATCATTGCTCCATCGAACCATGAAATGCAGCCGCTTGTTTCACCGCTTTTAATATTTGCTTTTGCCCAAGTTCCGGTCCAAAATAAGTCCAACCACTTCAATATTTCCTGTGCCGAATCCGGACGCGGAACATTTATTTGGAAATCGTATAGCGCAACACTAGGGCGCGAACATTCGCCGCATTCTTGTCCGTTTAGTAAAACTGGTAATAATAAAAACAAAGACAATAATTTGAACTTCATAAATACTCCATGATAAATAAAATTTGAATTAATATTCAGCATAAAATAATTGTTAAAATTAAGCTGCTGAAAATGGAAAGTCAAAAAGAAAATTATATAATAGGAATATTTTTCACTTACTTGAAATTATTACGTGAACGATACCGAATGTAAGAGATTTGCAAACAATCAATTTGAATCCGGTTTCTTTTAGTAATTCTGGAAGATTTACATTTTCATCAAACTTTTTTACAGAATCGGGGAGATAGGAATAAGCTTCTCTATCTTTTGAAAATAATCGGCCAAGAAAAGGGAGAATATTATTAAAATAAAACAAATAAATCCAGCGGATAAAAGCATTATCCGGAAGTTTGAATTCGAGTATTGTAAACTTTCCGCCGGGCAGAAGAATTCTGTAAATGTTATCAAAGGATGTATTTAAATCGTAAAAATTTCTTACTCCGAAAGCAACAGTAACATTTGTAAAAGAATTGTTCTTGAAAGGCAGAAATTCGCAAGCCATTTGAACTGTTTTTCCGATGCTCCATTTTGCTTTTGAATTAAAAACTTTAAGCATATTGGCAGAAAGATCGGCCCCGAAAATATTTAAAGGTTTGTATTTCCCGGCAGCAATTGCAAAATCGCCCGTGCCGGATGCAATATCCAAAACCGAAGAATTACTATTTATATCCGTCATTTTAAGCGCTTTATACCGCCAGTAATAATCAATCCCCGCGCTTAAAAAGTGATTTAAAAAATCGTAACTTCCGGAAATTGAGTCGAATATTCTTTTAACTTGTGTTTTCTTTTCTGTCATTATTACAATCAGCTAATTTGAAATAATCCGTTTAAATAATCATCTGTTATAAGATGATTTTATCCGTTTCCACTTTTTATAAATAATATTTCCGCTCCACATTGTAAGAATCATAAAAACAGTTCCACCTAAAAGATCAACAAAATAATGGTATCTTAAATAAACAGTGGCAAAAATTAAAAGTGTTCCGGTTATTAAGAAAAAGTAACGGCTTTTAGTTTTAAGTTTTACTGATAAATACATTACAATCAATGTCATTTGTGTATGTCCGCTCGGGAATACATCGCGCTGTACAACTGAAGCGGGGTTTATTGTACCGGAAGGGATTGATTCGCCGGAATTAATTATTTCTCGTAAAAATTTTGTTAAAAACAATCCTGGAAGTTCAAGATTTGTTGTTTCAAAATTGTGCAGGGTAAACCGGGGACCAATTGCCGGAAGAAATAAATACCCTATATACGAAAGGAAAAATCCGTAAATCACTGCAAAAACTGAAAATTCGAAAGCTCTGTGGCGGTTATTCAGCAGAAGATCGATACCCAAAATGATTGGCAGAAAATAAAAAGAACTGTAAACAACCTGAAGAAATTCTGTTAAAAAAGGGTTCGATATTGAATAAAGTACGTGTGTCGGATCCGTTCCGAAAATAAACCGGTCTGCTGCAATTAAAAGTTCATCGTAATCTCTTCCGTGGATTGGATAAACCATGTAGTAAAGTTCTTTGAATGTGCCGAATATAAGAGGAACGGCATACCAGTTATGAACAGCTTTTATAATTTTATTCTTGCCGTTATCAATTTCTGAGATGAAAAAGACAAATGTTATAATTAGAAGATTTGCGGCTGCAAGAGTTTTCCAGAAAGTTATTCTTTGAAAAAAAACAATGTTTAAAATTGTAAGAATCAGATAAAATAAAATTACAATTAAATCGGGTGTGTTTAATCTAAAAAAAAAGCTTTTTAATTTGTTCATAGTTGGTTATTTAGATTTTAACTGCTGTGTTGCGCAATCTGCTAATTTGATAAAATCTTCAATTTCAAGCTGTTCGGCACGTTCCGAAAGGTCGATGCCGCAAGCATCAAAATTGCAGTCTGCAAATATACCATTATGCAGTGAATTTTTTAAGGTTTTTCTTCTTCCGGAAAAAGCTGCGTTTACAATTTGAATGAATATTCTGTCGTCAGGAAAATGAGCTGTTTCTTCACCGGACTTGAAATTGATTTTAATTACTGCTGAATGAACTTTCGGCTTCGGAAAAAAAACATTCGGCGATACTTTAAAACATATTTCTGTCTGTGTAAAATGGCGCATCAATACGGACATAATTCCGTAATCGGGATGATTTTTAAGGGCTGTAATTTTTTCGGCAACTTCCAGCTGAACCATAAGCATTGCATCGTTTATTATGTTTCTGTTCTGTATAAGTTTTAAAATAATCGGTTTTGTAATATTGTAAGGAATGTTGCCAATCACCCTGAGTTTCCGGTTTCCTGCAATTTCCGAAAGATTAAACTTTAAAAAATCTTTGTGAATAATATTTAATTCCGGAAATCTTTCTTTTAAGATACCTGCAGCTCCTTTGTCAATTTCAACAGCATAAAAGTTTTTGCATCTTTCAACAAGAATTTCTGTAAGCGCACCGCGTCCCGGTCCTATTTCAACAATTAAGTCATCGGGATTTGCAGAAAAGCTCTCGATAATTTTATTTATTACATTTTTGTCGGTCAGAAAATTCTGTCCGTATCTTTTCAAAGGGGGCAATTTTTTCATCGTTTCCGCTGGAAATTAAAAAATTAAAAATAATATTTAGAATTTAAATTAGAGATAGAACCGCAGATTTTATATTTTAAATTAAGTAAAATCAAATTTAACGGAAAAAAATATGAAAGAATATACAATATCTGTCGATTTCGGAGGTACAAATATACTTACCGCTGCCGTAGATAAAAAGCTGAATGTTTTAAACAGAGTTAAAATTGAAACAAAACAGACCAGAGGCGCCGAAAAGATTGTTAAAGATATTGCAGGTACGATAGAGGAAATTATAAAAATTACCGGAATAAAAGAAAGTGAAGTGCGCGCAATCTGCATGGGTGTGCCTGGAACAGTAAATCCGGAAGGAATAATTGCAAGCGCGCCTAACCTTGGAATTAGAAATTTTAATATTAAAGAAGAACTTCAAAAATATATAGAAATTCCGGTATTTATCGAAAACGATGTTAATCTTGCCGCTTTGGGAATTAAAAAATTTGAATTCAAAGATAAAGTAAATAATATGCTTGTCGTTTTTATCGGCACAGGAATAGGCTCAGGAATAATAATTGATGGTAAATTGTATCGCGGCTCAAGTTTTTACGCTGGTGAAATAGGGCATATTTTAGTCGATTTTAAAGGAACTTTCAGCGGAGTGAAAACAAAATCGACTTTCGAAAATATTGCCAGCAGAACAGCAATTGTAAATGCTATTACTTCGGATATAAAAGATGGAAAAAAAAGCGTCCTTTCTTCCATAGTAAAAAATAATAAGAAAATAAAAAGCAAGTCCTTGCTTCAAGCAATTAAAAAGAAAGATAAAATTGTTTTAAAACATGTTGATAAAGCTGCAACAATAATTGGAACTGTTCTGGGAAGTATTACTACGCTGATGAATTTTGATACAATTGTACTCGGAGGCGGGGTTATTGAAGCGATGAGCAAATTTATGATGCCCGAAATTGAAGAATCGTTTCGCGAGGCTGTGCTTAAAGAACCTGGGAAAGATGTTAAACTATTAACCACGGAACTTGGTGATGATGCTGCAATTTACGGCGGTGTTGCCCTGGCAGATGAGTTTCTTATAAATAAATAGTAAAGAGATAGTATATTTTGGATAATTATTTCCTAAACAATTCTTTTGCTTGCTTTTATTACTTTTAATTGAAATATTCACTGGTTAAATTTATTCTATTTAAACGGAGATTTGCTAATGTCTGAAAATTCGAGTCCCAAAACACAATTCAAATCTTATATCCCCGAAAATACAAACGTTGCAGAATTTACAGTTAAGTCTGTAATACTAGGTGCTTTTTTCGGTATCTTATTTGGAGCGGCAACCGTTTTTCTTGCTCTTAAAGCTGGATTAACCGTTTCTGCTTCAATTCCAATTGCAGTGCTTGCAATATCAATAGGAAGGAAATACTTTAAGACCACAATTCTTGAAAATAATATAATCCAAACTACCGGGTCTGCCGGTGAATCAATTGCTGCCGGTGTTGTTTTTACATTACCGGCGTTTTTGTTTATGTCAATCAGTGAAGATGGAGTTAGTGTCGGGGCAGATTATTTTAATTATTGGACAATTCTTATTCTCGCGATGTTCGGAGGAATACTCGGAACATTAATGATGATTCCGCTTAGAAGATCGTTAATTGTAAACGAACATAATAATCTGCCTTATCCCGAAGGAACTGCTTGCGCGCAGGTTCTTATTGCCGGTGATAAAGGCGGCGATTTTGCTAAAACTGCTTATAAAGGACTTTCTGTTGCTCTTATTTACGCGTTATTTCAAAGAGTATTTCATATAATTTCTGAAACTCCCGCTTGGGTTTCAGCACAGACAAATAAATACTTCCCGTCTGCAACAATAAATGCTGATATTACACCTGAATATTTAGGAGTTGGATACATTATAGGACCAAGAATAGCAGGAGTATTAGTGGCTGGAGGTGTTCTTGCCTGGTTAGGATTAATTCCTTTGCTTGCAAGTTTGGTACCGCCGGATACAATTGCTTTGCAGCTTGTAAAATTGGGTTACCTTAAAGATATTTTAACTGCCGGAGGACCGGGAAATTGGAACCCGGAATTGCACACTTTTGCAAGTTATCCTGACGCAATTTACAGAGCTTATGTCCGCCAAATTGGAGCCGGAGCAGTTGCAGCCGGTGGTTTTATAACTTTATTAAAAACTTTCCCAACTATCATTGCTTCTTTTAAAGGAAGCGTAGCTTCGTTAAAAAACAAAAATAGCGAAGTTAAAATTGCCCGCACAGAAAATGATCTTTCATTTAAAACCGTGATTATCGGAAGCGCAATTTTAATTTTATTAATGAGTGTTTTACCAATGATTCCGGGTAATTCCATTTTTAATAAATTTTTGCTCGGTATTCTTGTAATAATTTTTGGATTCTTTTTTGTAACTGTTTCAAGCCGCATTGTTGGAATCATCGGATCAAGCTCTAATCCTATTTCGGGGATGACAATTGCAACTTTGATGGGAACTGCTTTAATTTTTATTGCAATAGGCTGGACAGGGATGGTTTACGAACCGATGGCTTTAGTAATTGGTGGTATGATATGCATTGCAGCTGCAAATGCTGGGGCAACTTCGCAGGATTTAAAGACCGGTTATATTATCGGGGCTACTCCAAAATACCAGCAAATTGCGCTATTTGTTGGCGCTGTAGTTTCATCAATTGTAATTGGAGCAACTGTAAAACTATTAGATCAGCCGACAGCTGATATGGCTGCACAGGGAATTACTCATGCTATTGGCAGCAATGCATTCCCGGCTCCGCAGGGCACACTTATGGCAACACTTATTAAAGGTCTGCTGTCATTTAACCTCGACTGGCAATATGTACTTGTTGGAGCTTGTTTAGCAGTGACAGTTGAACTTTGCGGAGTAAATGCTTTATCATTTGCCGTCGGTGCTTATCTTCCGCTTTCAACTACATTACCAATTTTTGTAGGTGGCGCTATTAAAGGCATTTCCGATAAAGTTGCAAAGAAAAAAGGTGAGAAAGTTGAGGACAGCGAGCTTGGCGGCGGAAGTCTTTTTGCAACCGGACTTGTTGCCGGCGGGGCGCTTGCAGGTGTTGTTGTAGCTTTGTTATCAGTAGATGACAGGATATTCAAATTTCTAAAAAGAATTAACGCTTCCGATTTCCTGATTAAAACATTTGGCGAGGGAGGATTTGAAATTCTCGGAGTAATCTTTTTTGCGTTTATGGGTCTTATCCTTTATAAAATATCAAGAAAACCACAAGTTACAGTTGAAGAGTAATAGGAAGTCTAATGGAAGAATATATCGGAGAAATTTCAGTTAAGAAAAAACCCTCGTTGTTTTTCAGATGGGCAGTATTATTCTTTATAAGCTTAGCAATGTTCGGAAATTATTATGTTTACGATTCTATTGCACCGGTAGCCGATTTGTTGAAAAATGATTTAAAATTCAGCGACGAAGATATTGGATGGCTTAATTCAATTTACAGTTTTTCGGCAATATTGGTTTTGCTTATAGGCGGAATAATTATTGATAAATGGGGCACAAAAAAATCATCTGTGCTTTTTGGAAGTATCTGCGCGATTGCAGGTTTTCTTACAGCTGCTTCTTCCGATTTTAATTATATGCTTGCTGGAAGATTTTTGCTTGGCATTGGAAGCGAACCTTTAATTGTTGCAATTACGGCAGCAATTGCCAAATGGTTCAAAGGCAAGGAACTGAGTTTTGCAATGGGTATAAACTTGCTTATTGCAAGAAGCGGTTCCGTATCGGCGGATAATTCACCTACTTTTATTTCGGGATTATACGAAGGCGGATGGCAGGGACCTTTGTTTTTTGCCGCATTTGTTGGAATTTTATCGTTAGTAGGTGTTTTGGTCTATTTTATACTTGAATCTTCCGGCGAGAAAAAATATATTTTAAGCGAAGCAGGGGAAACTGATAAATTAAAGATTAAGGATTTATTTTCTTTCAGCAAATCTTTTTGGTATATCACTTTGCTTTGTGTTACCTTTTATTCGGCAGTATTTCCTTTCCGAACTTTTGCAATAAAATATTTTATGGAAGCGCACAATCTTACACGCGAAGCTGCCGGCGGATTAAATTCAATTCTGCCTCTTTCGGCAATGATTGCAACTCCAGTAATAGGTTTGCTTGTCGATTTTATCGGAAAAAGAGCTTTGCTGATGATGATAGGGTCTGTTTTACTCCTTCCGGTTTATTTACTGATGGGATACACGGGGCTTAATCTGTTTGTTATTATTGCAATTATGGGACTTTCATTTTCTCTTATTCCTGCTGTAATGTGGCCTTCTGTTGCTTATATTGTAGAAGAAAAAAGACTTGGCTCGGCATATGCTTTAATGACACTTATCCAGCAAGCGGGGGTTATGCTTTTTAACTGGCTGATCGGGTTAACTAACGATTTTAATTCTGCCGGCGCCGAAAATCCTGCGGGATATAATATGGGTTTGTGGATTTTTTCTGTTTTAGGAATATTAGGATTCTTTTTTGCATTCAAACTTAGAAAAGCCGAAACAAGTCCGGAAGGTCATGGTCTTGAAAAAGGGATGAAACAAATCTGATAAAAGTTTGAACCGGTAAAAAATTAAACCCGATTAAAAAGCATAATCGGGTTTTTTGTTTTCGATCAATATATTTCGGGTATAAAAGTCTGATCGGTTATCGGGGGACGTACATAACCTTCATCTTCTTTCTGCCTTTCGGGCAAAACAATCTTTTCGGGTGTAACATCTTTGTAAGGGATTAAGCTTAATAAATGATGAATACAGTTAAGTCTTGCTTTCATTTTATCATCGGCATTAACAACATACCAAGGAGCCTGCTTAATATCTGTATATTTAAACATTTCATCTTTTGCTTTTGAATAATCGAACCAGCGAGAACGCGCTTCAAGATCCATCGGGCTTAATTTCCAGCGTTTAGTAGGGTCTTTAATCCTGTCCTGAAATCTCTTTTCCTGTTCTTCATCGCTTATAGAAAACCAATACTTTATAAGAATAATTCCCGAACGTATCAGCATTCTTTCAAATTCGGGGCACGAACGAAGGAATTCATTATATTCGTCTTCATTACAAAAACCCATCACATGTTCAACTCCGGCTCTGTTATACCAGCTTCTGTCGAATAAAACCATTTCTCCTGCGGCTGGTAGTTGCGAAACATATCTTTGAAAATACCATTGAGTTTTTTCTTTATCGGTAGGTGTACCTAAAGCAACTACACGGCAAACACGTGGATTTAGCTTTTCTGTTATTCTTTTTATAACACCGCCTTTTCCGGCAGCATCCCTCCCTTCAAAAATTACTACTGCTTTTAATCCGTTTTCTTTAATCCACCCCTGAAGCTTAGCAAGTTCGAGCTGAAGTATATCAAGTTCTTTTTCGTATTCTTTTTTTGTAAGTTCTTTTTGCTTATTTTGTTTAGGTTTTAATAATTTGCTTTTAACGGACTTTTGTTCATCTTTTTTCTTTTTTGTTTTTTTAGACATATTATTTCTCCGTTTAAAATGTTACAATTTTTTGTATTCGGCTATTATATGCGCTTGTTTAGGAATTATCGCGTTTGCTAACTTATCGGTTATGTTCCATAACTTGAAGGGAAGATATTTTAAAAGTATGTATGTGCGAAGATGCAAAAGAGCTTTATTGCCTGTTTTGTGAAGAATGGTTTTGCAGTTTACCGGGTAACTCATTAGCATCTTTTCATCGAAACTGTGAATATGAGAGTGTAGGGGCGTTGTTTTATTGCAATGAATACAAAGTACATACTGTATTTTTTCTTTGTAAGGAGTAGATATTATAAGTTTACCGGATGGTTTTAAAACCCGAAGGAGCTCTTTAACAAAATCTGCTGGCGAAACAACGTGTTCTATAATTTCGGAAGCTACAATACAGCTGAGAGTATTGTTTTTAAAAGGAAGAGAAAAAGAATCTGCTGTTAATCCTGAATGATTTAAAGAAGGATAAATACTCAGCGCTTTTTGGGGATTAGTTACAGAAATATCCAGTGAAATTACTTTCTTTTTTTTCGGCAGCATATTTTTTGCAATCCAGGCAGATCCGCATCCTACATCAAGAATCGTATCTGCTGAATCAGGAATAAGCGGGATTATATATTCGCGCAGTCTTCTTTCATCGTGTTCGGTTGCACCGTTTCTTTCTTCAAAATAGTCAAATTCGTCGGCATCTTTTTTATAATGCTCGGCATATCTAAAATTAATCGGTTCCATCAAATACTTTTTAATTAAAACATTAAAACTAAAATAATAAAAGATTTTTAATTTATATTAGAAGCTGTTAAAAACCTTAATATTTTTTTTAAGAATGGAAACAGAAATAAAAATTATAATTGATAAAATACTCCAAAACGAAAACTCAGCTTTTTTCTACACACCTGATTATTACAAAAATGCGGTTTCATATATTTTTGAAAATCCCGAAGAAATTATAACAATTAGAAATCAGGCTGAAATTAAAAGCGGATTTGAAAAAATTAAAAACTGTTTAGAAAAAGAATTAATAGGCTATGGAATAGCTGAATACGAAGCAGGATACTTATTTGAAGAAAAGCTGAATGAATTACACAGAGGCCAGAATGATTCAATAAAATTCTGCTTTTTTAAAAAAGAAAATGTTAAGGAAATAAAATCGGGTAATCTAAAATGGGAAGACTTTGCCGAAAGCAGAAAACAGATTAAGAACTTCAGACTCAACACAAGTAAAGGCGAATACAGAAAAGCCATTGAGAAAATAAAATCACTGATTAAAGCCGGTGATACTTATCAGGTTAATTATACGGTAAAAGGCAGATTCGATTTTTGCGGAAGCATTTACGAGTTGTTCCGGTCAATGATCTTTAATCAATCAGCTGAATACAGCGCTTTAATAAATACTGGCTCAAAAATAATACTCTCTGTTTCGCCCGAGCTTTTCTTTAAGATTAAAAATAATCAAATATTTGCTCAGCCGATGAAAGGCACAGTTCAGCGGGGAAAAAATCAAGAAAATGACATATTACAAAAACAGAAACTTGAAGAAAGCAAAAAAGACAGAGCCGAAAATGTTATGATTGTTGATCTTCTCCGAAACGATTTGGGAATAATAAGCAAACTCGATTCTGTAAAACCTGAATCGTTGTACAAAATTTGTAAATACGAATCAGTTTTTCAAATGGTTTCATCTGTAAGTGCTAATTTAAAAACCAACAGTATTGAAGATATATTCCCGCGAATATTTCCTTGCGGTTCAATTACCGGAGCGCCCAAAATAAGAACTATGCAGATAATAAAAGAAACTGAAAAAGAGAGCAGGGGAATTTATACCGGCAGTATTGGACTCTTAAAAAAAGATGAAATTATTTTTAATGTTGCAATAAGGACAGCCGAAATTGACCTGAAATCAAATACAGGGGAAATTGGGATAGGCAGCGGGATTGTTTGGGACAGCGACCCGGATGCTGAATATGAAGAATGTCTATTAAAAAGCAATTTTCTTACAAAACCTGACAAGGAATTTTATATTTTCGAATCCCTTCTGATTGAGAATCGGGAAATATTTCTTGAAGATTTCCATATTTCAAGATTTAAAAATGCGGCTGACTATTTTCTGTTTCCTTTCAGCGAAATAGAATTACGTGAACAATTGCGGGAAGCTGCAAAAAATACAGAAGAAAAATCGCGTTACAAGTTGAAAATTATTCTATACAAATTTGGCGAAACTAAAACATTTCAAGAAATAATTCCGAAAGAAGAAAGTAGGAGCTGGAAAGCAGTTATTTCTGAAAGCAGGATAAATTCAGGAAATAAATTCCAATATTTCAAAACATCGAACAGGCAGCTTTACGATAAAGAATTAAAAAAATACAGTAAAATGGGATTCGATGAAGTCATTTATTTTAATGAAAAAGAGGAATTAGCTGAAGGAGCAAGAACAAATATTATTTTAGAAAAAGATAATTGTTATTTCACTCCGCCGGTATCATCCGGAATTCTTGACGGTTGTTACAGGCAGTTTCTGCTCAGCGATAAAAAAGTAATCGAAAAGAAATTATACCGGGCAGATTTAGATAATGCAGATAAAATCTATGCTATTAATTCAGTCAGGAAAATGATTGAAATCAGCCAAATAATTAAAAAAATACAAAAGGATATTAAAAAAAACGATTAAGTATAAATGTTTATTATTAAATTTAATATCAAAATTTCAAGCGAAATAAAAAGTGATTTACACCGGAGACAAAGTGCAAATAAACGATTCAGCTAAATACGAGAAAATATTTAAAAAGCAGATTCAGATTACTGAAGAAAAAATACAATCGGTTTTTACAGGTATAAAACCTAGTTCTTTATACGAACCTTGCGCTTATATTATTGACGGAGGAGGAAAAAGACTCCGCCCTTTTTTAGTAATTATTTCGGCAAAAGCTGCAGGCTCAACTTTTAATAACGCACGAAATGCCGCTATGGCAGTTGAATTACTGCACAATTTTACATTGGCACACGACGATATTATGGATAATGCCGATAAAAGAAGAGGAAGACCTACCGCTCATAAAAAATATGATGAAAATACTGCAATTCTTGCCGGAGATAATCTTCTGGCGTATGCATATAAATATCTGCTTAATGACTGCAAAGATAATGACAAGCACGTAATAAGCGAAATTACAAGAGGATTAATTGAAGTTTGTGAAGGGCAGGCGCTTGATAAAGAATTTGAAACCCGCAAAGATGTTTCTATAGAAGAATATAAAGTGATGATTTACAAAAAAACAGCTGCACTTGCTGAATCTTGTTGTGCAATTGGTGCTTTAATAGCCGGTGCCGATGCAAAAGTGAAAAAAGCTCTTTCTTCTTTCGGAAAAAATATCGGGATGGCTTTCCAGATTCAGGATGACCTTTTGGATATATCAGCCGACGAAGCCGAATTTGGAAAAATGCTGGGCGGTGATCTTATGGAAGGGAAAAAGACGTATTTATTCCTGAAAGCGCTTGAAAAAGCAGAAGGAAGCGACAGAGATGATCTTGTAAAAGTTATTGAAAATAAAGGAATAAAAAAGAGCGAAATAAAAAAATACAAGAAAATTTATGAAAAACTCGGTGTTTTTGAAGATGCGCAAAAAGAAATATTAGAATACACAAAAAAAGCAATAGGCGGATTAAAAGTTATAAGCAGTACCGAAGACAGAAATCTGCTGATCTGGCTTGCAAACTATTTAATAAAGAGAAGCAAATAATGATTGAAAAGGAAGTTACAATAGTTAATAACGCAGGGCTGCATACACGTCCCGCAGCAACACTTGTAAAAATTGCTGCAAAATATCAGTCGGAATTTTTTATTTATAAAGACGGTCTGGCTATTAACGGAAAAAGTATAATAGGCGTAATGACGCTTGCCGCTGAAAAAGGGAGCGCTCTTAATTTATCATTTGAAGGGCCAGACGAGGAACAGCAAGCGGAAGAAATAGTAAATTATTTTAACAGGGGGTTCGACGAGTTATGACAAAGGATAAACTTGATGAAATCAATATCCTAACAGGTATTGCAGCGGCTCCGGGCATTTCAATCTACAGGGCTTTTCTTTACAAAAAAGAAAAAGAAACAGTTAATAAAACAGAAATAGAAGATGTTAAAGAAGCAATCCAAAATCTTGAAGAAGCACTCGAACAATCCAGAAAAGAATTAAAAAAAGTGTTAGGGCTGGCAATAGATAAACTTGGCGAAAAACGCGCTGCCATATTCGAAGCCCAGATAATGATTTTAGATGACCCGATTTTGCTTAAAAATATCAGAGATAGGATAAAAAAAGAAAAACTTAATCCTGAATATATTGTTGATGATGAAATATCAAAATATCAAGCTATTATGGCTTCGGCACACGAAAGTTATATGCGCGAAAGATCGCATGATATTGAGGACATAAAACACCGAATAATTAAAAACCTGAAAAAGAAGAAGTGGCGTTCGCGGATAAGCGAAGATGTTATTGTTGTAGTTGATAATTTAACCCCAGCCGATACAGTCCTTTTTTCGAGATCAAACGTTAAAGGTTATGTTACTGACTTCGGGGGCTTGACTTCGCACGCTGCAATTGTTGCCCGTTCGCTTAATATTCCAAGTGTTGTCGGTCTGCACGACGGTACCGAAAAAATTAAGCAGGACGATCTTTTAATTGTTGACGGATTCCGCGGGAAAGTAGTAATAAACCCTACCGAAAAGCAGCTCTCGTTTTATAAAAAGAAAATCACAGAAATGGAGCATTACGATTCGGAACTGCTGAAGTTGAAAAATCTTCCTGCAACTACAACAGACGGCAGGACAATAAATATTCTGGCTAATCTGGATTTATCCGAAGAAATTGAAATAGTTATACAAAACGGCGGAAAAGGAGTAGGACTTGTAAGAACAGAGCAGCTTTTTGAGGAATACGAAGATTTCCCTGATGAAGAAGAACAACTTAAAATTTATAAAAATCTTGCCGAAGAAATGTATCCCGAAAAAGTTATTATCAGAGCTCTTGATGTTGGCGGTGATAAAGTTCTGCCTGTTGATGTTAAAGAACCTAATCCTTTTCTCGGCTGGCGGGGAATAAGATTTCTTATTGATAACTGCGATTTATTCAAAACGCAAATAAGAGCGATCTTACGCTCTAGCTGCAACAAAAATGTTGGATTAATGATTCCAATGGTTTCATCTATTGCAGAAATAAGAAAGTTTAAAAAAATTGTTGCCGAATGCAAAGAGGAACTTAAAGTGCAAGGATACGAATTTGACAATCATATCCCTTTGGGAATTATGATTGAAGTTCCTTCGGCAGCTGTTCTTGCCCGCGAATTTGCCGAAGAGGTAACTTTTATAAGCATCGGCACAAACGATCTTATTCAATATCTTCTTGCAGTGGACAGAGGCAACGAAATTGTTTCTCCTTTATATCAGGAATTTCATCCGGCAGTGATTAAAACTCTTGATCATATTATAAAACATTCGAAACTTGCAAAAGCGCGTGTACATATGTGCGGAGAAATGGCTGCCGATACGGTTGCAACTTCACTGCTCGTAGGGTTGGGACTTGATGCTTTCAGCGTGTCGCCTTCCGTTATTCCGCGATTGAAAAAAATAATCCGCAGTATTTCATACGAAGATGCAAAAAAACTTGCAGCTGAATGTTTAGAAATGAGAACAGAGCTCGAAATAAAGACGAGAGTAATTCAATTTAATGATGAAAAACTGAAAAAAGAAGAATTGAGATTGTTTTAATATATTTATTAAAAATAAAACAATTAGTTGAGGCTTCTTAAATTACTAAATCTTTTATTCCGTTAATAATAAACTGAATTCCTACGCAAACTAAAAGAAAACCCATTATTTTAGAAAGGCTTTCTACTCCGCTTATTCCAAGAACTTTTTTCATAAAACCGGCGCTTCTTAAAACTATCCACGAAATTGCAGCAGTAATAAAAATTGCAATTATTACTCCAGTAAAAGCAAGAACTTTATCGTATCCGTGTTTCCCGTCTATTGATGAAGAAATTGTTATAATTGTTGCAATAGAGCCGGGTCCGCTTAAACTGGGTATTGCAAGGGGGCTGAATGAAATGTCGGTTTTACCTCTGGCTTCGCGCTTTTCGGCTGAACTAATTTCTTCGGTAGGAAATAACATTCTGAAACCGAGATAACAAATTACAAGTCCCCCGGCAATTCTTATCCCGGGAATTGAAATTCCGAAAAAGATCATAATCAAATGACCGGCAAGGAGAAATAAGATTAAAATTCCAGTCATATAAATACAGGCTTGAGTTATCTGCCGGTTTCGTTCTTTATCAGTAAGATGTCCGCTTATACTGAGAACAAGAATAGCTGTGTTTACAGGATTTATAATAGGCAGAAGTGTAATGAGCGTAACAAAAACCCACGAAATGAAATTTGATAAATCCATCATAAAAAGCCTTAATAATTAAATATTAAACTCTGTCCAAACAGGGCAATGATCTGAAGGACGTTCCATCCCTCGGATTTCATAATCAATTCCGGCTCCGGTAACTTTTTGCAGCAGCGGCTCGGTTGCAAGCATCAAATCGATGCGTAAGCCACGTTTAGGTTCGCTTTCAAATCCTTTCGAGCGGTAATCGAACCAGCTAAAAATATCATCTTTCTGAGGATAGACTTTTCTGTATGTATCAAAAAGTCCCCAATTAAAAACCCGGCTTATCATTTCGCGTTCTTCAGGAAGAAAACAGCATTTGCCTTCGCGCAGCCATCTTTTAGGGTTATCGCCTCCCAGTCCTATATCAATATCTTCGGGCGCAATGTTCATATCGCCTACAACAAGCAGGTTCTCATCATTTTTAAAATGATTGCTCAAATGACTAATAATATCGCCGTAGAATTTTTGCTTTGCAGGAAATTTAACAGGATGATGCCGGTTTTCGCCCTGAGGAAAATATCCGTCGATAACAGTTAAAGTCTTATTATCCGATAACTTAAACTTACAGGATATTATTCTTCTTTGCGCATCGGAACTGTCGTTTGAAAAACCTTTAATTATTTCAACAGGATTTTCTTTTGAAAGAACAGCAACTCCGTAATGACCTTTTTGCCCGAAAATATTTGCCGTATATCCTAAACTTTCAATAAAGCTTACAGGAAATTCGGAATCGTGTACTTTAGTTTCCTGCAGCGCAATAATAAAAGGGTTGTGTTCTTTTATCACAGCTTCAAGCTGATGAAGCCGTGTACGTATGCTGTTTACATTGAATGAAACTATTTTCACAAAAACTCCTTTTAGCAGCCGGAATTAATATCTGCTATAAATTTAAAATTATTCTCTTAACCAAATTTTCAAAAATATATTTTGCCTTTTCCGAAGTCTCTATTACTTCGGTGTGTGATAATTTCGATTCGGAAATGCCGGCAGCGTAGTTCGTAATCAAAGAAATTGAAGCTGTTTTAATTCCCAAGGAACCCGCAAATATTGCTTCGTGGGCAGAAGACATCCCAACGGCATCTCCGCCAAAGTGTTCCGCCATTTTAACTTCAGCCGGAGTTTCGTATGCCGGACCTTTATTAAACCAATAAACGCCTTCTTCTAAATCAATATTTTCGGAAACTGCTGAATTTCTGATAATATTGTTCAGCTCAGCTGAAGGACAGTTTAATAAATTATCTTTTTTATAATTATCAGCCAGACCAGTAACTTCCGTCAATTCATTTTTTATATTCATAGAATTAAAAGAGGTATTAAGCATCAGGCTTCCGGGATGTAATTCCTTCTTTATTCCTCCGGCGGCATTAGTAATAATTAAATATTTGCATCCTAATTTATGCGTGATATGAGTTTGCAAAAGGCAGTCCGAAAGCCGGAATCCTTCGTAAAAATGGATACGTCCTTCAAACAGAAGTAATTTATTATTGCCATATTCTGCAAAATGGATAAATCCACTATGTCCTTCAACAGAAGATAAAGGATAACTTTCAATGGAGCCGCACTGTATTGATTTTACGATTTTTACGGATTTAGCAAAACCGCCGAGTCCGCTTCCAAGAATTATTGCAATATCGGGATTGAAAGGCTTTAGTCTGTTTAGAATATCAATAATCCCGCTGAATTTATAATCAAGATTAACCATTAAAAAAGAATTCCTGCAAGTGTTGCCGTCATTAATGTTGCCAGACTTCCGCCAAGAACAGCTTTTAATCCCAGCGAAGCAAAATCGCTTCTTCTTTCGGGAGCTAAAGGTGTTAACCCACCTACAAGGATTGCAATTGAACTGAAATTTGCAAATCCGCACAAAGCATAAGTTGCCATTAAAATAGTTTTCTCGTCAACAAGTTTTTTTAAGGCTATAAGATTGCTCATATCGGAATAAGCTACAAATTCGTTAAGAGTCACTTTTGTTCCCAGCAGACTTCCAAAATGCATTGCACTTTCCCAAGGCACGCCTATTATAAATGCAAGATACTGAAGTAAAAACCCGAAAATAAATTGAAGGCTGAATTCCTGATGATATGAAGCTTTAATAACCGAATTCAATCCTGTTATATCTCCAACCCAGCCAAGAAGATAATTAAGCAAAGCAATTAAAGCTATAAAAGCTATAAGCATTGCCCCTACGTTCAAGGCCAAGTTCAGTCCGTCTGAAGTTCCTGCTGCCGCAGCTTCAATTACATTAGATGAATTTTTTTCAAGTTCAACTTTAACTTTCCCTTTGGTTTTCGGCATAAGCGTTTCGGGGTAAAGTATTTTGGATATAAGTAAACCAGCAGGCGCTGCCATACAGCTTGCCCCAAGAAGATGTGTTGCAAATAAAATTTTCGCTTCATCAAGAGGAACGTTGTTTGTAACTGCGAAGGTCTGGCTTAGCATTTGTACATAACTTGCCATAACGCCGCCGGCAATTGTTGCCATTCCGCCAATCATTATTGTTAGAATTTCGCTGTTTGTTAAATCCTTAATAAAAGGCTTAACCATAAGCGGAGCCTCGGTTTGCCCCACAAAAATATTTGCTGCGCAGGATAAAGATTCAGCACCGCTTGTTCCCATAAATTTTGCCATAATCCAAGCCATTGCCTGAACAATACGCTGCATTATTCCTAAATAATAAAGCACGGACATAAGACAGGCAAAAAATATTATTGTTGGTAAAACCTGAAATGCAAAAAATAGACCAAGGCTGTTTTCTGTTCCGGGCGATAGCGCCAGATTACCGAAAATAAACTGAGCGCCTTCGCTTGTAAAATGAAGAAGAACAACAAAAAGATATCCAATTCCGTTAAAAAGCTGCTTCGGCCATGCTAGCGGACTGAAATAATTTCCTAAATAATCGCCTTTAATAATAAGAACTGCAAAAACTATTTGCAGGATAAGTCCGTTTACAACAAGTTTCCAGTTAATATTTTTTTTGTTGTTCGAAAAAAGATATGCAATTCCCAAAAGAAAAATAATTCCGATTATACCGCGGATAATATTCATAAAATCAGTCCTCAGTTTGAATAAAATGACATTTGCGGCATCTTGCTTCGTAAGATTCTGCCGCTCCTACAAGAACCCGCTCGGAGGAAAAATATTTTCTCTGGGTTCTGTCGGCAGGATTTCCGCAAACAACACAAATGGCAAGGGTTTTAGTTATATATTCCGCTACAGCCAGCAATTGAGGCATAGGCTCAAAAGGTATAGCTCTATAATCCATATCAAGACCGGCAATAATAACTCGTTTTCCTTTATCCGCTAAAAAATTTACCACATCAACAATCCCTTCGCTGAAAAACTGAGCTTCATCAATACCGATTACCTGAAAATCTTCAGATAATTTAATCATTTGCTGCGGGTCTGTTATTGTAACAGATGGGAGTGATTTCTCATTATGCGAAACAATATTGTCGTCCGAGTAACGGTTATCGATAGAAGGCTTAAACACAATTACTTTTTGTTTTGCAATTTCGGCTCTTCGAAGCCGGCGGATAAGTTCTTCGGTTTTTCCGCTGAACATACATCCGGCAATAACTTCAATCCAGCCGGTTTCTTTTGGTAATAAATGGGGTTCGTTTATCATAGTTTAATTATCACTTTAATATTTCGCTGTTAAACGAAACTGGTAAAAGTTCTTTTAATTTATTTATTTTAATCTCATTTTTATTGTTAACCATTACAATTTCAAGTTCTTGTCCGCATAAATCCATTAAAACTTGCAGACAGGCACCGCAAGGAGGACAATAATTATCGGAATCACTTGTAAGTGCAAGAGCTTTGAATTTTCTTTCTCCTTCGGAAACAGCTTTGAAAACTGCATTTCTTTCGGCACATATTGTTAAACTGTAAGATGAAATTTCGATGTTGCAGCCTTTGTAAATTTTATTGCCGTCAGTTGATATTGCCGCACCCACGTGAAAACCTGAATACGTGGGCAATGCATTCCGTTTTGCTTCGAAAGCTTTTTGGATTAACAATTTATAGTTGTTCATAATTTGCATAAACTTAAAGAATGATGCAAAATATATCAAATTGCAGAAAATATTACTATCAAAAAGATTTAATAATTAACCTTATATATTGCTTTATTTAATAATTAAAATAGTTTTAATAACAGTATTTTATTTTTTATTTAAAATAAAAGGTGAAATTATGTCCGGAAAAACAAAAAAAACAGAAACAAAAAGCATCGATGACTCTAAATACAATATGGAAACAAGGCTTATTTACGGTAAAGCAGTTAGCCCGAGCTGGGATTATTCGCATCACGTAACTCCGCCTATTTCGTCAACAACTACATTCCGTCTCGATTCTGTTGAAAGAGGTGCACAGGGTTTCGCAGAATTTGCGCATGGAGGCGGATTAAAATCCGATAAAACTCCTATTTACATTTACGACCGTCTTGGCGAGCCTAATAAAGATATTTTGGAAGAAAATTTAGCTTATGTTGAAAAAGGTGAAATGGCTGTTACATTTACAAGCGGAATGGCTGCTATTTCGGCAGTTTTGGGAATACTTACAAAAAGCGGCGATGAAATAATTACACATCAAACTCTTTACGGATGCACAATTTCACTTTTTAACAATTGGTATCCCAAATTTACTATTGCCGTAAATTATGCCGATTTGACAAATCTTAAAAATCTCGAAGAAAAAATATCGGATAAAACTAAAGTAGTTTATTTTGAAACACCTGCAAATCCTAATCTTGATATTATAGATATCCCTCTGATTCGAAAAATTATTGATAACATTAACTGTGAAAGGGAAGATAATAATAAAATAAACATTGTTGTAGATAACACATTTGCCACACCTTTTTGCCAGCGTCCTATTGAACTTGGTGCTGATTTCACAGTTCATTCATTAACAAAAGGCATTAGCGGTTTCGGAACCGAAATGGGAGGTGTTGTTATTGGAAAAATGAAATACCGCGATATACTTTTGCTTTACAGAAAAGATTATGGAGCAGTTCTTAATAACCGTTCGGCATGGACTATTTTAACTTATGGATTACCGAGTTTGGCATTGAGGCAAAAAAGACAAATAGAAACTGCCGGAAGAGTTGCAGAATATCTGGAAAACCATAAAAAAATTAAATATGTAAATTATCCGGGTTTAAAATCGTTTAAATATTACAAACTTTCGCAAATACTTATGAAAGATTTTAACGGAAATTTTGCTCCGGGAAGTATGATATTTTTTGCCCTGAAAGGTAAGGATGCTGCCGACAGCCGCGAAAAAGGCAAACAGCTGATGAATTACATTGCTAAAAATGCATACACTATAACACTTGCAGTCAGTCTTGGCAACACGCGTACATTAATTGAGCATCCTGCCTCGATGACACACTCTGTTGTTCCTGCCGAAAAGCTTGAAGAAAGAGGAATTGACCCGGGAGGAGTAAGATTTGCCATAGGACTTGAAAATGCAGATGATATTATTAAAGATATAAAAATAGCGCTGACAACAATTGAATAAAACATAGGATAATAATAATGATTGAAATTTTTATAATCTTTATCTTACTTGCAATAAATGGTTTACTGGCGATGAGTGAAATAGCTTTTGTCTCGGCAAAAAAATACAAATTGGAAAACCTTGCGCAAAAAGGAATTAACTCGGCAAAAAAATCGCTTGTTTTGCTTGAAGAACCGGAAAGATTTTTATCGGCAATACAAATAGGAATTACACTGGTAGGAATTCTTGCCGGAGCATACGGCGGATATGCCATTGCCGAAGACATTACTCCGTATGTTCAAAAAGTAAAACTGCTTGAAAAATATGCTGTGCAAATATCATTTGCAGCAGTTGTAAGCATAATTACATACTTTTCTCTTGTTATAGGGGAATTAGTGCCAAAAACAATTGCTTTAAAAAATCCCGAAAAAATTACAATCCTGTTTGCGCCTCTTATGATTTTATTGGTTAAAGCATTCAAACCATTCGTTTTTATTCTAAGTGTTTCTACAAAAGTTGTTATCTTTTTTTTCAGAATAAAGAAAAATGAAGAACCTCCCGTAACTGAAGATGAGTTGAAATCACTTATTGAACTCGGAAAAAAGCATGGCACATTTGAGAAAGAAGAATCAGAAATTATAAATAAAATATTCAGTTTTAACGATAAAAAAGTATCATCAATAATGATTCCCCGTAAAGAATTGGAATGGATAGATTATTCGTTTCCTAACAAAGAAATATTCAATTTTATTTCCACGCACAATTATTCCCGCTATTTTGTGTGCGAAGGCGAAATTGATAAAGTTTTAGGATTTATTGAATCGAAAGAATTTTTAGTTAAATATCACTCCGATCCTTTATTCCAATTAAAAAGTATTATAAATCAATCGCTTGTTGTGCCGGAATCGTTATATACTTTCGATCTGCTCGAAAAATTCCGGCAGAATAAAACAAACATTGCCCTTGTTGTTGACGAATACGGCGGAACGCAGGGACTTGTTACGCTTCACGATTTAATTGAAAACATAATTGGGGAAATTCCCGATAAATTTGATAAAGCCGAAAATAAAATAATCAGAAGAAATGACGGCTCGCTGTTAATTGACGGAATGACTGAATTACAGGTTGTATCCGATTATTTATCCGAGGATTTCAATTCGGATGAATACACAACAATTGGCGGATACTTAATGGCTGCATTGGGTAAAGTGCCGGTTGAGGGAGAGTGTATTGCCAAAGGAGATTACATTTTGGAAGTAATTGATATGGACGGGAAAAGAGTTGATAAAATACTTGTAAGAAAAACTAAAAAAAATGACGAAACGGAAGAGGCGGAAAGCGGGAAAGGGTAAAGGTCTTTGTACTGATTTCTAAAACAGACGATGTTAAACGCGTTAGAAGATATTGCCGAACGAATCGTAAAAGATAAGTATAAATTGAAAAATAAATACCAACAGAATTTGATTCCGGTATAATAGTAAAAATAAACTGAAGGAGTTAAACATCACTCCGATTACGCCGGACCGTAAACCTTTTCCCACGAGTGGGAAATGAGGTTAAGAGACAAATGAAGAGAAAAAAAGGTTTTTTAATAATGACCGTCATTAGGTTTTAATTCTTAGTAACGATTGGGTTTATTGACTGTTATTTGTTGTAAGTAAATGTTGTGATTATTTTTTTCTAACAAGTAAATATGTCAAAGGGTTTTATCGATGCGGGTATTTTAGTTTTATAATCACTGTTTTGGGTTAAAGTGAAATACAATTTACAGATTAAAACTTTGAGTTTTCCAATGACATTCGTTTGAGTTATATATTTACTCTACTCCAGCCCTTGAAAAACTCAATAAAGATTTTCTTTGCTATATTACTTTAATTTCAACTTATTTCAATAAATCTTAGTCAATTCTTTCTGGTTTCTTGCTTTCCAGCTTCCTTTATGGTAAGCATATCCGGCAATTAACGGTAAAGCTAATGTAGCTTCGGAATAAACCATCTGCTCATAGGTGGTTTCAACTTTTCCCCAGCTGCTTGCTTCTTTTAATGTTGAACTTGAAAGAGCTCCGTCGCGCACATCTGCAACCGTAATTTGAATTGCATATTTGTGCATAGGTGCATCTTCCTGCAAAATATCGGCTGCAACTACAATATCCTGAGTGAAGTTTTTAGGAACCCCGCCGCCAACCATAAAAATGCCTGTTTCTTTGCTTGCAAGTTTTATTTTTGTCAGTTCAAGAAAATCTTTGGCAGAGTCGATAGAAACGTGTTTATCCGGATTTTTAGTCTGATGAACCACAAACCCGAACCCTGCGGAACAATCTGAAAAGGCAGGAACGAAGATTGGCACATTCTTTTTGTAAGCAGTGTAAACAACGCTGTCATCAACTTTCGGTCCGCCATTGTTTTCTAGATATCTGCCGAACTCGTATAAAAGTTCACGCGATGAGTAAGGGCGCGGTTCAAGGCTTTCGAATATTTTAGCTGTTGTATCGTCACAAATTCTTAATTCATCTTCATCAATAAAAGTGTCATAAATTCTGTCGATATGAAGATCTCGCATTTCGTTGTCGTCAACATAAGGCGAACCTATATAATGTTTGAACCCTAGAGCTTCAAAGAAATCCTGATCGACCATTATTGCTCCGGTTGAAACAATTGCATCAATCATATTATTATTTAAAAGATCGAACACAACTTTTTTTAAGCCGGCGCTGAATAAACTTCCTGCAAGAGTTAGAATAACCGTACAATCTTTATCCAAAAGCATTTTATCGTAAATCTGCGCTGCTCTGTTTAAATCGCGCGCACTGAAAGCCATTTTCTCCATAGCTTCAACAATCGGTACAACATTATGTTTTTTAATATCAAAATGTTGAATGGTTTCTTTTAGATAGTCTTTTTTTTGTGACATTTATTTCTCCTTAAAATAGTCATTGAAATTGTTGCAGAATAATTTCAGCAGGTACGAAATGTATGAAATTGCAGATTAATTACAAAGGAATAAAAGAGAGGTTATCTTTTGAATTTAATAGCCATTTTGTCTAAAATATTTAAGCCAAATTGCACTTCTTCCAAAGTGTTCTGCGTCCCGAAGGAAAATCTGATTGTCCCTTTTGCATCGGCTTCAGGCAAGCCTAATGCTTTAATTACGTGCGATGTTTTTAAAGTTCCCGAACTGCAGGCTGCACCATTTGAAGCAGCTATCCCGTTTATATCAAGATACATCAAAAACGATTCTGCATCATTTCTGTAAAATTCATTTTTAAATGTCACGCTTAAAATATAGGGGAACTCCGATAAACCGCTGTTAATTGAAATGCCTTGTCCGTCAATTTCTTTTATGCCTTTTATAAAACTGTTTTTAAGTAAAGATATTTTAGAAAAATTGTCTTCCATTTCTTCGTGCGAGATTTTTACTGATTCGGCAAAACCGGCAATTGCAGCAACATTTTCAGTACCAGCGCGTCTGTTTCGTTCCTGGGAACCTCCGGTAATCATAGGGGTTAATGGTGTACCT
The DNA here is from genome assembly GCA_964437215.1 of uncultured Melioribacteraceae bacterium. Classification (GTDB taxonomy): domain Bacteria; phylum Bacteroidota; class Ignavibacteria; order Ignavibacteriales; family Melioribacteraceae; genus JAAYAN01. Next base: position 7,290 of record CAYTFZ010000015.1, on the reverse strand, counting down.
GTTTTGATGAAAGCAAATCCAATTCCTTTTGGACCGCTTATTTTATGTCCCGAAGCAGAGAGGGCATCAACTCCTAAATTCTTTACATCAATTTTAATTTTACCGAAAGACTGTACAGCATCAGTATGAAGATAAAGATTTTCTTTTTTTAGCGATGAAACTGATTTTATATCATTAACAGAACCGGTTTCGTTATTAATGTGAATCAGGGAAATAAGTGATGTTTTGGAGGAAATTAAATTTTCCAGAGTAAAAACATTAATTTCGCCTTCGGCATTTAATTGAACACTTTTACTTACAAAACCTTCGGGAAGAATATTTTTCACTGCTTCCGAAACGCAGAGATGTTCGCCTTCCGATGTTATAATTTCGTTTTTTCCGTATTCATTTCTGGCAGCTTTGGCAATTCCCGTTACCGGCAGATTATTCGCTTCAGTTCCGCTGCTGCAAAAATATATTTCGCTGGCATCTGCATTTATTATATCCGCAATTTCTTCACGGGCTTTTTCAATTGCAACTCGCGCTTTTCTGCCGAAATAATGGATTGAAGAAGCATTCCCAAAGTCATCTTTAAGAAAAGGTAACATTTTTTCGAGCACTTTAGGATGAAGCGGTGTTGTAGAAGCATTGTCAAAATAAACCCGTCTCATAAGTTTAAATTCGCAATTTCTTTTATTCCAATTGCTACCAAGTCCTGAAATAAAAACGAAGGAACAGATAAATGTTTTTGAATGTACTTAGCGTTCCCGCCTGTAAGCACTATCGGGATATTATTATCTGCGAAAACAGAATTGTAAGTTCTTTCGATAAGTCCTGCAGTAGAATTAATAATACCGCTGGCAATAGCCTGATCTGTAGTTCTCCCTATTATTTCAGAATATTCAGTAAAATCGGTTTTTGGCAGCTGGGCTGTTTTGTTATTTAACGATTCTGCCATCGTATTCATACCGGGGGCAATTATTCCGCCTAAAAAAGTGTTCTTCTCAATGTAATTAAGTGTTGTTGCGGTTCCCAAATCAGCATATAAAAGTTTATCCGATTCGAGGATAAATTTATTCTTTTTTAAAGAAATTATGCCTGCTGCGCCACAAATTCTGTCGGTTCCAAGTTTTCCCGGCTGATTATAACCGATTTCATAATTCAATTTGCTGTTTTTAGAAATTATCAGATAGTCAATTTTATTTTTATTTATTCCATCAATAATTTTTTCAGATACTTCCGGAACAACAGATGAAACAGCAGCTTTATCAGCATAAAAGTCTGTTTTCAAAAAAGTACTGATTTCAGAATTTGCAAAGACAAACCTTTCTGTAATCTCGCTGTCGTTAAAAATATAAATTTTTGTGAAAGAATTACCGATGTCGAAAGCTAAAAATTTCACAGCTGGCTTACATCCCCGCAATAAATTGTCTCTAAACCTGAAGGAGTGCGTAAAAGCATAAAACCGTTTTCATCAACATCTTCAAATAAACCGTATTTAAGGTTGTCGCCATCTTGTACTTTCACTTTTTCACCTAAAAATCTGCTTTTGTTTTTCCAGTCGTTTATTATTTTATTGGGATTATCTTTTGCAGTATAAAGTAATTCTTCAAGATTATTCAGAACTTCGCTTAAAAGATATTCTCTTTCAACCTCTTTGCGGAATTCCTGTTTAATTGAAGTAGGGGTATAATTAAACTTACCTTGAAATGAGGGCTGATTTACATTTATTCCTATTCCTAATACAATTTTTTCCATTTTTTTTCCGGTAGAAACGGATTCAAGAAGAATCCCTGATATTTTTTTCTCGTTAACCAGAACATCGTTAGGCCATTTCAGGTTTGTTTTAAGCTGGAATAAATTCTCAATTGATGATGCAACTGCCATTGATGAAGCAAGATTTAGAACATTTGGTTTGGAATAAATAAAAGATTCCTTAAGCAATACCGAAAAAGTAAGATTCTGTGCATTGTTGCTTATCCAGATTCTGTCTTTCCTTCCTTTCCCTTTGGTTTGATATTCGGCTAAAAGAACTGTCCCTTCAGTATTATACTCTTTACTGTTAAGTAAAAAGCTGTTTGTAGATTCAATCTCTTCGCAATAAACAAAATTACGTCCGATTATATCTGTGTCAAGCTTAATATCAAATTGTTCAAGATTAAACAAGTAAACTCCATTAATGTTATATAATTAAATTAAAATATAACATTTAATAAACCTTAAAATCAAATTTTAATATTTGTCACAGTCAGTGACAAAATGAAAGAGGGGAGTCATAATGGCAGGCTAAAAGTAATAATGACAAACACAATATTAAACCTAAAAAAATGTTAACTTGCTTAAATATAATAACTTAAGTCGTTTTTATGAAATTGGCATTATTATAGGTATTTTTATAGAGATTTTTTAAAATAAGGAGTAAATATGGGAAAAATTATAGGAATCGACTTAGGGACCACAAATTCGTGCGTTTCGGTTATGGAAGGAAATGAACCGGTTGTAATACCGAATTCAGAAGGAGGAAGAACAACCCCTTCTGTTATAGGATTTACGAAAAGCGGCGAAAGAT
>CAYTFZ010000015.1:0-4642 GCA_964437215.1 uncultured Melioribacteraceae bacterium | reverse complement strand
GAAGGAGGAAGAACAACCCCTTCTGTTATAGGATTTACGAAAAGCGGCGAAAGATTAGTTGGACAGCCTGCGAAACGCCAGGCAGTTACAAATCCAAACAACACTGTTTTTTCGATAAAAAGATTTATGGGAAGGACAATACACGAAGTTCAACAGGAGCTGGCTGAAGTACCTTATAAAGTTGTTCAGGGTGATAACAGCACAGCTCGTGTTAAAATTGACGACAGACTTTACAGCCCGCCGGAAATCAGCGCAATGGTACTTCAGAAAATGAAAAAGACTGCCGAAGATTATTTGGGCCAAACAGTAACTGAAGCAGTTATTACAGTTCCCGCTTATTTTAACGATGCGCAGAGACAGGCAACAAAAGATGCCGGAGAAATTGCAGGTCTTACTGTTAAAAGAATAATTAACGAACCTACAGCTGCCGCTTTGGCGTACGGGCTCGATAAAAAACATAAAGAAGAACTTGTAGCCGTTTACGACTTAGGCGGAGGTACATTCGATATTTCAATTTTGCAGCTTGGAGACGGCGTATTCGAAGTTAAATCAACAAACGGTGATACTCATCTTGGAGGCGACGATTTCGATCAGAGATTAATTAATTTCCTTGCAGATGAATTCCAGAAACAGGAAGGAATTGATTTACGCAAAGACCCAATGGCGCTGCAAAGACTGAAAGAAGCTGCCGAAAAAGCTAAAATCGAACTTTCTTCTTCGATGCAGACAGATGTAAATCTTCCTTTTATTACTGCAACACAGGATGGACCAAAACATCTTAACATAAACATTACACGCGCAAGATTCGAACAGCTTGTTGATGATCTGATTGAAAGAACTGTTAAACCTTGCGTAAACGCTTTAAAGGATGCAGGCGTTACTGCTTCGCAGATTGATGAAGTTATTCTTGTTGGAGGTTCAATCAGAATTCCTAAAGTACAGGAAAAGGTTAAAGAAATTTTCGGAAAGGAACCCCATAAGGGTGTTAATCCTGATGAAGTTGTTGCTATCGGAGCTGCTATTCAGGGCGGTGTTCTTGCCGGTGATGTAAAAGATGTTCTTTTACTTGATGTTACACCACTTTCACTTGGAATTGAAACTCTTGGCGGTGTAATGACTAAATTAATCGAATCGAACACTACTATTCCTACTAAGAAAAGCGAGACATTTTCAACTGCATCGGATAATCAACCTTCTGTAGAAATTCATATTCTGCAAGGTGAAAGACCAATGGCTGCCGATAACCGTTCGCTTGGAAGATTTCATCTCGATGGTATTCCACCGGCACCAAGAGGAATTCCTCAGATTGAAGTTACTTTTGATATAGATGCCAACGGTATTTTACACGTTGCTGCAAAAGATAAAGCTACAGGTAAAGAACAGAGCATCAGAATTACTTCTTCGAGCGGTTTGGCAAAAGATGAAATTGAAAAAATGAAACAAGCTGCAAAAGAACATGCTGCTGAAGATATTAAGAAAAAAGAATCTGTTGAAATAAGAAATAAAGCCGATAATTTAGTTTTTTCAACTAAAAAACAAATTACCGACTTAGGTGATAAAATACCTGCAGAATTAAAGAACAGACTTGAAAGCGAAATCAAAAAAGTTGAAGATGCAATTGCTACAAACGATACAGCCAATATTAAAACTGCAACAGAAAATATGGAAAAAGTATGGAGCGAAATATCTCAGGAACTTTATAAAGCACAGTCTGCTCAAGGTCAGCAAGCACCTAATGAAGGATCTGCAAACAACGAACCTCCGAAGGAAGAACCGGCATCCGAAAAGAAATCCGACGGTCCGGAAGTTCAGGATGCTTCTTACGAAGTTGTGGACGATGACAAATAATATCATAAAACAAAAAAAAAGGCTGCTTAATGCAGCCTTTTTTACTATAACTTTTACTCCTCTCTTTTTAGCATTCTTTTTTTGAATTCACACCGGAACGATGTAACCTGTCTTAAACTGTAATAATAGTCAAAAAGAAAGTTGGATAAAATCTTGAAATATCAGATAGGTGTTTTCAAGATATAAGTGTATAAATAAAAAGATAAACTCATACATATTTTTATTTGATACTCGATTTACAATTGAATTTAATATGATTATTATTTATTCTTAAAACCTAAAAAACGTAAAAAAATCCATTTTATTAAAACGGAGTTTCTATGAAAAGAAGGGATTTTGTAAAGAAAAGTATTGCTGCAGGAATTACCGCCGGAGCAGTTTTTTCAGCAGGCAGTTATGCAAATATAATAAGCAGCCGTAAAAGTCTTTCGGAACAGAAATCGTATGATATGGTAGCAATTAAAGGCGGTGAACCGGATGAAATGTTTGAACGCGCCATAAAATCATTAGGCGGAATTAAGAATTTTGTTAAACCTAATCAGCAAGTGTTAATTAAACCTAACATAGGCTGGGATGTGGTTCCTGAAAAGGCCGCAAATACAAATCCGAAACTTGTTTATAAAATTATTAAAATGTGCAAAGAAGCAGGCGCAAAAGATGTGTTTGTGTTCGACCATACCTGCGATGCCTGGAAAAAAAGTTACGAAAACAGCGGAATTGAAAAAGCTGTTAAAGATGCCGGTGGAAAAATAGTTCAGGGTAATAATGAAAGTAATTATCAGGAAGTTGAAGTAAAAAAAGGTAAAAGATTAAAGAAAGACAAAGTGCACGAACTTGTTCTGGATTCGGATGTTTTTATAAATGTTCCAATCCTTAAAGATCATGGTTCGGCAAGACTAACTATGAGTATGAAAAATTTAATGGGTACAGTCTGGGATAGAGGATTCTGGCACAGAAATGATTTACATCAGTGTATTGCCGATTATTCAACATATTGTAAGCCTACATTAAATGTTATAGATGCATACAAAGTTATGCATCAGAACGGACCAAGAGGAGTTTCTCTATCGGATTTGACTTTGATGAAATCGATGATAATCTCGACGGATATTGTTGCAGCTGACACTGCGGCGGCAAAACTTTTAGGTTTTACTCCCGAAGATGTCCCTTATATCAAAATTGCATCGGAAATGAATTTGGGAAAAACGGATTTGCAAAAACTTTCAATCGACAGAATAATATTATAAAATATGAAATATGAACATCTGAAAAAAATCCGCGTTGTAATTTCATTAATTGTTATAACTCTTGTAACATTGTCTTTTGTCGATTTTTCGGGATATTCTGCTGAAAACATAAGCGGGAAAGTGTTGTTTCTTCAATTCATTCCGTCATTTCTGCAATTTTTAACAATCGGCGGAGTAATATCTTCCGGATTTATCATAGTGATTATTTTTACATTAGTGATAGGCAGGGTTTATTGTTCATCTATTTGCCCACTGGGCATTTTACAAGATGTTTTTACTTGGTTTGCAACCCGTACAAAAAAGAAGAAAAGAAGATATAAGAGTGAAAAACCATATAATAAATTAAGATATTCAATTTTAGTTATTTCAGTAATCCTGTTTTTTGCAGGAAGCATTTTAGCATTCAGTCTGTTGGATCCTTATTCAAATTTCGGAAGAATTGCGGCAAATGTTTTTTATCCCGTTGTTGTTTTTACGAATAATATTGTTTCCTATATATTTGAGCTTCTTGGTAACTATTCTGTCTATCCGCTGGAATTAAGAAAAACAGGAATTGCTATTTTATTATTTTCTATCACAGTATTGGGAATAATTTTTTATATGTCTTTCAGGTACGGAAGATTATTCTGCAATACTGTTTGTCCTGTAGGAAGCTTTCTGGGATTATTGTCAAAATTTGCATTGTTTAAAATTAAAATTGACGAAGACAATTGCCGAAATTGCGGAGCTTGCGAAAAAATTTGCAAATCAAATTGCATAGATTCCGAAACTAAAGAAGTAGATTTTACAAGATGTGTAAACTGCTTTAATTGTTTTCAGGTATGCCCGACAGACGGTCTCAAATACACTTATAAATTTTCATATCTGCGTAAAAAGGAAAAAGAGACAGACAATTCGAAACGCGAATTTTTTATAAATTCCGCTTTATTTTTAACTGCTTTTACAACAATTTCGAAAGCAGACGAAAAAATAAAAGTTTATGTCGAAAATAAGATAAAACCTGAAAAGCATTTCCCGATTGCGCCTCCCGGTGCAGGAAATATTGAACATTTTAATGATAGATGCACTGCATGTCATTTGTGTGTTAGTGCTTGTCCCACACAGGTGCTACAGCCTTCGTTTTTAGAATACGGCTTAAGCGGTATGCTTCAGCCAAGGATGAACAACAAGAAAGGATTCTGTAATTTTGAATGTAATGTTTGCAGCGAGGTATGTCCGAACGGAGCAATAATGCCAATTACACTAGAGAAGAAAAAAGTTACTCAGATAGGCATTGCAAAGTTTATTCACGATAATTGTGTTGTTGTAACAGAAGGCACAGACTGTGGGGCTTGTTCTGAGCACTGTCCTACAAAAGCCGTAAAAATGGTGCCCGAAGGAAAGCTTCGTATTCCTAAGGTTACCGGAAATATTTGTATCGGTTGCGGAGCCTGCGAGTACGCTTGTCCAACAATTCCGAATAAAGCCATATATGTTGACGGTAATCCGGTACATAAAAAAGCTTTGTTGCCCAAAAGCGATTCCGAAGAACAAAAAGTAAATATAAA
>CAYTFZ010000014.1:22588-37504 GCA_964437215.1 uncultured Melioribacteraceae bacterium | reverse complement strand
TACTTTATAACCGGCTAAATGAAGCATACTGTATAAAAGCATACTGCCATGTCCGGCTGATAACACAAAACGGTCGCGGTTTATCCATTTAGGATTTGCGGAATTGTATTTCATAATTTCGGAATAAAGTAGATGTGCAATTGGAGCGCAACCCATTGGCATTCCAGGGTGACCAGAGTTTGCTTTCTGTACGCCGTCAACTGCTAAAAAGCGGATTGTGTTTATGCATTTCTGCATAAGTTCATTAGAAATATTATTCATTTTTTAACCTCAAATATTATTGACAAATTATTTTCCCGTCCACTACCGGAGTTACACAGATGAGAGGATTTTCGGGAATTTCGTATTTTGTAAAGATATTTTCGAATAATTCGTAGTGTCTGCCTTGTTTTTCCAGCTTCGAAAATTGTTTGTAAGTCATCTTTTTATCATTTTTATTGGACGGTGCTTCATATTTAACAGCATCATCAAAATCGGCAGCAGCTTTTGAATAAAGAAATTTTATTTTGCTATCATCATCCCCGTCCAAGAGATAATCTTTTGCTCTGAATTCAGTTACAACATCATTTATTATTACAAGGTAAATATTTAATATTCGTTCTTTCAAGCGGAATTATTTCATTTTTAATTATTAAACTACGAAAATTACGAAATATAAACTGACTATCAAAATACACGAATACAAATTTTGAAAGATAAGACTGCCGAATTTTTATCTTCTCGGCAGTCTCTTTTTAAGTCTTTTTTAGTTTTCAGGACCAATCATCTGTTCCGGACGAACTACTTCATCAAATTTTTCGGAAGTAAGCAAGCCAAGCTCAATTGCAGCAGCTTTAAGAGTTGTGTTTTCTTTAAATGCTTTTTTTGCAACTTTAGCAGCGTTATCATATCCGATATGCGGATTAAGCGATGTTACCAGCATCAGTGAATTTTCGAGATGTTTTTTAATATTGTTCTGGTTGGCAACAATTCCAACAACACAATTTTCAGTAAAACTGTCGCAAGCATCCGATAAAAGTTTTATTGATTGCAGCAGGTTAAAAATCATTACAGGTTTAAATACATTTAATTCAAAATTTCCGCTTGCTCCGGCAAACCCTATTGCTGCATCATTTCCCAGCACTTGCACGCAAACCATTGTCATTGCTTCGGATTGAGTAGGATTTACTTTACCAGGCATAATAGAGCTTCCCGGTTCATTTTCCGGAAGATTTAATTCTCCAATTCCGCAACGAGGACCTGATCCAAGCCAACGGACATCGTTAGCTATTTTCATTAAAGAAGCAGCCAGAGTTTTTAATACACCGCTTGTTTCAACAATGGCATCGTGTGCTGCCAAAGCTTCAAATTTATTTTTAGCTGAGCTGAATTTTATTCCTGTAATTTCAGAAATTTTGCGCGCCGATACTTCGGCAAAATCTTTGTGTGTATTAAGTCCTGTTCCAACAGCAGTTCCACCCAATGCTAATTCCGAAAGACGCGGCAGGCATCCGTTTATCCTTTCCAATCCGTAAGATAGCTGCTGAACATATCCCGAGAATTCCTGACCGAGAGTTAATGGAACTGCATCCATAAGATGGGTTCTGCCTATTTTAATAATATCCTTAAATTCTTCAGATTTTACTGCCAAAGCGTTGCGCAGTTTTGTAACCATCGGAATAAGATTTCTGTTTATTTCTTCAACTGCAGCAATGTGCATTGCTGTAGGAAATGTATCGTTAGATGACTGAGCTTTATTAACATCATCGTTTGGATGAATCGGTTTTTTACTGCCCATAACTCCGCCGGCTATTTCTATCGCCCTGTTCGAAATTACTTCGTTTGTATTCATATTTGTCTGGGTTCCGCTTCCGGTCTGCCAAACTACTAATGGAAAATGTTCGTCAAGTTTTCCCGAAATCACTTCATCGGCAGCTTTAACAATTAACTCAGCTTTTTCGGAGCTTAACATCCCTAACTCTTTATTGGCAAGAGCAGCAGCTTTTTTAAGAATACCCAAAGCTCTAATCATTTCTCGCGGAAATCTTTCGCCACCTATTTTGAAGTTCATCAAAGACCGGGCTGTCTGTGCTCCGTAATACTTATCACTTGGCACTTTTATTTCGCCCATAGTATCAGTTTCAATCCTGAATTCCATAGTTTTTTTCCTTATATATTTAATTAATTTCTTAAAGTTTTTGTACGAATCCAAATAGCAAATTTATTCTATTTGAGATTCAAATCCAAACGCTTGGCACCAACATAGCGTTTAAAATAATATTCAGTCTCCATCGAAGAAATGATTACACCTTGCTTGCGGCTGGCATGGGCAAAAAGATTTTCTCCTATATAAATACCAACATGTCCGGGGAATGAACGTCTGGTTGTATTGAAAAAAACCAAATCCCCAAACTGAAGGTCTTCCCTATCTACAGCATTTCCTATCTGATATTGTTCTCGGGCGCTTCTAGGAAGATCGGTTTGAACTGAATTTGTGTAAACTGTTTTAGTAAATGCGCTGCAATCCATACCATTTGGCGTATTTCCACCATATTTATAAGGAGTATCTATAAATCTGATAATTTCCATCAGCATTTTTTCGCGATTAGTAATTTCAATGCTGTTGTTTTCTGGAACTTTATTTGCAAGAACAAATTCATCAATATTTACCATAACTTCTTCGTAAGGTTCATCATCAAATTCTTGATGATGAAATAGTGTATCTGGTTTTTGTTCTTTTTTCTCGGAAGCAAGTGTTTCATCTGAAGAAAATCTATTCTTTTTTTCTGTACTCGGGTCTTCCCTTTTGGGTCTGTTATATCTTTCGGAAATATTTGAAGAAGCGCATCCGGCAATTAGAATAAGCATTAACGATACAAAGATAATATTACTTCGAACCAAGTTCATTATCCTAAATAGTTTCTCAAATTTTTACTTCGCGATGCATGCCTTAATCGCCTTATTGCTTTTTCTTTTATTTGCCTTACTCTTTCGCGGGTTAAATTAAACTTTTCTCCAATCTCTTCCAATGTTAATGAATGTTCAGTATACAATCCGAAGTACAATTTTATAACTTCACCTTCTCTTTCTGTAAGTGTGGATAATGCTCTTTCTATTTCACTCCTTAAAGATTCGGACATTAATGCGGTATCCGGCGAGGGCTGGTCATTTTCAATCACATCCAGCAATCTGTTTTCTTCCCCTGTCTGAAAAGGAGCATCCATTGAAACGTGCTTGCCGGATATTTTTAATGCTTCTGCAACATCTTCAATATCCATTTCCAGTTCCTGAGCTATTTCAGTAGCACTTGGTTCTCTTTCATATTCTTGTTCAAGATTACTATACGCTTTTCCAATTTTATTTAATGCCCCTACTCTGTTTAAAGGCAATCTCACTATACGCGATTGTTCGGCAAGAGCCTGTAAAATTGACTGCCGGATCCACCAAACAGCATACGATATAAATTTAAAGCCGCGTGTTTCATCAAATCTTTTTGCAGCTTTTATCAATCCAAGATTTCCTTCATTAATCAAATCCCCAAGCGATAAACCTTGATTTTGATATTGTTTAGCAACACTTACAACAAATCTTAAATTTGCCTTTACAAGCTTTTCCAAAGCTATTCTGTCGCCTTTTTTAATATTTACAGCTAATTCAATCTCATCAGATGGAGTTAGCAGTTCAACCTTTCCTATTTCCTGAAGATATTTGTCGAGAGACTGGCTTTCGCGATTTGTAAACTGCTTTGTAATTTTCAATTTGTCCTCGGTTATTACTGAATTTGATGAACAAAATTACTGATTTTTGTTTGAGTAAAACCTCTTTCCATTTCAAATACTGAATGAATAGTTTCATAAATTCATCCTTTTATTCTTTAAAAGATTTTTAAGGATAAATTTAACGCCCTAATATATTTAATTTTTTCTTTCGTACAAATTTTAAAAGGATATGCCTTTTAAATTATTTTTAATGCCGAAAAAATTTGCTGCAGTTTGTGCCACATCCGAAAAAGTTTTTCTAGTTCCAAGATTTCTGGAAATATTTTCCGGATTGTAATAAACGATGGGAACGTACTCTCTGCTGTGATCGGTACTTATAAGAGTGGGGTCATTTCCATGATCGGATGTTAAGATAAGCCGATCGGTTTTATCGATGGCCAGTAAAATTTCGGGCAGCCGATTGTCAAAAGATTCTAATGCACCTTTAAATCCGAAGGGATCATTTCTGTGACCGTAATAAACATCAAAATCTACCAGATTGGCAAAAATCAGACTGTTTGAATATTTTTTTGCAGAAGCGATTATTTCATCAATGCCTTGATCATTCGAAATTGTTTTAATTCCTATATCGATGCCTTTATAATTAAACAAATCATTAATCTTTCCGATAGCCACGGTTTTTATGCCGCTTCTTTGCAAAACATCTAAAATTGTATCAGATGGAGGATCTAATGAAAAATCTTTCCGATTTACAGTCCGTTTAAAGTTTCCGGGGCTGCCTATAAAGGGTCGCGCAATAATTCTTCCTGCTGAATGTTGACCTACCATAATTTTTGAACGAGTAATTTTGCAGATTTCATATTGCTTTTCTAAAGAAAATACTTCTTCGTGAGCCGCAATCTGAAAAACTGAATCCGCAGAAGTATATACAATTGGGAACCCTGTCTTTAAATGTTCTTCTCCAAGCTCTTTAATAATCTCGGTACCCGAAGCCGGTTTGTTGCCTAAAACACCTTTTAATTTATTTAACTCAATAAATTTTTCTATTATTTCGTCAGGAAATCCATGTGGATAATATGGAAAATCAAAATCGACTTCAATACCTCCAAGCTCCCAATGTCCGGTGGTTGAATCTTTCCCTCTTGATATTTCCAACATTTTTCCAAAATTTGCTGAAGGATTTTTTTCTGCCGGGACGCCGATAATTTCAGTAATATTCCCTAATCCGGCTTTCTGAAGATTAGGAAGATTTAATCCGCCGGTAATTTTTGAGATATTAGAAAGGGTATTTGTGCCCCAATCGCCGTATTTGCTTGCATCCGGCAATTCGCCAACACCTACGCCATCAAGCACTATAATTATAAAGTTATTCACATTTATTACAGACTTTTAACTGAATTTCCGCCTTTTTCAACAGCTTTTGAAAGTGCAAGATCTGCATTTTTTAATACTTCTTCAACGTCAGTTTTTCCAGCTGTTGATGCAATTCCAATTGATACAGTAAAAGTAGTTTGCTTTGTTACCACGGTTATAGGTTTACGGGCAACCTTAATTCTTAATTTTTCTGCCCACAAAAAAACATCTTTGGAATTTGTGTTAAAGAAAAACACACCGAAAACTCTGTCGTCAATTCTGCCAATTATATTCAAATTTCCAGTTTCTTCAATTATCATTTTTGAAATCGCCTCTAATACTTTCGGAAATGGATCTCCTTCAAATAACGATTCCTGCTCAATAAAATCGTCAATCTTTATTAAAGCTACTGCTCCAGGGGCATTAAATTCTGCAGATTTCAGTAAATCTATCGCCGTTCTTTCCATAAATGCTTTATAATTAAGCATCTGTGTTTCAACATCTACCGAAATTAAATTTCTTAAAACATTCTGCGTTGAAAAAGTATAAAGTATGAAACTGAAAAATTTCACTGTACTCTTCATAAATTTAATATCGGAATTTGTATATATATTTTTCTTCAGACTCTCGAAACACAACACCCCAAAATTCTGATCGTCATAAATTAAAGGTAATGCCAAAAATGAGCCATCAAAACGTACATCTTCGCTTGAAGAAAACCTATAATACTTTTGAGCGGAAGTATCATCAATTTTCACAGGCATACCGCTCGAAATCGCTTTTCCGGCAAGCGTACCCTGAATTTCAATTTCAAGATTTTCGCCAACATATTTTAATGATGTTTTGTTAATAATTTTTGATGTCTTAAATTTAGCTTCTACCGGTTCATAATAAACGAAAGTAAAAGCATCCCAATAAATTAAATTTTTAACTGCTATTTCAAGTGTTGCAAACAATTCATTTTGCGAAGTAAATTTTTTATCGTTGCTTAAAATGCCAAGAAGTGATTCTAATCTCTGTTCGGTTTGCGATTCATTGAATTTTTCATCGAATAAAGAAATGATGATAGATATTACACGCACTATTCTTCCGAGTGAATAAACAGATTCTATTCCGAATGCATCAATAACTTTTGAATCGAGCGCCAAAACACCAGCTAAGGTTCTTTCATAAAATAACGGAACTCCAACAAAACTCTTTATCCCTTGAGGTGCACTATAGTATCTGATCACATCGGCTTCAGCATTAGGCATAATATCAGTAAGCAGTTCAGGTTCTTCCTTTTGTACAATTTTGCTTAAAATATCATCTTCTAATTCAAACTTTTGTTTTTTGATGTCACCAGAGCTTGAAATATATTTTTCAAGTGTAAGTCTTTCTTTCTTTTTATTATACCAAAAGAATACTGCAGAATGAGCTAAAAAAGCTTCTTTTACAACAGCAAGAACCTTTTCTAAAACAAATTCAAATTGTTCATCCTGGCTAATTCCTGAAGGCATGTCCTCTGTTGCAATTTTTTCGAATACTTGCTTCAGGTCGGCAGGTTTAAATATATTTTTATTCTTTAATGAAGTACTGTTTTTTAGATGATCGGCAGTAAGTACTTCAACTTGTTTGCTGCCCGATATTATTGTAAAACCTTCGTCTTCGGAATATGAACTGTAATTTTCGGAAGGATTTCGTGTAATATCTATTTTCTCATCAGGTTGCGAGGTGGGAGGATCGCCTTTTACCGAATCCCGAAGAAATATTATGAAACCCGCATAAATAACTAAAACCAATATTGCAATAATCTTTAATGAAAGATCATCCGTAAATAATGGTATTATAGCAATTAAAGGAATAAGTACAAATATAAGAAGTCTTTTTTTGTTCCTGTTGTTCATTTAAATATATAATCCGGAATATCATTTTGAGAATTGACACAAATTTAATAAGAAAAATATAAAATGTATAATATTATTACAAAATGATTTCAAATTTCGAATAATTTTTTAAATCTCTGAATTATTTCAACTTTCCCGATTCCATTAATTGATGAATAAATTAGAAGATTTTCATTTGGAATAAGATCATTAAAATATTCAACGAATACTTTCTGAGATTTCTTTAATTCCCCTTGTTTCAATTTATCAACTTTATTAAGAATAACTGTACGGTTAAAATTTCCATTTTTTAAGTAGGAATCAAGTTCAATATCTAACGGCATTGGTTTGTGCCGGCTGTCAACAATATGAAAAACCATAACTATATTTCTTTCTGAACAGAAATAATCATTTATCATTTTTTTCCATTTCTCTTTTTCAACCTTGCTTACTTGTGCAAATCCAAAACCGGGAAGATCAACAATGTAGATTTTTTCTTCTACTTTGTAAAAGTTAATTGATCGGGTTTTACCAGGTATTGAACTTGTTTTAGCAAGATTTTTTTTATTAAAAAGTGAATTTATAAATGATGATTTGCCGACATTTGATCTTCCGCATAGCACAATCTCTGGTAAATTGTCTTTTGGAAGTTCATTAATATTGAAAACTGATTTTGTAAATTCTATTTTTTTCATATAAAAAAAAAGAGTAATCTCACGACTACTCTTTCAATTAAATCATATTTTAATAATTTATTCTTCTTTTTTTTGCTGACTTTCTTCAGTATCGCCAGCTTCAGCAGTACTTTCTTCTTTATTTTCAACAACAGTTTCTTCAATAACTTCAGCATCTTTAATTTCAGATGTTTCCGTTTCTTTCACAGGAACCGCTACATCTTCTTTTTTTGTCTGTTTTCTAGCAGGTTTTTTTGCAACAGAACCTGAAAAATCAACAAGTTCAATAATTGCCATATCAGCAGCATCCCCTTGTCTTTTACCCAGTTTAACTATTCTGGTATAACCGCCGGGTCTTTCGCCTACTTTTTCAACAACTTCACTGAATAAGGTTTTAACAGCTTCTTTATCGTTTATACTTTCCGATATAATTCTTCTGTTATGTACCGAATCAACTTTTGCTCTTGTAATCATTCCTTCAATCAAAGGACGTAAAGCTCGTGCTTTTGCATCTGTAGTTTTGATTTTTTTGTTTAAAATCAACCCTGTTGCCAAAGAGGATAATGTAGCTCTTCTATGGCTTGCTGTACGTCCAATCTTATTTCCTTTTACTCTATGTCTCATTATCTTACCTTTAACAGAATTTTAAGATTCTTTATTATCCTTTAAATATTTTTCAACATCCATTCCGAATTCTAAACCGTAAACATCAACAATATCATTTAATTCAGCTAACGATTTTCTTCCAAAATTCCGGAACTTCAGCATTTCGCTTTCATCACGTTTAACAAGATCGCCTAAAGTTTTAATATTTGCAGCTTTAAGGCAATTATGAGATCTTACACTAAGTTCGAGGTCATCAACACTTGTAGTAAGAATTTTTCTCAATCTTTCTACTTCAGCATCTTTTTCGTTTACTACTTTTTCTTCTTCATGTTCAACATCAAAATTTATAAACATATTGATGTGATCTTTCAACATTTTTCCTGCTCCCGAAAGTGCATCTTGCGGGGTAATTGAACCATCTGTAAATATTTCAAGTGAAAGCTTTTCGAAATCATTTTTTTCACCTATTCTCACATTTTCTATTTCGTATCGAACATTTCTTATTGGAGTGAATATAGAATCTATTGGAATTATACCTATAGCTTCTTCAGGCAATTTTTGTTCGTTTGCAGGAACATAACCTTTCCCGAATCCGTAATAAAGCTCTAAACTAAATTTTGCTTTTTCATTTAATGTTGCAATATGTAAATCAGGATTTAATATTTCAATATCTGTGCAATATTTTTGTAAATCGCCAGCTTTTAAACTAATTGGTCCGGCTAACGGTATTTCAATTTTTGTACTATTTTTGTTAAGAACTTTCATTCTTACTTGTTTTAAATTCAAAATAACATCACTTACATCCTCCAATACACCCGGGATAGATGTAAATTCGTGCAGCACATTGTTAATTTTAATGGCAATAAATGCTGCTCCGGTAAGCGAAGAGATTAATACTCTTCTAAATGAATTCCCTAATGTTACTCCGAATCCTCTTTCTAATGGTTGTATTGTGAATTTTCCGTATGTATTTGTTGATGTTGTGTCGTCAAGTATAACGCCATCAGGCATCTTTATGTAAGGATAACTCATTTAGGATCCTCTTCAATTTTTAAAAATTATTTAGAATATAACTCTATGATCAATTGTTCATTTGCATTCAATGGAACTTCCGATCTTTCAGGATATTGTAAAAATGTACCTTTAAGATTTGCTTTATCAACTGAAAGCCAATTGTAAACCCCGTCTTTTACTCTGCGTAACGAGTTATGTATGACGTCTAATTTTTTACTGTTTGCTTTAACGCTTATAACCTGACCTGGTTTAAATATAAACGAAGGAATATCAACAGTTCTGCCATCAATGCTGAAATGACCATGCATAATTAATTGTCTTGCTGCTTTTCTTGAAGGTGCAAAACCTAATCTGAACAATACATTATCAAATCTGCTTTCTAAAAGTCTTATAAGGTTATCACCTGTAACACCTTTCTGCTGATTAGCTTTTTCATAATAACTTCTGAACTGTGTTTCCTGCAAACCGTACATTCTTTTTATCTTCTGCTTTTCTCTAAGCTGAACTGCATATTCTGAAAATTTCATTCTGCGGCTTAAACCATGCTGACCTGGTGCATAATTCTTTTTATCTAAAGGACATTTTTCTGTATTACATTTTGTTCCTTTAAGAAAAAGTTTCTGTTTTTCTCTACGGCATAATTTGCAACTTGCTCCCGTATATCTTGCCATCTAATATTCTCCTATTATACTCTTCTTCTTTTCGGTGGTCTACATCCGTTATGCGGAATAGGTGTAATGTCTTTTATTGATAATATTTCAAGTCCAGCTTGATTTAAAGCTCTTATTGCAGCTTCTCTTCCAGCACCTGGTCCTTTTACATAAACATCAATTTTTCTTAACCCAAGATCATGGGCTTCTTTTGCAGCCGCTTCCGATGTTATTTGAGCAGCGAAAGGAGTATTTTTACGCGATCCTTTAAAACCGTTTTTCCCGGCAGACGACCACGATATTGTATTTCCGTAAATATCGCTTATTGTTACAATAACATTGTTAAAAGAAGCCTTAATGTGGGCAACACCTACTGCATCCACATGGACTTTTTTCTTAGTTTTTTTAATAACTTTTGCCAAAACTTACTCCGCTTTTATTTTATTCTATTTCTTAGGTGCTTTCTTCTTTCCAGCAACTGTTCTTCTTCTTCCCTTACGGGTTCTTGAATTTGTTTTTGTTCTCTGACCACGGCAAGGTAATCCTCTCCTATGTCTTAAACCTCTATAACAACCGATATCCATAAGTCTTTTAATATTTTGTTGAATTTCGCTTCTAAGTGCACCTTCAACTTTATAGTCAGCTGTCATTATAGCTCTGATCTGTGCAACTTCTTCTTCTGTCAGATCGCCAATTTTCTTTTCAGGATTAACTTTTGCTTTTTCGCATATTAATCTTGCAGTATATTGTCCTATACCGTAAATATAAGTCAATCCTATAAAAACCTTTTTCTGTTTTGGTAAATCGTTTCCTGCAATACGGGCCAAATCATCCTCCTAATTTCTATTATCCCTGACGTTGTTTATGTTTTGGATTTTTACAAATAACTTTTACAACGCCTTTGCGTTTAATTACTTTACAATTTTCACAAATCTTTTTAACCGAAGATCTAACCTTCATATATACTCCAATTTCACTATTTATATCTGTAGGTAATTCTACCTTTATTTAAATCGTACGGCGATAATTCAATAGATACTTTATCACCAACCAATATTTTAATAAAATGCATTCTCATTTTTCCGGAAATATGTGCTAATATTTCGTGACCATTATCTAATTTTACTTTAAAATTAGCATTTGGCAAAGTTTCTGTGATTACTCCATCAACTTTAATCGGTTTTTGTTTCGACATATTCTCTAACTAACAGTTAATATTTCAGCTTTTCCATTTATAATAGCAATTGTATGTTCATAATGCGCTGAAGGTGTATTGTCTTTTGTAACTACAGTCCAATCATCAGCTGCAACTTTAACATTATATTTTCCTAAATTTACCATAGGTTCAATTGCCAAAGTCATTCCGTCTTTTAATAGCGGTCCGGAATTCTTTCTACCATAATTCGGTATTTGCGGCTCTTCATGCAAATATTTACCAACTCCGTGACCACATAAATCTCTTACTATTGAATATCCATTGCTTTCAACATACTCTTGAATGGCATTTGATATATCATGCAATCTTGCACCTGGTTTAACAGCTTCTATCCCAAGGTATAAAGATTTTTCTGTAACATCCATTAGTTGTTGCTTTTCAATATTTACTTTACCAATTCCTGTTGTAATTGCTGCATCACCATAATATTTATTCTTAACAACACCAATATCAATTGATAGTATCTCTCCATCCATCAATATACGTTTGCTTGGTATTCCATGAACAACTTCATTATCAATTGACGCACAAATTGTTGCAGGGAAAGCAGGTGATCCGCCTTGAGAATATCCCTTAAAAGCTGGATAAGCATCATTGCTTCTTATATAATCTTCAGCTATTTTATCAAGCTCAGCCGTAGTTATTCCAACTTTTGCATGCGCTTTAACTAATTGAAGAGTTTCTGCAACAATTTTACAACTTTCTCTAATGTAATCAATTTCTTTTTTTGATTTAATTAAAATCACTTTACAGCCTGCAAAGAACTATCTTCTGCCTCTTATACGTCCCGATTTCATAAATCCATCGTAATGACGCATAAGAAGGTGTGACTCAATTTGTTGCAATGTATCTAAAGCAACACCTACAACAATTAATAAACTTGTACCTCCGAAAAAAGAAGCAAATGCGTAAGATACACCAGTATATTTACTTACAAATGTCGGCAATATCGCTATTATACCAAGAAATATTGATCCAGGCAATGTAATTTTTGTTAATATATTATCTATAAACTCAGAAGTTTGTTTTCCTGGTCTTATTCCAGGAATAAAACCGCCTTGTTTTTTCATATTATCAGCTACATCTTTAGGATTAAAAGCTATAGCTGTATAAAAATATGTAAAAAATACAATCATCAAAAAATAAATAAAAGCATATGAATATGACTGGTGATCAAACCAGCTGGCAAATGTAGCCATAAAATCATATTGAGGAAAAAATGAATATAATGTACTTGGTATAAACATTATAGATTGTGCAAAGATTATCGGCATTACACCAGCAGTATTGACTTTCAATGGTATATACTGCGTTACTCCTCCATAAACTTTTCTGCCTACAACACGTTTAGCATATTGCACAGGAATTCTTCTTGTTCCTTGTGTAACCAATATTACACCTGCAATTATAAAAACAATCAACACTACAAGAATAACCTCTGTAATGATATTTCTCAAACCTTCGCGGTACTGTTCAAATTCAGTGATTAAGGCAAATGGTAATCTATCAATTATTCCTATAAATATTATCATCGATATTCCGTTACCGATTCCTTTATCCGTAATCTGTTCTCCCATCCACATCATAAACATTGTTCCTGCAACAAGGAATATAATTGTAGAAATCATAAAACCAATACCCTGAATTTCTGCTGGAACAATTGGCATACCGTTAGTTTTCATGTTTTGAAGATATATTGTAACTCCAAAAGCTTGAAAAGCTGAAATAAGAACAGTTCCATAACGGGTTAGCTGATTTAATTTCTTACGTCCGTCTTCACCTTCTTGCTGCAAACGCTGTAAAGTCGGGAAAACAGCTCCACCTAATTGAATTATAATTGATGAACTGATATATGGCATAATTCCAAGAGCAAAAATAGCTGCATTCGAGAAAGCTCCGCCTACGAAATAATCGAATAAACCGAATAACCCTCCGCCACCGTCAGAAGATTTCATTGCAGAACTAAGCAGAAAAGAATCGATACCAGGAAGTGTAATATGTGTTCCGATTCTCACAATAATAAGCAATGAAAGTGTGTAAAGAACTCTTTGCCTTAATTCAGTAATTTTGAAAATATTTCGAAATGTATCCAGTAATTTGTTCATTTGGTATTAATCTCTTTAATAGTTCCGCCAGCAGCTTCAATTTTTTCTTTAGCAGTTTTACTTATTGCATAAGTTTCAATATTCAATTTTGCAGTTAAATTGCCGTCACCTAATATTTTATATGGCATAACAGCTTTAGATAATAATCCGCTTTTATATAAAACAGCAGGATTTATAACTCCGTCAGTAATTTTTTTATCATCAACAAGTTTCTGGAGTTTTGATAGATTAATTGATTGATATAATACTTTAAAGATATTGGTAAAACCTCTTTTTGGAAGTCTTCTTTGAAGAGGCATCTGTCCACCTTCAAAGCAAGCACGAAATTTATGACCAGATCTTTGTTTCTGGCCGTTATTTCCTTTAGTAGCTGTACCGCCATGTCCGCTTCCAGTACCGCGACCTATTCTTTTTCTGTTCTTAACTGAACCTTCTGCATATTTTAAATTACTTAAGATATCCATTTTAATCCTTAATCTTCAATTTCTTTAATTTTAACTAAATGTGATACTTTATTAATCATTCCCCTAATTTGAGGTGTATCATTATGCAAAACTTTGTTATTTGGTTTTCCAAGCCCCAAAGCTTTTATTATTCTTTTCTGATGTTCTGAACGATCAATAACACTTTTTGTCTGCGTGATTTCTATTTTCATTCTGTGTATTCCAAATTATGCATTAAACAATTCTTTAACTGATATACCTCTGTTAGCAGCAACACGACGGGCATCAATCAGTTCCATTAAACCAGCTAATGTAGCTTTAACCTGATTATGCGGATTACTTGATCCAAGTGATTTTGTTAAAACATCTTGAACTCCGGCTGCTTCCAATACTGCTCTCACACCACCACCTGCAATAAGTCCAGTACCGGGTGTTGCAGGTTTTAATAATACTTTTCCTGCCCCGAATTTTCCTATTATTGCATGTGGAATAGTTCCTTTTGTAACAGTCACTTTGTAAACATTTTTTTTCGCATCATCAATTCCTTTGGAAATTGCATCGGTAACCTCATTTGCTTTTCCAAGACCTACACCAACATGTCCATTTCCGTCGCCAACTACAACAATTGCATTAAAGCTGAACCTTCTGCCGCCTTTAACTACTTTTGCAACTCTGTTAATGTGAACGACTTTTTCTTTTAATCCATCTGCTATTGTGACTTTTTTATGTCTCAATTTAATCTCCGTAAAAACAATTATTTACAAATTATTTAATATATCAGCTGCCGGGAGAGGACTCGAACCTCTTCAGACGCCTCCAAAGGGCGTAGTCCTACCATTAGACGACCCGGCAAGAATTTTAAATCTTTAATCCGCCTTCTCGTGCTCCATCAGCTAAAGCCTTTACTCTTCCATGATATGGATATCCGTTTCTATCAAAAACTGCACAAACAATATTAGCATCAGCAGCTTTTTTAGCAAGATATTTTCCGACAACTTTACCTTTTTCAGTTTTATTTCCTGCAGCTTTAATTTCCTCAGCAATCTCCTTTGACAAACTTGATGCGGAAACTAATGTTTTACCACTTTTATCATCAATCATCTGAGCATATATCTGAGTAAGACTTTTTGTAACTGTAAGTCTAGGTCTTTCTGCAGTACCTGAAACTTTTTTTCTTACACTAATTTTTCTGCGAACTCTTCTATCAATCATTTATTATCAATCTCCTAACTTAACTATTTACCAGCTGTTTTTCCAGCTTTTCTGATTATCACTTCATTCGAGTATTTTAT
>CAYTFZ010000014.1:13225-22488 GCA_964437215.1 uncultured Melioribacteraceae bacterium | reverse complement strand
GAAAAACCTTCTGTAACACCTTTAACCATATTCTGAATAAGAGCTCTTGTTAAACCATGTAAAGCTCTGTTTTGCTTTTCATCGTTAGGTCTGGTAACAATTATTTCATCAGCATTAATAT
The DNA here is from genome assembly GCA_964437215.1 of uncultured Melioribacteraceae bacterium. Classification (GTDB taxonomy): domain Bacteria; phylum Bacteroidota; class Ignavibacteria; order Ignavibacteriales; family Melioribacteraceae; genus JAAYAN01. The sequence continues at coordinate 22,367 of CAYTFZ010000014.1, read as the reverse complement.
CAACCTTTATATTCGGATGAGTTGCTGCTTCTAAATTTCCAAGTTTTCCGTTTACTTTTATTACATTACCTTCACGGCTAACTTTAACATCTTTAATACTAATCGGTTTTTTACCTATTCTTGACACTTCTATACTCCGTCACTATATTACCAAATATGGCAGATTACTTCACCACCAACAGATTCATTTTTTGCTTGTTTATTAGTCATTAATCCTTTGTTTGTTGACAAGATTGCAATTCCAAGTCCATTATATACACGCGGAAGATTATCTTTATCAACATATTTCCTTAATCCAGGGGTACTTATTCTTTCCAAACCGCTTATTGAAGAAACACCATTAACATATTTTAAGTCAATTTTAATAACATTTTGTTTGTTATCTTCTATTACTGTAAAATCATTAATAAATTTGTGTTCTTTCAATATTTCTGTCATTCTAACTTTCATGTTAGATGAAGGAATTATTACATTTTTTTTATTTGCATTTATAGAATTTCTTACTCTTGTTAAGAAATCTGCTACCGGATCTGTAACAGCCATTATATCTCTCCTTAAATATTACCAACTTGACTTTTTAACACCAGGAATTTCACCTCGAAGTGCCATTTCCCTGAAAACCAAACGTGATACACCAAACTTTCTGTAATATCCACGCGGTCTGCCTGTAAATTGACATCTGTTATGTTTTCTAACAGGCGAGGCATTTCTTGGCAACTTTTGCAATTCCAAATATTCGCCGTTTTCTTTTAAATCTTTTCTAATTTGAGCAAACTTTTCAGCAATTCTTTGCTTTTTAATTTCACGAGCTAATAAACTTTTTCTGGCCATATTTACCTAATTAACCTTATTTAACTTCTTTTTTACGAAACGGAACACCAAATGCTAAAAGCAACTCATAGGCTTCCTGATCATTTTTAGCTGTAGTTACAAAAGTAATATCCATACCGAAAACTTTTGTGACTTTTTCCGGATTTATTTCCGGAAAAATAATTTGTTCTTTAATACCAAGAGTATAGTTTCCTTTTCCATCAAAAGATTTATCTGGAATACCTCTAAAATCTCTAACTCTTGGAAGTGCAACAGTTATCAATCTATCAAGAAATTCATACATCTTTTCTTTTCTTAAAGTAACTTTTGCTCCAATTTTCATTCCTTCTCTTAACTTAAAATTGGAAATAGCTTTTTTTGCTTGCCTTGGAGAAGCTTTCTGACCAGTAATTGTTTCCAGATCTTTTATTGCTTCATCCAGTATTTTGGAATCGGATGCAGCAGCACCAACCCCCATATTAACTACAATTTTTTCGAGTTTAGGAACCTGCATAATACTTTTATAAGAAAACTGTTCCTTTAATTTAGGAAGAATATTGTTCTTATATTTTTCTGCTAATCTTGGTGTAATTATTTCACTTGACACCAATTCTTTATTATCCTGAACTTTTTCTGATTTTGTTTCTTTTTTAGCCATAACTTATTACAATCCTTAATAGATGTTGAATATTACAACATTTCTCCAGTTTTTTTGCTGATTCTTTCCCGCTTCTTTTTACCGGTTTTATCATCAATTATTATTTTTGCACCAATTCTTGTTTGTTCATTCTTCTTAGGATCCAATATCATTACATTCGATACTTCAATAGCAGCTTCTTTTTCAATAATGCCACCTTGTGGATTTGCCTGATTAGGTTTTGTATGCCTTTTACGAATATTTACACCTTCAACAATAACTCTATTTGTCTTCGGAAATACTTTCAATACTTTTCCGGTTTTTCCTTTGCTGTTTCCCGAAACAACTTTTACTGTATCATCTTTTCTTATTTTCATTTTCCAGAATCCTATCTTTATAATACTTCAGGTGCTAATGATATAATTTTCATAAACTTTTTATCTCTTAATTCTCTTGCAACAGGTCCAAATATTCTAGTACCTCTTGGTTCATTTTGAGCATTAAGAAGTACAGCGGCATTTTCATCAAATCTTATATACGAACCATCTGTTCTTCTAACTTCTTTTTTTGTGCGAACAATAACTGCTTTCGAAACTTCGCCTTTTTTTACATTTCCTCCAGGAATTGCAGTTTTAACCGATACGACAATAATATCTCCAACACTAGCATATCTACGATGACTACCTCCAAGCACTTTAATACATTTTACTTTTTTTGCGCCGGAATTATCTGCAACTACTAAATTTGTTTCTGTCTGAATCATTTTCTCTACTCCTTATCGGTGCTCTTACTTAGCTTTTTCTACAATTTCAACCAACCGCCATTTTTTACGCGCGCTAAGAGGTCTTGTTTCCATTATCTTAACAACATCACCTGGGTTGCATTCATTTTTCTCATCATGTGCCATCAACTTGGTAGTCTTCTTAAAATATTTCTTGTATAATGGGTGCGCAACTTTTCTTTCTATCGCAACTACAATACTTTTCTGCATTTTATTACTAATAACAACACCAACTCTTGTTTTTCGAAGTCCTCTTTGTTCCATTGCGTTTAATAAACTCCTTATTTATTTAATTTCTTTAGCTGATTGAAGTTCTCTTTGTTTTAGCACAGTCTTCATTCTAGCTATATCACGCCGTACTAATTTTAATTTAGCTGTATTTGTCAATTGTTTAAGCTCATGCTGAAATCTTAAATCTAATTGATTATTTTCTTCTTCAACAATTCTTTTAAGAATTTCTTCTGTACTCATTTCATTTATTTCGTTAATCTTCATCTTATAAACCTTTTTTATGATTCGTAATCGGGTCGTGTAACAATTTTTGTTTTAAGCGGCAATTTATGAGCAGCAAGCATAAGTGCTTCTTCAGCAATTTCTCTTGATACTCCGCCAATCTCAAACATAACTCTTCCTGGTTTTATAACTGCAACCCAAAATTCAGGTGCACCTTTTCCTTTTCCCATCCTTGTTTCAAGCGGTTTCTTTGTCACAGGTTTATCAGGAAATATTCTAATCCACGATTTACCATCTCTTTTAGTTTTACGTGATATTGCAACTCTGCATGCTTCAATTTGTCTGCTTGTAATCCAACCGCATTCTAGTGATTTTAATCCAAAATCTCCAAAATTTACAGCACTTCCGCGATATGCTTTTCCTTTACGTCTACCACGATGAACTTTTCTGTATTTAACTCTTTTAGGCATTAACATAACAATAAACTCCTGATATTCTTACTCTGATAATCTTTTTCCAAGTATTTCTCCGCGGCATATCCAAACTTTAATACCTATTGCTCCGTAAATAGTATTTGCAGTTCCATGCGAATAATCAATGTCTGCTCTTAATGTATGCAACGGTATTCTTCCTTCTTTGTATTGTTCGGTTCTTGCCATTTCAGCTCCACCAAGTCTTCCGGAACACATAATTCTTATACCTTCTGCACCCATACGCATTGCAGAAGTAATAGAAGATTTCATAGCACGTCTGAAAGAAACTCTTCCCTGTATTTGCGATGCAATATTTTCTGCAACTAGATATGCATCCAATTCAGGTCTCTTTATTTCGTTTATTTGAATTTTAACTTCTTTATCAGTAACCTGTTTCAATTCTTCTTCAAGTTGTGCAATTTCCTTACCGCTTTTTCCAATAACAACACCAGGTCTGGAAGTATGAATTGTTAAAATAACATTTTTAGAAGTTCGATCAATTATTATTCTAGATATACCGGCTTTCTTTAATCTTTTCCTGACGTAAATCCGTAATTTTTTATCCTCTGCAAGCTTATTGGCATAACTTTTATTTTCATACCAATTAGATTCCCATCCTTTAATAATTCCAACTCTTAAGCCAATTGGGTTAACTTTCTGTCCCAAAAATCCTCCTTAGTTATTTCCTTTGTTTGCAACAACTATAGTTAAATGATTAGATCTTTTTCTAACTCTGAATGCTCGTCCCATAGGTGCTGGTAAAAGCCTTTTTAATTGCGGTCCGCCATTTACAAACGCTTCTTTAACATAAAGATCACTCGTTTCAGGTTTTTGATCTTCATATTTAACAAACAAATTAGCAACAGCCGATCTTAAAACTTTTTCTGCATATTTTGAAGCTGCTTTTGGCTGAAAATGTAATATTTCCATTGCTTCATTAACTTTTTTACCTCTAATAAGGTCAACTACCAATCTCATTTTTCTTGGCGAAGTTCTGATATACTTATGTATAGCTTTTGCTTCCATCATCAATTCCTTAATTATATTATTTTACCTTCGAAGCTTTTTCAGCTTTTGTTCCTGGATGACCTCTGAATATACGTGTCGGAGCAAATTCTCCAAGCTTATGCCCGACCATATTCTCACTAATATACACAGGTATCATTTTGTTACCATTATGAACCGCTATTGTGTGACCAATAAATTCAGGAACAATTGTACTGGCACGCGACCATGTTTTAATAATTTTTTTCTGATTTGTTTCATTAAGCTTATCAATTTTCTCAAGTAACTTATAATTAATAAACGGTCCTTTTTTTACTGATCTTGGCATATCACACTCTATTTATTTCTTCTTCTTACAATATATTTATTAGATGTTTTCTTTCTTTTTCTTGTTTTTAAGCCTTTAGCTTTTTGTCCCCAAGGAGAAACTGGATGTCCACCACCCGAAGTACGTCCTTCACCACCACCCATAGGATGATCAACTGGGTTCATAGCCACACCTCTTACATGTGGTCTTTTACCCATCCATCTTTTTCTTCCAGCTTTTCCTATGCTTATATTTTCGTGATCGCTGTTTCCAACAATACCGTAAGTAGCTAAACATTCAATACTAACTAATCTTACCTCACCTGATGGCATTTTTAATTGTGCATATTTACCTTCACGTGCCATTAACTGTAGTGATGCTCCAGCGCATCTTCCAAGCTGTCCGCCCTTTCCAGGTTTTAATTCAACATTATGAATAAAACTTCCAATGGGCATATCTTTTAATTTAAGAGCATTTCCAACTTTAATTTCAACACCATCACCTGCTATAACTTTATCACCTACTTTTAATCCTTCAGGTGCAATAATATATCGTTTTTCACCATCAGCATAATGAAGCAATGCTATTCTTGATGTTCTGTTAGGGTCATACTCAATTGAAAATACTTTTGCTGGAATTCCAAACTTATCTCTCTTAAAGTCAATTACTCTGTATTTTCTTTTATGTCCACCACCTCTAAATCTTGAGGTAAGTTTACCTTCACTATTCCTTCCACCGCTTTGCTTTAGCGAAACAGTTAAAGATTTTTCTGGTTTTGTTTTTGTGATTTCATTAAAAGCTGAAATCGACATAAATCTTGTTCCAGGGGTATTCGGTTTTAATTTTCTTATAGCCATCTAATCTAACTCCAGTCCAATCGCTGTTTCTATACTTCTTTATATAGGTCTATACTCTGACCTTCTTTTAATTTAATAATTGCTTTTTTATATTGTGGTTTTTTTCCTTCAAATCTACCTTTTTTTGTAAACTGAGTTTTTCTCTTACCACTGTAACGAATAGTGTTTACGTCAATAACATCAACATTAAATTTATCTTTAACTGCTTTTGTTATTTCAATTTTATTCGCTTTAACATCTACCATAAAACCATATTTATCTTCTTTTTCAGATACATTGTTCATCTTTTCGGTTAAAATGGGACGTATTAAAACTTTTCGCATAGCTGACCTGTTCTATTTCTATTATTTTAATGTATTAACAATTTCTTCAACAGCACCTTTTTGCATCACAACAACCTGATTATTTAATAAATCATATGTTGATGCTTTTCCTGCTTCAATAATACTAACTTTTTCGATATTTCTTCCTGATCTAAAAACATTTTCATTCATTCCACTTGTAAGGAATAATGTCTTTTTTCCATAAACATTCAATTTTTCTAAAATACCTGCAAATTCTTTTGTTTTAGGTGCTCCTAAGTTAAAATCTTCAACAATCATTAACTGGCTTGCTTTTACTTTGTAACTTAAAGCACTTTTACGAGCAAGATTTTTAACTTTCTTATTTATCTTCTGTCTATAATTTCTAGGCTTTGGACCAAATATTGTTCCTCCTCCAACCCATAAAGGAGATCTTGAAGAACCAGCTCGTGCACCTCCGCGACCTTTTTGACGCCAAGGTTTTTTTCCACCGCCGCTAACTTCACTTCTCTCTTTAGATTTAGCAGTACCCTGTCTTTTATTTGCAAGATGTGCTTTTACAGCTAAATAAATAACATGATCATTTGGTTCTATTGCAAATATTTCATCGTTTAATTCCAGCTGTTCACCAGCTTTACTTCCATCTATTTTATAGACATCTACCTTCATCTTTTACCACACATTACTTAATAATTTTTACAATTGAATTTATTGAACCAGGAACTGCTCCTTTAATCAATATAACATTTTTTTCAGGTAATACTTTAATTACCCTTAAATTCTGGACAGTAACACGATCACTGCCCATTCTGCCAGCCATTCTTTGTCCTTTAAACACACGTGAAGGATATGAACTTGCACCCATTGAACCAGGAGCACGCAATCTATTATGTTGTCCGTGTGTTGCTGTACCAACGCCACCAAAATTGTGACGTCTCATAACACCCTGAAAACCTTTTCCCTTGCTAGTTCCGATAACATCCACAATATCGCCTTCCTTAAAAGAATCGACTTTTAATTCATCACCAATATTGATTCCGTCAATCTCTACATTCCTAAATTCACTTACAAATTTAGGATAATCCAGATTATTCTTATCCAAATATGTTTTTTGAGCTTTATTCACTTTTTTTGCTTTTTTCAAATCGAAACCAACTTGAATAGCAACATAACCATCTTTTTCTTTTGTTTTTATTTGAGTAACTTTACATGGACCGGCTTCTATAACAGTAACAGGTATACTGTTCCCATCTTCCGAAAACATGCTAGTCATTCCTATTTTTCTTCCTAATAAACCTGACATTTTTCAATCCTTATAACTTAATCTCAATATCTACACCCGCCGGAATATCTAATTTACTTAAAGAATCGACGGTTTTATTATTCGAATTATGAATATCTATTATCCTTTTATGCGCTCTTATTTCAAATTGCTCTCTGGACTTTTTATCAACATGTGGCGAACGCAGTACCGTAAATACTGATCTTTTTGTAGGTAACGGTATAGGACCGGAAACAACTGCACCTGTACTTTTTACAGTTTTTATAATCTTCTCAGTTGATTTATCAATCAAAATGTGATCGTATGATTTTAATTTAATTCTAATCTTCTGTCCAGGCACTTCCAACTCCTTATTTTCAAATTAAGAGCAGGCAAAAACCTGCTCTTTATATTTTTTATACTATAAATTATTCTATTATTTTAGTTACTAATCCAGCTCCAACTGTTCTTCCACCTTCACGAATAGCGAAACGTAAACCTTCTTCCATAGCAATTTCAGTTATAAGTTTAACAGTAAGTTTAACATTATCACCTGGCATAACCATCTCTGTTCCTGCAGGTAAATCAGCAACTCCAGTTACGTCTGTTGTTCTGAAATAAAACTGAGGTCTATAACCATTAAAAAATGGTGTATGACGTCCGCCTTCATCTTTTGAAAGGATATAAACTTCTCCTTCAAATGTTTTATGAGGAGTAATTGAACCTGTTTTAGCAAGAACCATTCCTCTTTCAATTTCTTTTTTATCAACACCGCGTAACAATATACCTGCATTATCACCAGCTTGAGCTGCATCAAGTTCTTTTCTGAACATTTCAATACCGGTAACAACAGTTTTCTTATGAACGCCTAAACCGATAAGTTCAACTTCTTCTTGAATTTTAACTTGACCTCTTTCAACTCTACCTGTAGCAACAGTACCGCGTCCTGTAATCGAAAATACGTCTTCCACAGGCATTAAAAACGGTTTATCAACATTTCTTTCTGGAATCGGAATATATGAATCAACTGCGTCCATAAGTTCCCATATACAATTCAATCTTGCATCAGTTGCAGGTGCACTTTCATCCGAAGCGGCTTCTAATGCATGCAAAGCTGCACCTTTAACAATCGGAATTTCGTCACCAGGAAATTCATATTCTGTTAGAAGATCTCTCATTTCCATTTCAACCAAATCAATTAATTCCTGATCGTCAACCATATCAACTTTATTCATAAATACAACTATTCTTGGAACACCAACCTGACGTGCAAGAAGAATATGTTCTCTTGTCTGAGGCATAGGACCGTCTGTAGCCGCAACAACCAGAATAGCTCCATCCATTTGAGCAGCACCAGTAATCATGTTTTTTACATAATCGGCGTGACCTGGACAGTCAACGTGAGCATAATGTCTGTTAGCAGTAGTATATTCAACGTGAGCAGTTGCAATTGTAATACCTCTTTCTCTTTCTTCAGGAGCGTTGTCAATACTATCAAAAGTTCTTTTTTCTGATAAACCTTTTTTACTTAAAGCCATTGTTATAGCAGCTGTTAAAGTTGTTTTACCATGATCTACGTGACCAATTGTTCCAACGTTAACGTGGGGCTTACTCCTGTCAAATTTTTCCTTAGCCATTGAAATCTCCTTTGTATTTAACTTCTAATTTTATATTAACTTAATCCGTATTTGAGGACTTTTTACTTTGTATTTTTTCTGCTATTTCATCAGAAATATTTTTAGGTACTTCAGAATAGTGAGAAAATTGCATTGTGTAAATAGCTCTACCTTGTGTCATTGATCTTAATATAGTAGCATAACCAAACATTTCAGAAAGAGGAACCATCGCTTTAATAACTTGTGCATCTTTTCTGGCACTAAAACCTTCAATTCTTCCTCTTCTTGAATTTAAATCTCCCATAACATCACCAAGATATTCTTCAGGTGTAATAACTTCTACACTCATCAAAGGCTCCAGTAATATAGGTTTTGCTTTTGCAGCTCCGCTCTTAAAAGCCATAGAACCAGCAACCTTAAATGATATTTCATCAGAATCAACATCATGATAAGAACCATCATATAACTTTGCTTTAATGTCCACAACTGGATAACCTGCAATAACACCATTTCGCAAAGCTTCTTGTATTCCATTTGATACAGGCTGGATATATTCTTTTGGAACCACGCCTCCTACAATAGCATTTTCAAATTCAAAACCTTTTCCAGGTTCATTCGGACTAAGTTCAATCCATACGTG
>CAYTFZ010000014.1:9421-13125 GCA_964437215.1 uncultured Melioribacteraceae bacterium | reverse complement strand
GTACGTGTATATTTTAATCCAACAATACCAACAATATCACCAGCTCTAACTTCAGAAATTTCTTCTCTATGATTTGCATGCATTTGCAACAGACGACCTACTCTCTCCTTTTTATCGGAAATTGTATTATAAACATATGAACCAGATTTTAATTGTCCAGTATATACCCTTGCAAATGTAAGTTTACCGATAAAAGGATCTGTCATTATTTTAAATGCTAATGCCGTAAATTTTTCATTTTCTGATATTTTTCGTGCTATTTTATCATTCATATGAGTATGATGAACTTCTAATTCACCTACATCAACAGGTGATGGTAGAAAATCAACAACGGCATCAAGTAATTTTTGTACGCCTTTATTTTTAAATGAAGATCCACATAATACAGGAATTATTTTCAATTCAATTGTAGCCTGTCTTAAAACTCTTTTAATTTCATCTTCAGTAATTTCTTTTCCTTCAAGATATTTCTCTAATAAAGAGTCATCAACATCTGAAACAGCTTCAAGCATTATAGTTCTGTATTTATTCGCTGCAGCTACTAAGTCTCCGGGAATTTCTTTATCCTCAAATGTAAAACCTTTTGTATCTTCATGAAACATTCTAGCTTTCATTGTAATCAAATCAATCACACCAGAGAACATATCTCCTTCACCGATAGGAATTGCAATAGGTACTGCATTTGCGCCTAAACGCTGTTTCATCATTTCAACTGCATTAAAGAAATCCGCACCTATCCTATCCATTTTATTAACAAAAGCTATTCTCGGAACACCGTATTTATCAGCTTGTCTCCAAACAGTTTCCGATTGAGGTTCAACACCGCCAACAGAACAAAATAAAGCTACGGCTCCATCTAATACTCTTAATGATCTTTCAACTTCAACTGTAAAATCAACGTGCCCTGGCGTATCAATTATATTTATATGATGATCTCTCCAATAGCAAGTTGTAGCTGCACTTGTTATAGTAATTCCTCTCTCTTTTTCCTGCTCCATCCAATCCATTGTTGCAGCACCATCATGTACTTCGCCAATTCTATATAACTTGCCTGTAAAAAACAGGATTCTTTCAGTCGTAGTAGTTTTACCGGCATCAATATGTGCCATGATACCGATATTACGCATTTTATTTATTTCAACTTTCTTTTCAGCCATTATATTCTATTCTTATTCCATTTCAAACTATTCATTTACCATTTATAATGCGCAAAGGCTCTGTTTGCCTCAGCCATTTTGTGAGTATCTTCCTTTTTCTTCACAGCCGGACCTTCATTATTGGCAGCAGCTAATAATTCAGCAGAAAGCTTATTCACCATAGATTTATCTGTTCTTTTTCTTGCATATGTTTTAATCCATCGCAAAGCAAGAGCAATTCTTCTTTCCGGGCGAACTTCCATAGGTACTTGATATGTGGCACCCCCAACTCTTCTGCTTCTAACTTCAACAAGCGGCTGTACATTATGTATAGCCTGTTTAAATACTTCAAGTCCTGGTTTTTTAGCTTTGCTTCCTATTTTATCAAGACTTTCATAAATAATTTTTCTGGCAGCTGATTTCTTTCCATCCAGCATAATATAATTAATAAATTTAGAAACCAATACATCATTGTATTTTGAATCTGCCTTTAAGTATTTTTTTTCTGCTCTTCTTTTTCTCATAACTTTTTACTTAGCCTTTGGTTTTTTTGCACCGTATTTAGATCTTGCTTTCTTTCTATCATCTACTCCGCTTGCATCAAGTGTTCCGCGAATTATATGATACCTTACTCCAGGTAGATCTTTTATTCTGCCACCTTTTACAAGAACAATTGAATGTTCCTGTAAATTATGTCCTTCACCAGGAATGTATGCAGTAACTTCAATACTGTTTGTAAGTCTTACTCTAGCAACTTTTCTTAACGCCGAGTTTGGTTTTTTAGGGGTTGTTGTATATACCCTTGTACATACTCCTCGTTTCTGAGGACATGCATCCAATGCTGGTGCTTTGTTTTTCGACGTTACTCTTACACGCCCTTTCCTGACTAACTGGTTTATTGTGGGCACTAAATTCCTCCAAAATATATCGTTAATAATACAAAAAATTCAGACTTCTAATATATTATTATTCGGTTTGTTTGTCAAGCAAACAAACCGATTTTTTATATTTTTATTCACTAACTTGCTGTTTTTCTTCAACGGTTTCTTCTTGTTCGCCAACCGAAGACTCATTTTCGAGAATAATACTTTTGTATTTCCTCAATCCAGTACCTGCAGGAATAAGATGACCCATTACAACATTTTCTTTCAATCCAATTAAATTATCTACTTTTGCCTTAATCGATGCATTAGTTAATACTTTTGTTGTTTCTTGGAAAGAAGCTGCTGAAATAAAGCTTTCCGTAGATAAAGCAGCTTGAGTAATTCCTAATAAAATGTTTTCAAATGTTGCAGGCTCTGCATCTCTTGCTGTAATCTGAGCTTTTTCTTTGCGTGCAAGGTCTGAATTTACTTCTCTTAATTTACTTTTTGTAATAAGATGACCTTTTAGGTATTTTGACTGTCCTGGTTCTTCAATAAAGACCATATTTCGTATTCTATCGTTTTCAGCATTAAATAAAACACGATCAACAAGATCTTCATCTATAAAATCAGTATCACCTGATGATATTATCCTCACTTTCTGAAGCATTTGCCGAGCAATTACCTCAATATGTTTGTCACTTATTTTAACACCCTGCAGCCGGTAAACATCCTGGATTTCATTGACAAGGTATTCCTGAACTGCATTAGTTCCTTTTATTTTCAGAATATCATGCGGATCAACCGGACCATCAGTAATTTTTTCTCCAACAGGAATTTCATCATTTTCTTGAACAAGAATGTGTTTTCCATAAGGTACACTATAACTCATCTCAACAGAAGAATCTAATGATTCAATAAGTATAGTACGTGAACCTTTTTTTCTGGCTCCGAACTTAACGCGTCCTTCAATTTCTGTAACTACTGCCGGATCATGAGGGCTTCTTGCCTCGAATAGCTCTGTAACTCGAGGAAGACCACCAGTAATGTCGCGTGACTTTGAATTTGACTTTGATATTTTTGCCAACACCGTACCAGGCTGGATTTTTTCATTCTCATCAACTGAAATATTTGAACCTGTAGGAAGGTTAAATACTTTCTGCGTCCCGTTATCATCTGTTACAACAATGCTTGGGGTTAATGATTTATCTCTGGAATCAATAACAACCTTTTGTACGTGACCTGTCTGTTCATCTGCTACTTGCTGAAGTGTATTGTTATCAACAAGATCCTGGAATGCAACACGACCGCCAATATCCGATAAAATAAGTGCATTATAAGGATCGTGGTTATAAAGCGCTTGACGTTTTTTAACTTCTTGTCCGTCATTAACTAATAATTCAGCACCATAAGGGATATCATATTTTTTAATTTGTCTGTTATCATCATCATAAATACCAACTGATCCTCTGCGGCCGATAACAACTTTTACTTTACCCAGAAAATCAGATTTTTCAACATAGTTTATTTTTTCGTATCGTACAATACCCGCAATAGCAGTTTCTACTTGAGATTGAGAAGCAATACGCGAAGATGTACCACCAAGGTGGAATGTACGAAGTGTAAGCTGAGTACCAGGTTCACCAATAGATTGTGCAGCAATTATACCAACTGCTTCACCGATTTCTACCTGTTGACCTGTTGT
>CAYTFZ010000014.1:0-9321 GCA_964437215.1 uncultured Melioribacteraceae bacterium | reverse complement strand
GTTTTAAGAGCAGTATCTGCCAAACCTTTACGGGCACCGTGCGTTGAAATGAAATATTCGAGAACCGATAATCCTTCTTTAAAATTTGCAACAATCGGATTTTCTATAATTTCACCGCTCTGTCCTGTCAAGCTTTTTTGAGGTTTCATCATTAATCCTCTCATGCCTGCAAGCTGTCGTACCTGTTCTTGCGAGCCTCTTGCCCCGGAATCAACCATCATATGTAACGAATTAAATCCGCTCTGGTCTGTTTTAATCCTTTCCATAAGCGATTTACTAACGTTATTAGTAGTATGTGTCCATATATCTATTATTTTATTATATCTTTCCGCATCTGTAATAAGACCTTGTTCAAATTCGCTTAATACTTCGGCAACTTTTTTATTTGATTCAGCAACAAGATTAACTTTTTCGTCAGGAATAATCATATCGCTGAAACTGATTGATATTCCAGCAGCAGTTGCATAACGGAATCCAAGTTCTTTTAAATTATCAAGGAATTTTGCGGTAACTTCATTACCCATTTTGATAAACATTTTATAAATGAAACCGCTGAATATTTTCTTTACAAGAAGTTCGTTAAAAAATCCCATTTCTTTTGGAACTATTTTATTAAAGATAACTCTTCCTGTAGTGGTTTCAATTAGTTCGCCATCAATCTTAACTTTTATTTTTGCATGAAGTTCAATTGCACCTGAGTTGTAAGCAATCATAACTTCATCCATATCATTAAATAACTTTCCTTCGCCTTTTGCTCCTATTTTAACTTTTGTTAAATAATAGCATCCTAATACTATATCCTGGGTAGGAACAACTATCGGACTTCCGTTTTGAGGAGAAAGAATATTATGACTGCTAAGCATCAATAATGAAGCCTCAAGCTGTGCTTCATACGAAAGCGGTACGTGAACTGCCATCTGGTCACCGTCAAAGTCTGCATTAAATGCAGTACATACCATTGGATGAAGCTGAATGGCCTTGCTGTCAATAAGAAGAGGCTGAAATGCTTGAATTCCCAATCTATGCAAAGTAGGAGCTCTATTCAGCAATACTGGGTGACCGCTGATTATTTTTTCTAATATTTCCCAAATAATTGCATCTTTTCTGTCAACAGCTTTTCGCGCACTTTTAACAGTCTTGAAATGACCTCTGTCAATAAGCTTCCGGATAACAAACGGTTTAAATAATTCAATAGCCATATCCTTAGGCAAACCGCACTGATGAAGCTTTAATTCGGGACCAACAACTATTACAGATCTTCCCGAATAGTCGACGCGTTTTCCTAAAAGGTTCTGACGAAAACGTCCTTGCTTGCCTTTTAACATATCGCTTAATGATTTTAGAGGTCTGTTTCCATCACTTCTTACAGCGCTTGCTTTTCTCGAATTATCAAAAAGTGCGTCAACAGCTTCTTGAAGCATTCTTTTTTCATTACGTAGAATTACTTCCGGAGCTTTTATATCAATTAATCTTTTAAGCCTGTTATTTCTGATAATAACTCTTCTATAAAGATCGTTCAAATCGCTTGTGGCAAATCTGCCGCCTTCAAGCGGAACAAGCGGGCGTAATTCCGGTGGTATAACTGGAATAACACTCATCACCATCCACTCTGGTTTATTAGGAACTTTTCCCTCTTTTTCTCTGAAGGCTTCCAATACAGCAAGTCTTTTTAATATATCGCCTCTTTTCTGTTGCGATGTCTCTTCTTTTAGCTGCTGTTTTAAATCTAGAAATGTCTGCTCAATATCTGTTCTTCTTAAAAGTTCTTTTACAGCATCACCGCCTATCTTTGCAATAAATTTTTTCGGATCATCATTTTCGAGAGCATCGTTATCATGCGGCAGTGAATTTAATATTTCAAAATACTGATCTTCTGAAATAAGATCTTTAACACTTAAACCTGTTGTACCTGGATTGATTACAACATATGATTCATAATATATGATTTTTTGTAATTCTTTCGTCGATACACCGATGATGTTACCAATTTTAGAAGGCAATGCACGGAAGAACCAGATATGAACGATTGGGACTGCAAGTGAAATATGCCCCATTCTTTCGCGACGAACGCTTTTTAATGTAACTTCAACACCGCAACGATCACAAACAATTCCTTTATAACGAATTCCTTTATATTTTCCGCAAGCACATTCCCAGTCTTTTACCGGACCAAATGTCTTCTCGCAAAATAATCCATCTTTTTCTGGTCTGAATGAACGGTAGTTAATTGTCTCAGGTTTTGTAACTTCTCCGTGAGAACGCGAAAGATGATCATCCGGACTGGCTAAACTGATTGTTAGTTTCTCTATATTTTTAATTTTTGTTTCTTGAGTTCTAAATCTCATAAAACTTTCTCCTTAATAAATAGCAAATAAGCTAGTTTATTTTTATATCAAGACCTAAGCCCTGCAATTCTTTAATCAACACATTAAATGACTCTGGAATACTAGCTTCGGCAATATTCTCACCTTTTACAATAGATTCGTAGGCTTTAGCTCTTCCAACAACATCATCACTCTTAATGGTCAGCACTTCCTGCAAAATATTTGCAGCTCCGTAACCTTCCAGAGCCCAGACTTCCATTTCTCCGAATCTCTGTCCTCCGAATTGTGCTTTACCGCCTAACGGCTGCTGAGTTATTAATGAGTATGGCCCTATAGAACGTGCATGTATTTTATCATCTACCATATGGCCGAGTTTAAGCATATAAATATATCCGCAAGTAACCTTTTGATGAAATTTTTCACCTGTCCGTCCGTCATATAATGTGGCTTTGCTTCCATTTGGCAATCCAGCTTTTTCAAGCCATTCTTCCACATCTTTATAACCTGCTCCATCAAAAATAGGAGTTTCAAATTTTAACCCGAGTTGTTTACCAACCCAGCCCAAAGCTGTTTCGTAAAGCTGTCCAAGGTTCATACGCGATGGAACACCGAGCGGATTCAGTACTATATCAACAGGAGTACCATCCACGTGATAAGGCATATCTTCAGCAGCAACTATTTTAGCAACAACACCTTTATTTCCGTGACGTCCTGCCATTTTATCGCCAACCGATAATTTTCTTTTCTTTGCCACATATACTTTTGCAAGCTGTACTATTCCCGGCGGCAATTCATCTCCGCTTTGTATTTTAAGCTTTTCTCTTTTGAATTCCTCATCAATTTCCTGCTGCAGTTCGTAATAATTCTGGAATAATTTCTTTATTCTTGAATTTGCTTTTGAATCCTCAAACCAGTCTGCCGTGTAATCAAGCTTTGTAACATCTTCAATTGAATTAATTAATTCATCCGAAAGTTTGATTCCTTTTTTGATAACCATAGTTCCGCCAAGTTCACGAATTCCGGAAGAATTCAGACCGTTGCATATTCTTATCAGTTTCAAAACAAGTGTCCGATAGAGCTCATCTTTTTTCTTTCTGATTTGAGCATCAATTTTATCAATTTGCTGTTTTTCAATTTTTTTAGAATCAGCATCTCTTTTTTTACGACTGAAAAGTCTTGTTTTAATAACAATACCCTTGAGTCCGGGAGGTGCCTTTAAGGAAGCATCTTTAACATCGCCAGCTTTATCTCCGAAAATGGCTTTCAGAAGTTTTTCCTCAGGGGTTGGATCAGATTCTCCTTTTGGAGTAATTTTTCCAATAAGGATATCACCTTCCTTTACTTCGGCTCCTTCACGGATTATACCGTTTTCGTCAAGATTTTTTGTGGCTTCTTCACTTACATTTGGAATATCGCGTGTAAGTTCTTCTTCACCGCGTTTTGTTTCCCTTACTTGTAATTCAAATTCTTCAATATGTATTGAAGTGAAAACATCTTCGGCAACTAATTTTTCATTTATTATTATAGCATCTTCAAAATTATATCCACGCCAGGGCATAAATGCTACGGATATATTTCTACCCAATGCCAATTCTCCGTTTTCAATAGCCGGTCCGTCAGCTAATACTTGTCCTTTTTGAACACGCTGACCTGTAGCAACAATCGGTTTTTGGTTTACACAAGTTTCCTGGTTGGTGCCATTGAATTTAATTAAATTATGTGTAACTCTCTTTTCATCATCAAAACCGCAGATTACGTTCTCATCATCAGGATTTACATCATACTTAATTACTATCTTTGATGAATCAGAGAATTCAATTATACCATCATCTTCAGCAACAATAATATTCCGGCTGTCTTTTGCAATTCGGCCTTCCATGCCTGTTCCAACAATAGGAGCCTGAGGTCTGAGAACTGGAACTGCCTGACGCTGCATGTTTGAACCCATTAACGCTCTGTTTGCATCGTCGTGTTCTAAAAACGGAATAAGTGAAGCGGCAGCACTAACAATTTGTGCAGGAGCAACATCCATATATTGAGCTTGCTGTGGTGGAACAACTGGAAATTCTCCTTTATTCCGGCATTTTACCCTAGGGTTGATAAAAGAACCGTCCTCTTTGATTGGAGCATTTGCTTGCGCTACAGTAAATTCATCTTCCTGATCAGCACTCAAATAATCGACATTATCAGTAACAACACCTTCTTCAACTTTTCTATATGGAGTTTCAATAAAACCATATGAGTTAACTTTGGAATAAATTGTTAAAGAAGAAATAAGACCGATATTCGGACCTTCGGGTGTTTCAATAGGACAAAGTCTTCCATAATGCGAATGATGAACGTCGCGCACTTCAAATCCAGCTCTTTCGCGTGTTAAACCGCCAGGACCTAAAGCTGATACTCTTCGTTTATGTGTTAATTCCGATAATGGATTTGTTTGATCCATAAATTGAGATAACTGATTAGTGCCAAAAAAAGCATTAACTACACTGCTTATTGTTCTGGCGTTAACCATATCCTGCGGCTGTAAATTTTCTGTATCGCGCATATTCAATCTTTCTCTTATAGTACGCGACATTCTTGCAAGCGCTACATTGAATTGCTGAACTAGTTGTTCACCAACAGTTCTAACCCTTCTGTTTCCAAGATGGTCAATATCGTCAACGTTTACATTTCCACCTTTCAGTTTTATGATATTCTTCATAATTGCCAAGATATCATCAACTGTTAATATTCTTATATCATTAGGGATGTTAAGACCAAGTCTGTCATTCATTCTAAAACGACCAACTTCACCTAAATCGTAACGTTTATCATTAAAAAATAGTTTATCTATTAAACCTTGTGCAGTATCAAGATTAGGAGCTTCACCCGATCTTAATTGTCTGTAAATTGCAAAAAGTGCTTCTTCCTTTGTAACTGCAGTATCTTTCTTCAATGTATTCAGTATCAAATCCTGATCCAGTGAAGTTTCTGCTGATATAAGTTTTAATTTTTTAACTGTAGATTTTTTTATTTCATTAACAATTTCTTCGGAAAGCACACTTTCTTTAGAAACAAATATTTCACCAGTGGTAACATCAATAACATCTTCAGCTGCTACTCTGCCGATATGTTTTTCTACATCAAGTTCTTTAATGTCTATCTCTTCTATTAAATTAAACAAATTTAATATTTGTTCTTCGCTCTCATAACCAAGTGCACGCAATAAAGTAGTAGAAGGGAATTTTTTCCTTCTATCAATATATACATATAATACGTGGTTAATATCGGTTGCAAATTCTACCCACGAACCACGAAATGGTATAATACGTGCTGAATAAATAGGTGTACCATTAGGGTGAACATTTTGAGAAAACGCAACTCCTGGTGATCTGTGCAATTGGCTTACAATTACTCTTTCAGCTCCGTTTATTATAAAGGTTCCTCTGTCTGTCATAAACGGCAGATTGCCTAAATAAACTTCCTGTTCAACAGAATTAATGTATTCGTTGGTTTCATCATCTTTTGTTGATAACCTTAATTTTGCTTTTAATGGAGCAGCAAAAGTCAGCCCTCTTTCCTCGCATTCAACGATTGAAAAACGAGGTTTTTCTATATAATATTCTACAAAATCAAGTCTGTAGAATTCTTTATTATCCATGATAGGAAAATTTGTAAGAAAAACATTCTGCAATCCTTGATCAAGTCTTTTTGAAGCCGGTGTTTTTAATTGCAGGAATTCTTCGAACGACTCTAGCTGAACATTCAGCAAATCAGGAATTTCAATTGCCTTTCTGATTTTGGAAAATGAAATTCTGCTATTAATATTGTTGTTCAATCCTAACCTCCCAAAATATTCGCTTTTTGGTACAAATATCGTTTTAAGTAAAATAACAAAAGTGATAATGGATTTTTCCCATTATCACTTTAAAAATTATAAATGAAATTTAAAGCTGATTACTTTAATTCTACTTTTGCACCAGCTTCTTCCAATTCAGCTTTAATTTTTGCAGCTTCATCTTTTGATGCTTGTTCTTTAACTACTTTCGGAGCACCGTCAACAAGATCTTTAGCTTCTTTCAAGCCTAAGCCAGTATGAGCTCTTACAACTTTAATAACGTTGATTTTTTTGTCGCCTGAGTTAACAAGAACAACATCAAATTCAGTTTTTTCTTCAGCAGGAGCTTCTGCAGCACCACCGGCAGCAGCAGGAGCAGCACCCATCATCATAGGAGCAGCAGCTGTTACACCAAATTCTTCTTCTAAAGCTTTTTTCAATTCCGAAGCTTCTACTAATGTTAAAGCTTTTATTTTCTCAACAATTTCAGTTATTTTTTCTGACATTTTTTTATCTCCTGATTATTTTCTTCAATTAAATTTTAAATTATGCTGCCTTTTTTTTGGCAACTTCATCAATCACACTTACTAGATCTCTTATTACAGAATTCAAAGCTCCAACAATTCCAGAAGCTGGTGCAGCTATGCTGCCAACAATCGATGCCATAATTTCTTCTTTTCCTGGCATTGAGGCAAGTGTATCGAGCTGATTTGATCCGTAAAATTGAGAATCTATAAAGCAACCTTTGAAATTTAGTTTCTCAGTAGCCTTATTATATTTTTGAATTATCTTTGCCGGAGCAATAATGTTATCTTTTACAAAAGCATAACCAGTCATTCCAACAAGCTCATCAAAACATTTTTCATAGCCGCCAATTTGCTGAGCAGCTTTTTTAAACAAGGTGTTTTTAAATACTTTGTATGTAATTCCAGCTCCTCTGAATTCTTTACGAATCTGAGTCATATCTTCAACATTAATACCTTTATAATCAACAAGGTACATTGCATCGGAATTACTTAACAGTTCTTTAATCTGAGAGACAATTTCCTCTTTTTCGCTTTTTTTCATTATTCTCCCATTTTTCTTTTCACATTAATTAAATTTAGAAGCATTTAATATGAGTGCGTAAATTATTATTTTATATTCGACAATACATTTTCACGATCTATTTTCATTCCAGGTCCCATAGTGCTGGACAGGAATAAACTTTTAACATATGTTCCTTTTGCAGACGAAGGTTTCATCTTAAGAATTGTATTGATAAATGCTTTTGTATTATCAACAAGCTGTTCGACCCCGAAGCTTAACTTTCCAAGAGAAACATGCACAATACCAGTTTTATCAACACGGAATTCAATTTTTCCTGCTTTAACCTCTTTAACGGCTTTTTCGACATCTGTAGAAACGGTACCGCTTTTTGGATTTGGCATAAGTCCTTTTGGTCCAAGAACCCTACCTAATTTACCAAGTTCCGGCATTGCATCGGGAGTAGAAATAATAACATCAACTTCTGCCCATCCGCCTTTTATTTTTTCTAGATAATCTTCGTAGCCAGCATAATCTGCCCCGACATTTAAAGCAACATCAGCAGGTGTGCCTTTAGAAATAACAAGAACCTTAACTTCTTTTCCTGTTCCATGAGGAAGTGATACTGTACCTCTTACCATCTGGTCTGCGTGACGCGGATCTACACCTAATCGGATAGCGCAATCAAAAGATTCATCAAATTTCACTTTAGAAACTTCTTTCAGAGTTTTAATCGCCTCTTCAAGTGAATATTCTTTATTGGTATCTACTTTCTTGCTTAATTCTTTATTTCGTTTGGTTACTTTCATCTTAATTACCAACTTATAATTATTAATTAAATTCTTATTCTTCTACTGTTATTCCCATACTTCTTGCAGTACCTGCAACCATGCTCATTGCAGCTTCTACGCTGCCTGCATTCAAATCGGGCATTTTTAATTCTGCAATTTCTTTAACCTGCGTTTTCGATACTTTTGCAACTTTTGTTTTGTTAGGTTCTGCTGAACCGCTTTCAATTTTTGTTGCTTTTTTTAATAGCACAGCAGCCGGAGGCGTTTTTGTAATAAATGTGAATGATTTGTCCTGATAAACCGTAATCACTACCGGAATAATCAATCCGTCTTTATCAGCAGTTTTTGCATTAAACTGTTTGCAAAACTCCATGATGTTTACACCCTTCTGACCTAATGCCGGTCCTACTGGCGGAGAAGGATTTGCTTTTCCTCCAGGAATCTGTAACTTAATGAATCCTGTTATTTTTTTTGCCATATCTTAACCTACAATTAACTGTTTATTTTTCTAGTTCTGCTTGAACAAAATCTATCTCTACTGGAGTTTTTCTTCCGAAAATAGACACCATAACTTTTATTTTCATTTTCTCTTCGTTTACTTCCTGAATGTAACCCGAAAAATTATTAAAAGGTCCATCAATAATTTTCACGATATCACCGTTCCTAAATATTGTTTCTGTACGTTCCGAATCGCTGTCTTTGCTTATTCTGCCGACTATTCTTTTTACTTCATCAGGTTGAAGCGGATTGGGATTATTTTTGGGCCCTAAAAATCCCATAACAGAAACTGTGTTGGATACAAAGTCTAATACTCTGTTATCTAAATCTGCATTTAGTAAAATGTAACCCGGAAAAAAGTTTTTATTTTTTGTTTTTTTCTTTCCGTCCTTTACTTCAAATACTTTTTCCATAGGAACAAGAACTTCGTATATTCTTGCTTTAAGCATTTCGTTTTCTTTCAGTTCGGTATCAATAATATTTTTCACTTTATTTTCGTGACCAGAAAACGTTCTAACTACGTACCATCTGCCTTTTATTTCTTCGCTCAATTCAAATCTCTTTTTTATAATAAAGCTTATTATGATAATTTAAATAACTGTGCAAAAGCTTCACCTATTCCTAAATCGATAACCCAGGTAAACAAAGCTAATATTAAACAAACTACAATAACTATAGATGTTGATTCTTTTAATTCTTCTTTGGACGGCCAGGTAACTTTTTTCATTTCCTTAACTACGTCATCCTTAAAGTTCAAAATTTTTTCTTTCATAAAATTATCTTTTAATTTATGTTTTGCACGTCAGGAGGGACTCGAACCCCCAACCTGCGGTTTTGGAGACCGCTGCTCTGCCAATTGAGC
>CAYTFZ010000013.1:22912-38743 GCA_964437215.1 uncultured Melioribacteraceae bacterium | reverse complement strand
ACAGTGCTTTTTCTTCCAATGTCAATCTTGTAATCAAATCTTTAGCTCTTTCTTCTGAGCTTAAATTAGGATTTTGATACGGAAGATTTTGTGAACAAATATTAATCGTGAATATCACCACTATTAATGCTATGATTTTCATCTTATCTCCATTTTTTTCATACTTAATAAATCACATTTATAAAACTCAAGTCATCAAACTTGAAAATTTCTGTTCTATTAAATTTTCTTGATGTTATTCACTATATACAACTCTATTATGAATAACCCTAAGATAACAAACTTTTTTAATCACTTAAAAAGCTTTTGAGCAAAATCGTGTAAAGATTTTCTCCAAACCTGCCATTCGTGTCCGCCGGGAAATGAAGAAAAGTGAACTTTCAAACCTTTATCCTTGAAAACACCTATAAGTTTTTTTGTTGCATCAATTCTCTGGTCTTGTTCTCCAACAGAAATGTAAAATACATCAAGCTTTTTATTAAATGATTCTGCATCGGTAAGTATTCCCGGGATAATCTTTTCAGGATCAAATGAACTTCCCGATTGAGGAATTCCGCCAAACAACCCGCTGCTGAAAATTCCGACATTTGCAAAAATGTCTGTATTTCTTAAACCTGTGTAGAAAGACTGACCGCCCCCCATTGATAAACCTGCTAAAGCTTTGTTTTCTCTATCCGTTTTAACTTTGTATTTACTTTCCACAAATGGTATTATGTTTTCTAACAATTCTTCCTTAAAAGCCTGCATTGCCTGTTCGGAATAACCTGTGAAATTTTCTCCGGGTCTGGTTACATTTCCGTTAGGAATTACAACAAGCATCGGTTCAGCTTTTTTCTCCGCAATAAGATTATCAAGAACTACATTTGTTCTTCCTTGAACTGCCCAGCCGCTTTCATCTTCTCCGCCGCCGTGTTGAATATAAAGTACAGGGTATTTTTTGTTTGAATTTTCATCATATCCCGGCGGAGTGTAAATATTTAAATTGCGCCAAGAATTTGTAACTTTTGAGAAATAAGATACATTTCTAATGTCACCATGTGGAACATTTTTAATTGAATAAAAATCTGCACCTGCTTCCGGAATTTCAATTCCGCTTGCCATTCTGCCCATTCCAAAAAAAGTTTTGCTCGCCGGATCAGCAACTTTAACATCATCAATCACTAAAGAGTAATAGTGAAAACCGGGTTCCTGAGGTTCAGTGGTAACTGTCCAAATGCCGGTTGCATCTTTTTGCATATCGTATAATTTCATCAAATCAATCTGCACTCTTTTTGCTTCAGGTGCATTTACCTTAAATACTACCTGTAAATCTGGTAGAATAAAAGGATAATCATTTTCTCTGATGTTAGTAGATGGTGACTTTGCTCCAGCCGGTATTTGCGCATTTATGAAACTTGTAAATGTTAAAAATAAAAATAAAAGTATAAATTGTAATTTTTTCATATTCATAATGTCGGTTACTCGTAGAATTAGTGACAGTTATTTAAAAGAAAGGTGTGCAATTTTAATTACACACCTTAATATTTATTTTAATTCTTAAAAAGAAGCGGAGCTAATTCTTTAAGGCTTCTTCTCCAAGATAAAAATTCGTGAGCAGTTTCAGGTGAAACATAAAATACGCTGTTAATACCAGCATTTTTTATTGCTTCAGCATTTTCTTTAGGATTACCGCCCCAACCAGGTCTGTTTCCCTGATTTTCGATTTCTCTGCTGCCAAAACTAACAAATGCCAATTTAACTTTTTCTTTAAAACCCGGAGTGTTGTTAACATCTTCTAATGAAAAAGTTCCGCCGCTTAATAACCCGATATAAGCGAATTTGTCGAGGTTTTTCATCGTAATAGTTTTGGTTTCCATTCCACCCATCGAAAGACCTGCCATTGCGCGGTTAGGCTGATCCGAAAGTGTTCTGAAATTTGAATCAATGTAAGGAATCAATTCATCAATAAGTACAGTCTGAAATGGTTCAATATTGAAATTTCTAAGTCCGCTGCCGAATTTTATTTCATTTGTCATTCCATATGTCATAACGATAATAAATGGTTTGGTTTTTCCTTCTGCAATAAGATTATCCATTATAAGATTGGCGTGACCTTGAGTACTCCAAGCGGTTTCATCTTCTCCCCAGCCGTGTTGAAGATACAATACAGGATAACGTTTTGACTGATCTTGATCATATCCCGGAGGAGTATAAACAAAAGCTCTTTTTTCAGAATTTGTACTTTTTGAGTGGAATAAAACCTGCTGAACTTTTCCGTGAGGAACATTTTTCAATGCGTAGAAATCTGCATCGGGCGCAGGAATTTCAATTCCGCTTTCCCAACGTACTGAACCGTAAAAATTCAAAGTGCCCGGGTCGTTAAAAACTCCGCCGTCAATAATTAAATGATAATAATGGAACCCTTTATCTAAAGGTCCTTCGGTAGTTCCTACCCAATTGCCTTCTGCATCTTTCGTTAATTCAGTTCCGCCTTTACCGCCAAGTCCTAAAGTTACTTTTACGCTTTTAGCATCAGGAGCAACAATTTTGAATCTTGCATATCCTTGTGAATTAACTTGCGGATATTCTTGTCCCGGTTGATTAAGCGATGATGGTTTAAAATCTTCTAAAACAGTTGTTTGTGCTTTAGTTGATGAGAAGAAAACCATTAAAAATACAACAACAGATAAAACAAAATATTTTTTCATTATAAAACTCCTTTAATTCTTAAATATTAATTGGGCAAATTCGTGAAGACTGCGGCGCCATGTCTGCCATTCGTGAGCCGTAAGAGGTGAAACATAAAAATGAGCATTCATTCCTGCAGCTTTAATAGCTTCTGTTTCTACTTTTGGATCGCCGCCGAAACCTGCTCTGCGATTTTCAAGTTCTCTGCTTCCAAAACTAATGAAAACAGTTTTCATACCTTCTTTAAATTTTGGAGTTGCTTTCAAATCATCAAGGGTAAAGCTTCCGCCGCTGAAAATTCCAACATACGAGAATAATTCAGGATGAGCCAAGGTTATGGTTTTTGTCTGCATTCCGCCCATCGAAAGGCCAGCCATTGCTCTGTGGTCTTTATCTGCAAGCGTGCGATAATTTTCATCAATCATCGGAATAATATCCTGAGTTAAAGTTTTCATAAAATCATCAGCCCAGCCCTGTGGCAAAGAAAATCCGGCAGGACGCTGACCCTGAGGTGCTGCAGGAGCTTGTTTCGGACGCCAGGTTCCGTTATCCATAACAATAATAAATTTTTCTGCTTTTCCGGATGCAATAAGGTTATCCATAATCAAATTTGTTTTACCTTGACTTGCCCAGCCGGTTTCATCTTCGCCGCCGCCGTGTTGTAAATATAAAACAGGAAAACGTTTTGAAAGGTCTTTATCATATCCTGGAGGTGTGTAAACAAAACAACGGCGCATAGCATCGTTATATTTAGAATAATATATATGCTCTCTTATCTGACCATGCGGTACATTTTTTAAAGTATAGAATTCCTGATCTTTTGCAGGAATTTCAATACCGCTACCCCAGCGGCTTGCGCCATAAAAATAAAGACTGTTTGGATCGGGAACAGCTGCGCCGTCAATCCAAAGTTGATAATAATGGAATCCTTCATCCTGCGGTTCAGAATCTCCGGTCCATACCCCTTTTTCATCTTTAACTAAATCATATTTTTTTGCGCTTATATCCAATTGAACTTTTGTTGCTTCGGGAGCTGAAATACTTGCCCGGACTCTGCCTTCGGAATTAACCGCCGGATATAATTTCCCTTGCTGGTTAGTTGTGGCAGGTTTGAAATCTTCAACTGAAGAAGTTTGGTTTGTTTGCGCAAACAACGCTCCTTGCAGAAGAAAAATAGTTGACAGGACTGCAAAATATCTACTTCTCAAATCATATCCTCCTTATTTTATTTGTAAAATACTAATTTTAAAATCAGCGGCATTTTAACTGAAATTTTTAATTATTAAAGTCTTCTAAAATAACAAAAAGTAACTCAATTTTATATCCACTATTCAACCTCAAAAATTATTTTTCCTTTGCTCACGCCATTTTCATTAAATGCATCAATAGTAAAAAAGTATTTTGTCAAACTGTTCAAACTTCTGATTGTAACCGAATCAGCATCTAATACTTGATAATTATGGTACAATTTGTTTTTATCAGTTCCGTATCGGATATTAAAACCTGTAGTATTCGGACTTTTATTCCACTTTAAATTTACAATGCATCTGT
Source organism: uncultured Melioribacteraceae bacterium (assembly GCA_964437215.1). Lineage (GTDB taxonomy): Bacteria > Bacteroidota > Ignavibacteria > Ignavibacteriales > Melioribacteraceae > JAAYAN01. Next base: position 34,525 of record CAYTFZ010000013.1, on the reverse strand, counting down.
CTTCGGATAATCTTTCAATTTCCAGTTTTTCAACTGGATAAGGAGCTTTTCCGCTTCCATTTCCAAAAACCCGGAAACCGGCAATTGCAAAGGTACCGCTTGGCATATTATAGTTTGTTAAGCGGAGATATCTTGCTTTAACAGGCTTGTTTAATTCGATATAATCGTGAGGAACATCCGTCGTATTTTGTGTTTTATCAGTTAAAACTTGCCAATTTTTATTATCCGAGGAATACTCAAGAAGATACTGATAAAATATATTTCCTTCTCTTCCGAAGATTTGTGTTTCGTTTTCGGCATAATTTATTTGCACAGCGTTAATTGAACATTCCTTCTCCAAATCGATTGAAAACCATTCACCCTTGTTTGCTGTTTTCGCGCTCCAATAGTTACGAATATTTTCGTCGGTAATAAATTTTTTAGGATGATCCGCCAATTCAGATGAAACTTCTACAGGTTTGTTGTAAGAAAGCAGCATCCAACCGGTTGATAATTCTTCCGGACTTGAGATTTTTTTAGTTGGAACTTTGTAAGGAAAATCGCCGAATCCTGTATATGTGTATAAATCGCCGTCTTTATCAAAAAACATTGGGAACAAACCTAATCTTCTTTCAAACATATGCTTTACTGAAATGGACATAGTTGAAATATGCCAGTAATTTCCGTATTTATCCTGGAAAGTGCTGCTGTGTCCTGCACCGCCGATAAAGCCTTCGGGCTTAGCAGAAATTGGATTATGTTTTGCAAGCTTAAATTCTCCAAGCGGTTTATCTGAAACATATAGTCCGTCGCAATAACTTTTAAATTGCGTACCTGGGATTGCATATTGCAAATAATATTTATTGTTATACTTTGTCATCCACGATCCTTCAAGCCAGGAACTTTCTTTACTTTCGTTATAATCGCCGAATCTTTCCCATCCGTATTTTTCTTTATTGCTGTTGAATAATTCAACAGGTTTTCCTATCGGATTGAAAGTCTTTGGATCAAGTTCTACTGCATATAAAGGATTAACAGGGGAACAGCCGTAATAAAAATATAAACGATTATCATCATCCACAAAAAAGCAAGGGTCAATCATTCCAATAGGAAATTCGGGATTAACAATTTGCCATTTTCCGGTTTTGGGGTCAGCGGTTTTATATACTGCAGGTTTATCTGCCGATGCCATAAAATACACTGTATCGTTCATTACCACTGCAGTTGGAGCGTAATCTTCCAAAGGAAGATATTTAGTTGTAATTAAATCCCAATTGATTAAATCAACCGAATGCCAATATCCGCCCGATTTTGAAGCAAATAAATAATACTCATCCTTAAAGTTTATCATTGTCGGGTCAGCCGCTTCTCTTCGCGAAGGTTTATCCAAACAAAATCTGTAATTAAGATTTACTGGATTACAAATTGTTGTTTGCTGATATTTTTCCGATATAACATCGGATTGGCAAGATGTAAATATGCAAATAAATATAAAAAATGTTATGGCAGAAAAAATTAAATTTTTCATATATAACCTATTTGAATTTTAAATTAAGTGTGCTGAGAATTTTTATCAAAAATACTATTCATTAAATTTAATCCAATCCACTTCAATATTGCTTTTACTTTTAAGCTGCAAAATTATATCGTTAATTCCTGATATAATTTGCTTTACGGGAACAGTAATTACTTCCCATTCAGCCGAAGGAGAAATTTTGATTTGAGCTATCGAAGAATTTTTCAGGTCATTTAAGTTTAGCTGAAGGTTTCCGCCGTTTTTTGATCGAACTTTTAGCGAAATTGTCTTAATGGCATTAGTGAATTTAACGCTGTTAAAACTTATCCACGAATTTTCTTTTTCAAGAATTGTTTTCCATCCTTCAAATTTATTATCCGGATCAATAAAATCAATCCAAACTCCTTCGTTGCTAATATCACTGTATCTGTCAATTTGAATTTCACTTGTTGCATCAACAATTCCAACACCGCGTAAAGTAGCTTTTACTTGCTGAATTGTGCCGTCTGAATTAAAAAAAAGACTATCAATTCTAACTGATCTGTTTTTATCAAAACTTGGAGAATAGTCATTGTAATGATAGAAAAGGTACCATTGGTTATTATACTCGATTATCGAATGATGATTTGTCCAGCATTCCGGTCGTTGTTCCATAATTACACCGGTAAATTTGAAAGGTCCTAATGGATTATCGGCAATCGCGTATTCTAATCTTTCAGTTGAATCTTGAACATGAGGATAAGTAAGGTAATAAATTCCATTTCGTTCAAACATATAAGGACCTTCTTTCAAACCTTTCGAAGGTAAATCTTGCAGAGTTACAGGTTCTCCTTCAATCTCCACCATATTATCTTTTAGTTTTGCTCCAAAAATATTACGCGAAGACCAATACAAATAAGCCTGTCCGTCTTTATCAATAAAAGGGTTCGGATCAATACCGCGAACACCGGCAATAGGTTTTTCCTGTGGAATAAAAGGTCCATAGGGTTTATCTGCTGTGGCAACACCAATAGTAAAACCTCTTCCTATTGCTGTATCTTTTGCCGGAGCAGGGAAATAGAAATAATATTTTCCGTTTTTATAAATACAGTCCGGCGCCCACATTGCATATCCTTCAGGATTAACCCAAGGTACAGTTTCCTGGCTTATAATTACACCGTGATCTGTCCAATTCACCAAATCGGATGAAGAAAAAACATGATAATCTTCCATACAAAACCAGTTCGGCCGTCCTTTGCCTTCTTTTGGTAAAATATCGTGCGACGGATAAACGTAAACCTTGTCTTCAAAAACTCTGGCAGAAGGATCGGCAGAAAATTGATTACGTATGATAGGATTTTGAGCTGAAGTATTTGAATTAAATAAAAAGATTAAAACAATAACTGGCAGAATAATTTGGAAAAATTTCATTAAAACTCCTGATTTTTTACAGTTAAATAATAGCTGATTTTCATTGAACAAGAATTTTTACTCTCAATATTCAGATTAAACAATTCGAATAAGCAAAGGATGAAAATATTGCTTATAAAATATTTTTAATTTCTGAATATTATGATTACAGATTAATCCTGTTTAACCCTAATTATTCAAGTTAATTACACAGTAGCAAATGCTTGTTTTATTTCGTTTAATAGCATACCTCTATTTTAAAAGCATCATTTTCTTTTCTTCCGATAAATTACCGATAGTAAGTTTGTAAATATAGATTCCTGAAGATAAATGCGATGCATCGAACTTCACTTCATAGTTTCCTGCTGGTTTTTGCTCGTTTACAAGTGTTGCAACTTCGCGCCCTAATATATCGAAGACTCTCAAATTAACAAAACTGTTCATTGGTAATTCCTGCCTGCCGGCAGGCAGGGAAAACCTGATTATTGTAGATGGATTAAAAGGGTTCGGATAATTCTGTTCAAGAAGAAATTTGCCGGGCAATATATCCAAATTATCCCCGACGCTTGTTACAGAATCTACCGTTGAAGAAAAAATAAAAGATTTAATTTTATAAAGTTCGCTTAATCCTGAACCGGTAAATCTAAGATATAAATCGTGATAATCTGTAACTTCTTCTGTGATTGCGGTTTTAAAAACATTATATGTATTCCAGCTTCCGGTGTTTTCTATTGGGCATTCAGCTATTTTCGTCCCAGTATCAATTGAATCCAGCCAGAATTCTATTATTCCGCCTGTGGAAGTGCAGGAAGCAAGTACCGATACTGAATCGGGTTTCCTCTTATATTCATCGTTTCCGAATTCCACGCCTGCATATAATGCCCAATCGCCATTATTAATAAGTGAAAGGGTGTTTTTTTGTACTGATACTCCGTACTGATTTGCAGGACATTCAGCAAGAATTTCTGAATAAGCGTCTCGGTAAATATAAAAATCAAAATATGCGGATATTTTTCCGCTTACATATAAACCTTGCCTTGTACCGGTAAATGTTGAGAAATCGGAAAACGAATCTATATTAGAAATATCAAATTGCTGTTCAACATTAATCCAATTTATTCCGTCTCCGCTGAAATATCCTTTAATAATATGATTTATTCTTTCAAGTTTAAGCCATAGGGTATCGCCAAAATTATTCATTGCTGTTGCCGATGTGCCGTTAAAACTAAAAGATACAATTTTTACTCCTTCATTCGAAAGAGTACTTACAAGTTTCAGACTCATTGTTTCGTCACCACGCATAATCCATAATCCGGCTTCGTCTCCTGCAGCAACAGGTGTAAAGTCCAAGCGGGTGATAAGCGAATAATTATGTTCGCCATCGTTTTTAATTATTGTATTTGCTCTGGTGCTGCTCTTCGGCGTTAATTTAAACCATCCGGGTCTTTCGGAGAGTGAATATTTATTTGGAAGAGTGTATCCGAGGAATGACCATTCGGGATTTAGTTTGTTTGAATTAAAAAAATCGGAATGCGGAACCATCCAAGGAATTCCACCTGAAGGGAGCACAGGTGCAGTAAATGCTTTGTTTACAGGATAATCGGCAACAGGTCTGCCGCTTGAATCGTATTGAACCTGGTTAAGTAATCCCTGACGTCCTTGTCCCTTCCACTGATCTTTGGCATAAATCGGATGAATTACCCAGAAAGTGCTGTCGTCTAATGTTACAACCGGTGAAGCGTGGTTAGGAGAAGTAAATAGCGAACCGCTCTTTGCCGGATCGTTTTCGTTAAAAAAATCTCCAAATAGTGTCCAGCTGGACGAATCGGCAGTAAGAGTCTTACTTCGCATAACTTTTTGTCCGCCGCTTAAATCTCTTGCAAACGAGTAATAATAATAACCTCTGTATTTCCACATAACCGGACCTTCTGCCCAGCTGTAAGGGTAATCAGGGGAAGGATTAAGCCAATTAAGATTATAAACAACTCCTGTCGGCTGACCGTCTGTTCCCAGCTCAACAATTCCATTATTCGGCTGACCGTTTTTTACTACCAGATACATTTTATTGTCATCATCAATGAAAATAGAATTGTCGTAACCGAGGCTATATGGAAGTTGTGTAGGATTATTTATTTTTACAGGAGTGCTCCAAGGACCTTCGGGTGCGGGAGCTTTTGTAAAATGCATAGTATTTGCCCGCGAAAAGAAATGCCAATATTCGCCGTTATAAAATACGAAATGTCCGCCCCAGCATCCGCCGCCGGGTGTATCTCCGTAACCCGACCAGCCTGCGCTTACCGGCTGGGCAATAGCTCTCCAATGAACTAAATCTGTTGAATGATAAATTACCGGAGTTACATTGAATGAAGAACCAGTGGTGTAGAAATCATTCCCGATTCTTGTTACTGTACAATCAGGGTGATCGCCCGGGATAACCGGATTTCTGAATGTGTTAAAAGAAACCGATTGTCCGAAAATAGAAATACTAAATATTAAAGCAGCAAGTAATAATTTATGCCCGAACATAATTTTATCCTTCTGATAATTTATTAACTCAAATTTATTTTATAAAAAATATAACAACAATAAATATAACATAATAGCCAAAAACAATAAATTATTAACCATATTACGTAAGTATTGCTCAAGTATAAAAAGTAAGGTGTAAAATTATTAAAAGCAGAAAAAGGGGGGGGATAGAGTTTTAAAAAGTCAGACCGGGGTCATCACTCCCGGTCCAAAGGAGAATCATAGTTTAATCAACCACAGTACCTCTTCTGAGTAAACTAATCATGCATCTGGTAAATTTTTATTTCTTTTTTAAAGTTTTTAATTCTTTTTTTTATAAAATCAATATTCGGAGAACCGTATGTAACTTTTCTTTGCAAACAGCCTGATAATTTGAGGCAATCCAGTGCAGTTTCATCGAAAACCGGATTGATGTTTTTCAAATCACTTAGGCTAAGTCCTTTGAAATTTGTATTTTTTTCTTCGGCAATTTTTACAACCTGTCCTACAATATGGTGAGCATCGCGGAAAGGTATTCCTTTAAGAACAAGCCAGTCGGCAAGGTCGGTGGAAAGTGAGAAATCTCCGTCCAGTTCTTTTAAATATGCAGAATTATCAAATTTAATAGTTGCCAGCATTCCGCTCATAAGTACCAGAGAATTGCTGTAAGTGCTGAAAGAATCGAAAACGGGCTCTTTATCTTCCTGCATATCGCGGTTATAACTGAGCGGTAATCCTTTCATAGTTGTTGCAAGACTGATATAGTTTCCGTAGACTCTGCCGGATTTACCGCGTATTAATTCTGCTATATCCGGATTTTTCTTTTGGGGCATAAGCGATGAACCGGTAGTAAATTTATCGCCTATTTTTGCAAGTCCCCACTCAGCTGAAGACCAGATAATCAATTCTTCGGAAAGTCTGCTTAAATGCATCATCCCGATTACGCAGGAATTAAGGAAATCGAGAGCAAAATCTCTATCGGATATAGAATCCATAGCATTTTCGGTAATAAATGCGAAATCGAGTTCTTTTTTTGTTACTTCGCGATTTAAAGGCAATGTTGAACCTGCAATTGCTCCTGAGCCTAAAGGCATTTTGTCAGCCTGCGAAAATGTAAATTTTATTCGTTCAACATCTCTTTTAAGCATTTCAGTATAAGCTAGAAAATGAAATGCCAGAGAAACCGGCTGTGCACGCTGAAGATGAGTATATCCCGGAATGACGGTTTCTATGTTTTCTTCTGCAATTGCAAGCATAGTATTTTGAAGATTGCAGATTTCTGAAATTATTTGCAGGCACGATTTTTTTACCCACATCCTGAATCCGGTTGCAACCTGATCGTTTCTGCTTCTGCCCGAATGAAGTTTTCCCGCCAGCGGACCAATAATTTCTTTTAACTTTTCTTCAATTGCCGAATGGATATCCTCCGACTTGGCAGGATCGGGAGTCCATTTACCGGAATCCCTTTCCTGTTTTATCGTTAAAAGTCCTTTAGAAATAATTTCAAATTCGGCAGTAGAGATTATTCCGGTTTCTGAGAGCATTTTAGCATGAGCAATGCTTATTTTTATATCCTCATCAAATAAAGCAATGTCGTAAGATAAAGACGATGAAAATTCGAGCGCCTTATCATCTATTTTTTCCGAAAATCTTCCGCCCCAAAGCATTATTTACCTTCATTTGCTTTGTTGTAAACTCCGCTCATAGTCTTGTAAGGCAGACCGTAAATATTGATGAATCCTTCGGAATCTTTGTGATTGTAAGTATCTTCTTCAGTATAAGTTGCAAGAAGTTCGCTGTAAAGGCTGTATTGCGATTCGCGCGAGAAAACAGTGGCATTTCCCTTATAAAGATCGAGCTTTATTTTTCCGGTTACCGGTTTCTGGGTTGAATCAACAAATGTCATAAGCGAATCGAAAAGGGGAGTAAACCAAAGTCCTTCGTAAATCATATTGGCAACTTTGTTAGAAACATCTTGTTTGAAACGGAAAGTTTCTTTGTCCAGAACTAATTTTTCAAGTTCGTGATGAGCCTTGTGCAAAAGGATAGCTCCGGGAGCTTCGTAAACTTCGCGCGATTTGATACCTACAACACGGTTCTCAATTAAATCCATTCTTCCTATTCCGTGTTTTCCGCCGATAGGATTAAGAGTATTCATAATTTCAACAGCCGATAATTTTTTCCCGTTAACGGCAACAGGAATTCCTTCAAAAAATTCAATTTCTACCACTTCCGAAGCATCGGGCGCCGATTTAGGACTTGAGGTAATCTGATAAGCGTCTTCCGGCGGAGCAATTTTAGGATCTTCGAGAACGCCGCATTCGATAGCAATGCCCCAAAGGTTTTCGTCGATAGAATATGGCGATTTTTTTGTTATTTTTATCGGGATGTTATGAGCAACTGCGTAATCAATTTCTTGTTCGCGGCTTTTAAATTCCCAGGTTCTTAGCGGAGCAAGTATCTGTAAATCGGGACCCAAAGATTTGAAAGCTACTTCGAATCTTACCTGATCGTTTCCTTTTCCTGTACAGCCGTGGGCAACAGTATCAGCATTCTCAGCCTTTGCAACATCAACCATCAATTTTGCAAGCAAAGGTCTGCCTATTGCTGTTGCCAGCGGATATTGTCCTTCGTAAAGAGCGCCGGCTTTTAATGCTTTAAAAGCATAATTTTTAATGAATTCTTCCTGCAAATCGTAAATATAGGATTTTACTGCTCCCGTGGCTTTGGCTTTTTCTTCCAATCCTTCGAGCTCGCTTTTTTGTCCGAGGTTTCCTGTTACGGTAATAATCTCGGCGTTATAATTCTGGTTTAACCATTTAACCATTACTGAGGTATCAAGACCTCCTGAATAAGCTACTACAATTTTTTTATGCATTTTTATATCTCCTGATAGTTTTCTGGAACCGGGGGCTGATACATCATTTCTTTAATCATTCGTTCAACCCTGTTTATGTTGGCAATAGAATCCGGAATAATAAGAACTGTATCGTCTCCGGCAAGAGTGCCTAAAATTTCTTTTCTGTTTAATCTGTCTATATAATGTGCTACTCCCGGAGCTCTGCCGGCAAGTGTCCGCACTAAAACAACCTGTTCATTGGAAGTAACGCTGAGTATTTCGAAACCGATTAATTTTTGAATTTGTTTACCGCTTTCGGTGCTGTTAAGAACATACCTTACTCCACTTTCCGTAAAAGACCTAACAACGCCAAGCTCCGCAAAATCGCGGCTCAATGTAGCCTGGGTAACTTCTATTCCGTTATTTTTAAGAATTTTACCTAAAAGTTCCTGATTGCCGATAGATTCATTGTTCAGTATTTCTTTTATCAATAATTGTCGTTTTAATTTTGCTGACATTTTTGCTCCGCAAAAGTTATTATTTTTTTAATTTTTCAAAATTTTCAGGTTGAAGAATAAAACTCAATCCTTCGGCAAAATCTTTTATTTCTTTGTCTGTTATAATGAAAGGAGGAAGCAGACGCAAAACCGAATCGCCGGATGTGCCTGTAATAAAACCATTTGCCAGAAGCTCTTTGGCCGTTTTTTTTGCGCTTATTTCGGGAATAAGTTCAACTCCTGTCATTAATCCTTTCCCGCGGATTTCTTTAATAAATCCAGATGAGAGAATATTAAGCGTTTCTTTAAGTCCTGTTCCTGCAAGCTGAATATCATTCAGTGTATCGCTGTTAAGAAGATCGAGCACTTGATTTGCAGCTGCCACAGCCAGCGGATTTCCGCCGAAAGTAGAACCGTGAGAACCGGGAGTAATGAATTCTGCAACTTTATCCGATACAATTATGCCTCCTAAAGGAATACCGTTTGCAATCCCTTTTGCAAAAGTTATCATATCGGGAACAATATCTTCCCACTGTGATGCAAAATATTTCCCTGTCCTGCCAATGCCCGTCTGTACTTCGTCAAGAATAAGCAAAACATCATTTCTTTCGCATATCTCTTTTACTTTCCTTAAATATCCTGCGGAAGGAACAACAACTCCCGATTCTCCTTGAATGGGTTCCAGCATAACTGCTGCTGTATATTCATCAATTGAATGTTCTATTGCAATGGGGTTATCATAAGGAACGTACGTAAATCCAGGCACAAGCGGTTTAAAATCTTTCCAAAGACTGTACTGACCGGTAGCGCTTAAGCTGCCTAAGGTTCTTCCGTGAAAACTTCCGATGGCAGAAATTATTTTGAATTTATCTTTATTAAAAAGCCGGGCAAATTTTATAGCTGCCTCGTTTGCTTCTGTTCCCGAATTACAGAAAAATGCTTTATCAAGACCAGTAATTTTGCTTAATTTTTTAGCAAGCAATTCCTGTCCCGGCGAGGCAAATAAATTAGAAATATGCCAATAGGAATGAAGCTGCATTTCTACTGCTTCGGTAATTTTAGGATGGCAATGACCGAAACCGGTAACAGCAATACCGCTTAAAAAATCGAGGTATTTTTTGCCGGTACTGTCGTAAAGATAGGCTCCTTTGCCTCCGGTAAACTCAACATCGTAGCGCGTGTAATTTTTAATTAATGCCGACGAAATTTTAGTTTCTGCTGATTTATTCAAAGTCTGTTCTCCGTATTTTAACTTCTATACGAAGCATTAATTTCAATGTATTTTGTAGAAAAATCGCAAGTGTACCAAGTTGATTCTTCGTTTCCGGTGTTTATTTCTATATTTAATTCAATTTCGTTATTCATCAAATATTTCTTAGCTTCTTCTTCACTGAAATCTGCTTTGAAATTAGGTTGAAGAATTTTAATATCGCCAAAATTGATGCAGACTTTTGCCGGGTCGAATTCGATACCGCTGTTTCCGATAGCCGAAATTATTCTTCCCCAGTTTGCATCGCAACCGTTCATTGCAGTTTTTACAAGGGGACTGTTGGAAATTGCTTTTGCAATTATATTTGCATCGCTTACGCTGGCTGCATTTTTTACTGAAACCGTAATTAATTTTGTAGCTCCCTCGCCGTCGGCTGCAATCGATTTAGCCATCTTGCGGCACAAATCCAAAAGCGCATCGGTAAAAATCTTATAATCATCGCTTCTTTCGGAAATGCTTATTCCCGATACGCCGTTCGCTAAAAGAATTACCATATCATTAGTGCTTGTATCACCGTCAACTGTAATTCTGTTGAATGAAAGATTTACAGCTTTCGATAAAGTTTTTTGAAGAGTATCTTGTTCTATTTGAGCGTCCGTTGTAATAAAAGCGAGCATTGTTGCCATATTAGGCATTATCATTCCGCTTCCTTTGCACATTGCGCCAATGGTTATTTCTCCGGAAGATAATTTTACTTTTGCCGCATATGATTTCATTGCCAAATCAGTTGTCATAATTGCTTCAGCAGCATCAATTCCGCCTGTTTCAGAAAGATTTTCTACTGCCAATTCTATTCCGGAACGTAAAGCGTCCATATTAATTCTTTGTCCTATTACTCCGGTTGAACTTATTAAAACTTCCGAGGGATTAATTCCAAGTTTGGAAGCAACAAGTTTCTGGCTCTCCAGCGCGTCGTTGTGTCCTTCGGCGCCTGTGCAGGCATTAGCATTCCCGCTGTTAATTAGCACAGCTTTAATATTATGTTTAAGGTTAACAATATATTGCGAAATAATAATAGGAGCTGCTTTTACCTTATTTAATGTAAAAGTACCTGCTGCTGTACATGGCTTTTCGGAGTAAATAAGAGCGACATCCTTTTTTTTCTTTTTAAGTCCGCAAAAAACACCGCTGCTTTTTATCCCTTTTACAGATGAAACACTTCCATTTTCTATATATTCTATCATTTTAACCTCAGCTTCATTTTTTAGAATTTAAAATTCCCAGACAGTCGTTCCAGCCGAACATCTGGTTCATATTTTGTACTGCCTGACCCGATGCGCCTTTTACCAGATTATCGAGTGCAGATGTTATAACAAGGGTTTTTCCGCTTAAAGAAAAATTAATATCGCAAAAATTTGTATAAGTAACCCAAGTGAGTTTAGGTGGTACTTCACGCATTCTTACAAAATATTTGTCTTTGTAAACCGTGTTGAATTGAGCTTTAATATCAGCTTCATCCAGCTCTTTTTTTAGATGAATTGTTGAAGTTGTATAAATCCCTCTGGCAACGGGCAGCAAATGTGTTGTAAATGCCATCGGAGCCATCAGACCATCTTTTATCAATTCCTGTTCAATTTCGGGTTTATGCCTGTGGCTGTTTACATTATAAGCTGCA
>CAYTFZ010000013.1:12086-22812 GCA_964437215.1 uncultured Melioribacteraceae bacterium | reverse complement strand
CAATTCCTGTTCAATTTCGGGTTTATGCCTGTGGCTGTTTACATTATAAGCTGCAACATTTCCGTCCATTTCGGACATCAGCATTTCTGCTTTCGGGGTTTTTCCGGCACCTGAAGTTCCTGAATAAGAATTTATTGATACGGAAATAATTTCATCAGCAAATTTTTGAATAAACGGCTTAAGCGGTAAAAGTGCAGAAGTAGGGTAACAACCGGGATTTGCAACTAATAAAGTGTTTTTATCTGCAGCATTAAATTCCGCAAGACCGTATTTTGCAACTTGTAACAGCTCAGGCGAACTATGGGTTAATTTATAATGTTTTTCGTATACCGAAACATCATTCAATCTGTAATCGCCGCCTAAATCAATTATTTTTTTATTCTTTTTATAAAGATCAGGTACATATTTTAATGCTTCGCCATGAGGCAGAGATATAAAATACAAATCGTGCTTGTCCGGCAAGTTATCAACAGAGCTTACAGTTTGATCGGATATTATTCCGTTGAGTTCCGGAAAAATATTAAGCAGTTTATCTCCGGCACTGCTTTTTGCATATACTGTAATTTCTTTAACATAAGGATGTTTATTGCAATATTCTAATAAGTGTTTGCCTGTATAACCTGTACCGCCAATAATTCCAACTGAAATCATATTATTTTCCTGTTAATGATTAATAAAAAAATGAATAAAGATGCGATATGATTAAATTATCCCCCAAGGGGATAACGGGAATTATTTCTTGTTTCTGTAAGGAACTGATTGTTCCCCTCAGAATAATTTAATTTTTCGATATGTAATATTATGCATTTCATTGCGCTCAAACTTAAAAAGAAAAAAAATTATTGTCAAGCGGTATTTGTATAAAAATACAGTAGATTGTGATTAAAAATATATCTTAAAATATTATTTGAATATCTATACAAAAACAGACGATAATATGAATATGAATAAAAACGTAAAAAGTGAAAAATCTCTTTCTAAATATTAGGCGGATAAAAGATTATCATTTTAAAATTTAGATGTTTTGATAATTATACTTAAATTTATAAATATTAAAATCTTTTGATTGATATTTGAATATGAAAAATTTTAACACCGGCGATTTATTTACATTTAATGATGAAACTTTTTTTATCCATTCACTATTTATGAATAAAGAAGATTTGAAGATTTTTATCATTTCGAACCGGAAAAAACAATTGCTGCTTTATTCAACAGAAAAAGATTTTTCTAAAATATTGGAATATAATTTAAAGATTTCTTCTATTAATATAAATATCCCGGAGCTTTATGAAATTAATGAAGATCTAGGATATATGGTTTGCAGATTTCCTGACGGAGAAAAACTGGATTTGCTGTTACAAAGAAATGAGAATATTCCGGGAATAAAAGAAAAGTTAGAAGAAATTAAAGTTATTGCTGCAAAGGAAAATATGTGTTTAAATTTTTCGGAAAGTAATTTACTAATTAGCCGAAATGATATTTATCTGCTTGATTTTACTGAGCAAAAAATAAATAAAAGAACCACCTGAGCGGTGGTTTTTTTATTATAAATTTAATGCTTTTGCTTCATCTTCGAATAAAGGCTTGTATTTATCAATAAAATGGTGCATATCATCAACCGAGCTGAATTTAAGTATATCCAATATAGCAGGATCGAGTTCCATATCGCTGTCCCAATAGAAATCGCCGACCTGCAGATGCTGTGTCATATAATCAGCAAGATGTACAATGGAAGCAAGCACTCTGTTTTCGGAAGCTTTTGAAGGCTGATGATGATTTTGAACCGTATCGCACAATTCAATAGGAAGATTCCATTTTTCCGAAAGAAACATACCTATATCTGCATGATTGTATCCAAGCTGACTTGTTTCGGCATCTTTGTATTTAACTTTGCCAGTTTCAACATTTGTAACAATTTCGATAAAACTTGAATGAAAATATTTGTGAATAACAGGAATTCCGAGATCGTGAAGTAATCCTGCAATAAATGCTTCTCCTCCGATTCTGTATCCGAGATCTTCGGCAACTCTTTTTGCTGCGCTTCCTGTAAGAATTGAATGAAGCCAGAATTTTTTCTGATCGAGATATTTATCAGTTTTATTCTTAAATGATTCCATTAAAGAAAGAGCAAGCACAATCTTCTTTATTTCAAGAAATCCAAGAACAAGAATTGCAAAATCGATTGTTGTAACTTTTCGGCGTAAACCGTACATAGGGGAATTTGCAATAGACAGTATTTTTGTTGCTATTGCCTGATCGCGCCCAATCATTCTTCCCAAGCGCTGACTGTTTGTGTTCGGGTCATCCAGCATTTCGGAAACTTCTTTCATTGTTCCAGACATTGCAGGCAGGTTGTAAACATTAGTGAGAACCAGTTTGGTTCTGTCCCTTTTCTCTTGTAAAATTTGTTGTTCCATACTCTTGCTAGATTTAATTAGAAATTATATTTTTTAGCACTGAACGAATTAAATATAAATAATTTTGGTTACAATATATTAAATATTCTTTTATAACATCAAATATTTTATAAGAAAAATTGCAAAATAAAAAATCAATCTTCAATACAATTATCGTAAAATATCTTCAAACATTAATACCATTTTCCATAATAATTAAGCAACATATTTAATATTTTTCTTCCGGAACAGAAGTTTTTCTATATCAAGCAGAATCTGGTTGCAGTTTTCGGCTTTGGCTATTGCCATAATATAACTGGTATCTTCAGTTTCCGAAAGCTTAGGAGCTTCTTGAATATCGGAAGCTTTTATATCTTTTACTTCAGATACTGAATCAACTAAAATACCAAGCTGCTCCGAATAATCGCCGATCTTGGCTTCAATAACAATTATGCGGCTTTGTTTTTGGTATTCGGCGGAAATCATATCAAGAATTTTACGGACGTCGATTACAGGAATTACCTTTCCGCGAAGATTTATAACACCTTTAATGGATTTATCAGCGTTAGGTACCCGTGTAATTGGAATGAGCCTTATTATTTCAACTATTTTTAAAATATCAATACCAAATTCCTGATTGTTAAGTTTGAAGGTAAGATATTTTCCTTCCATATTTAAAAGTGTTTTTGAAGAAGTGTTTTTTTCGGAACTGGATACTTTATTAAGCAATCTTTTTGCAGTTTCTGTAGAATTTTTAAGTGATTCGGCACATTTGCTAATTTTTGATGTATTTCCGCAAACTTTATCTGCAAAGCGGAGGTCTACAAATTCATTAATATCGATAAGATTGCCGACTCCCATTTCGTAGTGCATATATTTTTGAATTCGGTCGAGGTCTTCCTTAAGTGGGTATAAATCATTTGTTTTTATTCCTAAAGGTTCTGTAAGAACATTTTTTAACAGAGGGACTTTTAAACCTAAAGTCTTTTGCGGATCAAGGAAATCAACTGCAATTTGTGCTGCCATTCCCGGTTTTTCCGAGATGAATTTCCCTGATTTAACTATCAGTTCTGTAAGTTCATAAACAGCATCGGGGTAGTTTTTAACTAATTCATCCTGTAATGTAACAACACAGCAGGGATGATCTGGCCATAATTCAGCAGAAAGAAATTGCTGTTCAGCAATTCCGGCTGCTATTGCTTTTGTGCCGAGAGGTTCTGCAACAAGATATCCGCAGCTTCCTTCATTTCCGTTTAAGAATTCGGGCATTTTTATCGGCGGAACAACTTCAAAGTTAACATCGCTTCCGGCTTTTCCGGCATAACCGGGTTCAAGACCTATTCCCTTAAAGAATATATGTGCAAGCATATTATGAATCGACAAAGTGTGAGGTATATAAAATGATTTTCCTTTGAAAAAATCCGAATAAGGTTCTTTATACTCTTTCCCGGCTTTGTTGCGCACTGCAATGCTTCCGTTTTTGTGGGCATATAATACAAGTTTTAACGGAACTTTATAGCTGAATAAATCCATAGCAATAGGTGCAAGCACGCAAGCTCCTTCTACAGTGCCTTTTTCCAGGGCTTCGGCAACAGGGTTCCAGCTGGACATACATTGTGTTTCAAGTTCAAAATGTTTTGGTTTTAATTCATTACTGTCTATTAAATGTTTAAGCACACCGAGAACAAGATGATCGGTTATTTGAATATGTGCCATTCTGATTTTTACTTTTCCACCGGGAAGTTCAATAATCTGAGGTCTCTCGACCAAGTCGGCTTTTTCTGATTTTCTGATTCCGAGAGCTTCTTCAATTTTTATTTTAAGTTCTTCGGCATTAAACGGTTTTGAAATAAAGCTGCTTACACCTGCGTTTTCTGCTTTGGCAACTTCCTTTTTTTCACCTCTTCCAGTAGCCATTAGAAACGGGATTTTTTTATTTTTGCCATTTTCTCTAACCCAAAGGAGAAGATCATAACCGTCCATATCAGGCATATTCCAATCACTAATAATCAAACCGATTGAGTTATCCGAATTTAATTTTTCTATCGCGCTCAAACCGTTATCAGCTTCAATAATATTATTTAGTCCTAACGAATTTAATACTTTCTGTTCCATTTTTCGCATAACGGGAGCATCTTCAACGAGAAGTATTTTTACATCCAAATCCAAGGGCATTAAATTCCTCTTTTTTAATTGAAACAGAATGTTATTTTTCAAAACATTATCGTAAATACTTCGTGTTTGTTTAAGGGATAGTATTAAACAAGAAAAATTAATATAGATGCATTTTTCTTTGTGAAGAAAAAACTTATTTAAATTTAAAATCTGCCGATGATTAATCCGAAATAAGATAAATACTTTAACAAACGAGTTGAAAAATGAAACAGACAGAATTAAAAGAAAAATCGGGCGATAATATCCTGCAGCTTGTAGGATTTCGCGTAGGGAAAGAGGAGTTTGCAGTTGACATTTTACAGGTTCAAGAAATAAATAAGATGATAGGTATAACAAAAATGCCTAATTCTCCTGCTTTTGTTGAAGGAGTTGTAAATTTGCGAGGCAGGATAATTCCCGTAATAGACCTTAGAACCCGTTTACGAATGGAGAGGAAAGAGCACGACAGTAAAACAAGAATTATTGTTGTAGAAATAAGCGGAAAAACTTTGGGGTTCATAGTTGACGAAGTTAGCGAAGTGCTGCGAATTCCGGAAAGCATTACCGAACTTCCGCCGGATATGGTAACAAACATCGAAACAGAATTTATAAAAGCTGTGGCAAAACTTGACGACAGGCTTATAATTTTAATTGACCTCGAAAAAATTATAAAAGAAGATGAGATTAAGCAGGTAAATTGAAAATGATTTTTTGTTCGGTATAATTTTATTTTATATAAATAGGATAAAAATTGGCAAAGAATATTTTATTTATTGATGACGAACCGGAAATTGGTCAGTTGCTTTCAGAAATTTTCGAAGATAATGAAAATTACAAACTGTTTTTTACGTCAGATATTAGCGAATTATTTTCTATTATAGATAAAAATGAAATATACGTTGTATTTGCCGACCTTCATATGCCTGAAAAAAACGGAATTGAACTTCTTGAAGTTATTCGCGAAAAATATCCTCATATCTACAGAGTACTTTTCTCAAGTAACCTCGAAAGGAATTTAAGTGCCGAAGCCTCGCGTGCAGTACATCTTACGCTGCTTAAACCTTTTGATAATAGAAAAATTGAAGATATTCTTAAAAGAATTGATATCCTTACAAAATATCTCAGCGATACATCTCTTATGACAGTTATTAATGGTATGAGCGAACTTCCTACAATTCCTGATACTTATATGAAGCTCGATAAGGCTTTATCGCAGGAAGATATTTCACTAATGAAAATAGCTGAAATTATTTCACAGGATTTATCATTTACAACAAAAATCCTTAAGATAGTAAATTCCTCGTTTTTCGGATTAGCAAAACAGATTTCCGACCCTGCTCAGGCGGTAAGTTTTTTGGGCAGAAATATTCTTAAGTCGCTTTTATTGTTTCATCATCTTTCAGTTAAATATAGTATTAATAAAGATTTGCACAGATATTTTGAGGAGATGTGGAACCATGGAAATAAAGTAGGACGGTTTGCAAAGGAAATTATTCGCAAAACTCTGGGAAACGAAATTGAAATGATGGACGATGCTTATATTGCAGGATTGTTGCACGATATTGGTAAAATAGTTTTTATGGAAATTAAGGACTACCCCGAAAGAGTAATTGAGCTTATGAATCAGGAAAATATGAGATACTCAATTGCCGAAAAGCATTTATACGGAACATCGCATGCAGAAGTAGGAGCTTATTTTTTAGCTTTATGGGGTATGCCTGAAAGAATTGTCGACTTCGTATACAATCATAAAAAAGCAATTGAAATAAATACTGCTCAGTTTAATTTTGGAATTGCCGTTAACATTGCCAATCTTTTTGCCGATATTACAGATTTTGATTTTCAGAATTTACGTGATATCAGGTTGAGTGCTACCCCTAAAGACTGGCTGGAATATTATAATAAGCTTAAAGAAGAAAGCCTGCAGAAAAGCGATAATGAAAAAAAGTAAAAAAAAAATTTAATCGGTTTGTTTAAACTGGAGATGTTTTATTGGGTATAGAAAAGAATAAACCCAAATTCGCCATTAGAAAATTAAGATGGGACAAAAAAATGCCAGTCCATTAGTTTGGTTGAACTCCAAAAACCAGAAAACCATTCTCTTCTTTTCATAGCAAGAGAGAGTTTCAATATTCGGTAATTTCCTTTTCTGACCATATACCCGTCGATTGCAAAAACCTGGTGCCTTAAAGTTTCAGAAAATGCTGCACTTCTGCTCCCAAATAGCCTGACAGAATAAACTCGTGATATTATAAGCAATCATTACAAAATATAGCGTTGCTTATATCGCCCAAAAGTCTTGCGAGTTAAAGCTAACTGCCCCAGAATTATATTTCAGTCCTTTAATCCGGTTTTCTGAATAAGCCCTGTTTCTGTAGATATAATAAATCATTTTTGCTGAATAATCCAGATTTGTTAAGAAACAATTGCACTTCTTCTTTTCATTTTTTTCATTCCTTACTCTTGGTGTTATTATTTTATATAGACAGCTAATATTTTTACTCCTCTTAATAATTATATTATAAATTTATATAAAAATCATAAATTAACAATTCGTTTTATAATCGTTTGGTATTTAATAAATAAAACTGGTAAATCAAAAATCCCAAAGGAGGAAAACTTAATGAGGTATGGATATTTTGATGACAAAAATAAAGAGTATGTAATAGAACGTCCTGATACTCCTCAATCGTGGAGCAACTACCTTGGATCAACACGCTACGGAGCAATAATAACAAACAATGCAGGCGGATATGGTTTTTACAAATCCGGTGCTCGCGGAAGATTTTTACGTCTTCGGTTCAACAGCATTCCTATGGACCAGCCCGGAAGATATTTTTATCTGAGGGATAATAAATCAAGTGATTTCTGGTCGGCTTCGTGGCAGCCTGTGGGAAAACCGCTCGATCAGTATAAATCTATTTGCCGGCACGGAACGGCTTATACAATTATTGAATCGGAATATGCAGGAATTAAATCCGAAACAACATATTTTGTACCTCTTAATCAGGATTTTGAATATTGGAAAATGAAAATAACAAACAATAGCAATGAGAAAAGGGATATTTCAGCTTTTTCTTACTGCGAATTTACTAATCAATGGGATACATTTCAGGACCAGGTAAATCTACAGTATTCGCTTTTTATTATTCAGGGAAAGCTTGAAAACGGATTGCTAAGGATTTCTATTCAGGATAATTTAACTCCCGAAGAAGATATTGCCGATTTGGAAAATGATATGGCAAGTCATACTTGGGTTGCATTAATCGGTTCAACTATTGACGGTTATGATACAAGCCGAGAATCTTTTTTAGGAACATACGGCAGTTATAATAATCCTGAAGCTGTACGAAATGGTAAATGCACAAACAGCAACGTATTCGGGGATAATTCTTGCGGAACTTTGCAAACTAATATTTCTCTTAATCCGGGTGAAACGAAAGAATTTATGATAATGCTGGGAATAGGCGATGCAAGAAAAAAAGGCAAAAAAATTGTTGAAGAATTCGGTTCGCTGCAACGTGCAGATGAAGAATTTGAAAAGTTGAAAGAAAACTGGCATTCAAAACTTGGAAGTCTTATGGTTGAAACGCCAGATCCGGAATTTAATTCTACAATAAATGTATGGGGACTTTACAATTGTCTTATTACATTTGCGTGGTCGCGCGCTGCAAGTCTGGTATATAACGGTGAACGCGACGGACTTGGTTTCCGCGATTCGGTTCAGGATATATTAGGCGTTACAGCGGCAATTACCGAAGATGCAAGAGAAAGATTAGAACTGATGCTTACCGGACAGCTTTCGAACGGCGGAGCAATTCCGGTAATTAAACCATTTGAACATAAACCTGGTTTTGAAAAAGAACCGCCGGCAGAAGAATACCGCTCGGATGACTGTTTATGGTTTTTTAATGCTGTTCCAGCATATGTTGGAGAAACAGGTGATATCAATTTTTACGAAAAAATACTTCCATATGCCGATAAAGGCAAAGCCTCGGTTTTTGGGCATCTCCGCAGGGCGCTTGAATTTAATCTGGAAAGGATGGGCAAAAATAATCTGCCTTGCGGTTTATCGGCCGACTGGAATGATTGTTTGCGTCTCGGATATTACGGCGAAAGTTTATTTGTAGCATTTCAGTTACGTTTAGGATTAAAAGTATATGCCGAATTAGCAGAAAAACTTGATAAACCGGAAGAAAAAAAATGGGCTGATGAACACAGAACTAAGCTTGAAGAATCTATACAGAAGACCTGCTGGGATGGAAACTGGTTTATCTGGGCAATAACAGAAGACGGAACAGTTTACGGCACAAAAGATTACTGCGAAGGGCAGGTATATCTTAATACACAAGTTTGGTCGGTAATCAGCGGAACTGCATCTCAAGATCAAGCTGCAAAAGCAATGCAGTCTGTTAAGGACAAACTTGCAACTCCATACGGGTTAATGCTTTCTGCACCGCCATTTCATAAAACATCAATTGATGTTATGCGAGCTGTAGTTTTTAATCCGGGAATAAAAGAAAATGCCGGAATCTTTAATCATACACAGGGTTGGGGAGTGATGGCTGAATGTATATTAGGAAACGGAAACAGGGCATATGAGTATTATCGCGCATCGATGCCGGCAGCATATAACGAACACGCTGAAATCAGGCAGATGGAACCTTATGTTCAGGGACAGACAACATACAGCACTTTTTCGCCAAGGGCAGGAAATACGAGAACTTCGTGGCTTACTGGTGCCGCAGCTTGGTCTTATTTCAGCGGAACACAATATATTTTAGGAATAAAACCAGAGTTTGAAGGGTTAAGAATTGATCCTTGTATTCCTTCAGGATGGAAAGGATTTAACGCTGTACGCTGTTTCAGGGGAAAGAATGTGAAAATATTAGTTAAAAATCCAAGCAGAGTATGCAAAGGAGTAAGTTCAATTAAACTTAACGGTGAACTTCTTAGTGATAATCTTATTCCGGTTGAAAAATTAACAGATGAAAATAAAGTTGAAGTAATAATGGGGTGAGGATTGTATTACCCTTTAGTTATAGGTGAGAGTATATGAAATTTTCAAATGTCTGCCCGAATTGCGGAGAAAAATCCGATGAAAAAGAAAAATATTGCTTTGCCTGTGGTTCAGAAAAAATTGAAATAAACGCTGAAACCGGAATTGCTGAAAGCATATTTAACGATCTCGATTCGAAAGTTACTTCTATAGAAAATCCGCAAATTTATTTAAGGATTATAATAAGTCTAATTGTTTTTCTTTCCGGATATTTTCTTTTACCGGAATTTATAAAAAACAGTGAAACTTTCTGGCTGATTTATATTATTTCGGTTATTTATGGTTTAATAAAGCAAATTGACAGTAGTTTTAAAACATTTCGCGGAATATTTGCTGTTTCAAAATTTCTTCTTTGGGGTTATTTAGGTGCTGGTGTTGGTAATTTAATCAGTAATACCGGGAAAATATCACATATACCTTTCAGTTATCATTTTAATCCGTATTTTATTTATTCGCAATTTACGGGTGGCAATATGTTGGTGTTTTTAGGATTTATTGCCGGAATATTAACTTATAAATTAACCACTAACTATTTGAAAAATTATACCGGGAATTGGTAATGTTTTGAAAACCAGCTGAATTTAACCTGAATTATGGTTGTTAAAAAAAAATAAAAACTAAAAAAAAATTCAGTTAAAAGTACTATTTAAAATTTCAGAAATATAATTGATGATAATCTTCTTATAAAAAAGGCTATTATTGATTTGCCAAATTGAATTGCTTTAAGTATTTTTATGCTACTCAAATAATATACGAGTAATATGAAATTGAAAGAAGAAGATCACAGAGCGCTTAAAAAAGCTGTTGATATCCTAGAATATCCATCTTTGACGGCAAAAATCACCGATTTTATTGGCACTCCTGTTGAAAAAGCATTTAATTATTTACCAGCAAAATGGAATGAACGGATTGGAGATATAACACAGGCGGCATTGCGTAAAGCTTTGGAAATTTCCATTTACAGTATGAAGAATAAGAGGGGGAAGTTTTCTTCGAACAGATTCCATAAAATAATATCGGGAGCAAGCGGTGCTTTAGGCGGCGCTTTCGGTCTAGCTGCTTTGTCGATAGAATTACCAGTTTCCACAACAATTATGCTGAGGTCTATTGCCGA
>CAYTFZ010000013.1:8694-11986 GCA_964437215.1 uncultured Melioribacteraceae bacterium | reverse complement strand
CAATAATAAATCTTCTTTTTATCGATCATTTTCAGAATATTGCCTGGGCGCATTTTACAGTAAAAAGGTTAGAAAGAAAATACGGATCGGATTTTATAAAAGAAGAATATGAATACTTCTTAAAAAAATACAGAACTATAAAGAGTAAAAAAATATAAAAAAAATATTGTGTTGATTTTTACCTACTTTAATTGTTATTTTTTCTTTTAGGGAAGTTAAGCAGAGAATATTCCACATCCCTTCCGAAATATATTTTTTGATATGCGTGGCTTTTTATGATAATGAATTTCTTAATGTTATTGATTAAAAAAAAGACGATATAATACCAACAAATATACAGGTGATGAAATGGACATAATAGGTGCAATCAATTCAGCTTTTGGCAACAATTCTCAAAAACAAAATGATTTGATGTCTGTAGTCATGAATCTTTTCGGCGAACAAAGCGGTGGATTAAACGGACTTTTAAGCCAGTTTGCAGCAAAAGGTTTGGGCGATGTATTTGAGTCCTGGGTAGGAACAGGTAAAAATGCATCAATCTCACCAAATCAAATTCAAAACGTTTTAGGCAGCGATCAGATTAAAAATATTGCCTCAAAATTGGGACTTAGTTCTGATGATGTACTTAGTCAGCTTTCAGATTTATTACCGCAAGCGGTAGATAAACTTACTCCCGAAGGGAAAATTCCGCAAGGCGATATTTTAAGCCAGGGAATGGAAGTACTTGGCGGATTATTCGGAAAAAAATAAAAAATATTAAAGGAGGGTTTATGTCTTTACAAGTAAAATATAGTCCTGTTGTTTCTTTAGCTAAAGAATTAAATATGCAGAATATTGATATTAAAGAAGACGCTGGGAAATTAAAAATATCAGGCACAACTGAAACACAATATGGGAAAAATTTAATTTGGGATAAAATAAAGGAAATTGCAGGAGATAAACCAGCTGACTTAGTTGCCGATATTAAAGTAAAAAATACTGATTATTTACATTTTCATACTGTTGTAAGCGGCGATAATTTAAGTAAAATATCAAAGCTGTATTATAAAGATGCAAATAAATATATGCAGATTTTTAACGCTAACAAAGATCAGCTTTCAAATCCTGATATGATAAAAGTCGGGCAAAAACTGAAAATTCCAAATCTATAAAAAAAATGGATTACAGTATAATACTTACTGTTTTGATGGGAATTGGTTTAAGCGCTTCCAGCGGATTCAGGATATTTATCCCGTTTTTGCTGATAAGTATTGCTTCACTAACGGGATATCTTTCTCTTTCAGATTCCTTTAGCTGGATTGCCACATATCCTGCATTAATTACATTCGGTGTAGCTACTGTTTTGGAAATAGCTGCTTATTACATTCCGTGGGTAGATAACGTACTTGATACAATTGCTTCGCCTATAGCCGTAATTGCTGGAATAATTTTAACTGCATCGGTTATAACAGGAATTTCACCTTTGCTGAAATGGGCACTTGCAATTATTGCCGGAGGAGGAGTTGCGGCAACTATTCAGTCTTTTACTGGAATAGTTCGTGCAACATCTTCTGTAACTACAGCAGGTATTGGAAATCCTGCTGTGTCGTCCATTGAGCTGGGCAGTTCGGTATTGCTGGCGGTAATAGCATTACTTGTTCCTGTAATTGCTTTTGCAATTGTAGTGTTTCTTGTGTTTTTTAGTGCGCGTTTCTTATTCCGCAAACTTAAGCAAAACTAAATAACTTATTTATAATTATGAGGTTTAAAAATGTCAATTATATGGACAATTATAATAGGCTTAATTGCCGGAGCTTTGGCAAAATTTATTATGCCGGGTAAAGATCCGGGAGGAATTATTATTACAATTCTTATTGGAATTGCCGGTTCAGTTATATTTACTTTTTTAGGAAAATTTATAGGGATTTACGAACAAGGTGAAACTGCAGGATTTATAGGAGCAACAATAGGAGCCATAATTCTTCTATCAATTTACAGAATATTTAAAAAGAAAAGTGCTGCATAATATTTTAACACCCGGGTCTGGATGTTTTATCAGACCCGGAGTGCTAATCTGCTATGGCAAGTTTAACATAAAATATTGTTCCTTTGCCTGATTCCGATTTAACTTTTATATCTCCCTTATGGACTTGAACGAACTGTCTGCATATCGATAGTCCTAATCCAGAACCGGTAATATCAGAAGCATTTTTAGTCCGGTAAAAAGGTTCAAAAATATGTTTAATTTCTTCTTCAGGTATTCCCATTCCTTCATCTTGCACTTCAAAATAAATGAATTCTTGATCAATATTTACTTTTAACAAAATATCTTTGCCGGCAGGGCTGAACTTGATTGCATTTGATAAAAGGTTATCTAAAATATGGTTAATAATTTTT
This sequence comes from uncultured Melioribacteraceae bacterium, assembly GCA_964437215.1. Taxonomy (GTDB): domain Bacteria; phylum Bacteroidota; class Ignavibacteria; order Ignavibacteriales; family Melioribacteraceae; genus JAAYAN01. The sequence goes on along the minus strand of CAYTFZ010000013.1, from coordinate 9,610 downwards.
AAATCGGCGTTTACTTCAAAATCACTTGCTTCATAAATTAGATTGATTTGATGCGAGTTTTTACAGTTTAATCTTTCTCTTTCAATAAGTTCTGTTACTGCTTTTTTTAAGTTAAATTTAATTGGATTAAGCGATAATTTGCCCCTGTCGCCTCTGCTTAGTGTAATAATATCGTTAAGCATTTCAACCATTTCTAACACAGAAATTTGAATTGAGTTTATATATTGCAGATATCTTTCTTCATCCCAGTTTCGTCCGTATAGCTCAAGTAGATCTGTAGAAGACAATATCGATGTAAGCGGAGTCCGGAATTCGTGAGATACAAGCGAAATAAAACTATTTTTCATTTCGTTAAGCTGTTTTTCCTGCTCTAATGCTGCATGCATTTTTTGTTGCAGATTTTTCTGATCGGTAATATCTATTGTAAGCCCAACTATCCCTTCCGGATTACTAGTATCCTCTCCGTAAGCTGTTTTATAAACCAGCATATACCTAATTATACCGTTTCTGTCTTCCATTGAGGTTTCATATACTATTTTGCCTGTATTTTCTAAAAGGTCTTTATCAATTATATCTGCTTTCTGCTTAATTTCTTTTTTGAATATATTTTCGGCATTTTTCCCGATGATTTCATCTTTCCCGAATCCGAAATAATCTTCGAAGGCTTTGTTGACATCAGTGAAGTGTCCGCTTGTGCTTTTAACAAATACAGGATGAGGAATAGTATTTATTAATGTGCGCAGAAAAATATTCTGAATGCGAAGCTCTTCAGTTCTTTCCTTAACAATTGATTCAAGGTTATTTTTATAATTTTCCAGTTCCTTATTCCTTTTTTCTAACTCTTTGTTTTGTTCATTTATAGAAATATCGTAATTGTTAGAACGCTTATTGTAGAAAAAAAGAGCAAGTAATCCTA
>CAYTFZ010000013.1:6767-8594 GCA_964437215.1 uncultured Melioribacteraceae bacterium | reverse complement strand
AAATAGTAAATTTAAAAGGTTTAACTTTGCTGGGAAAATGTTAAAAAAGTTTATCATATTTTTTTCTATTATCACAATTATCGGATCTTGCAACGATGGGAACAAATCAGTTGAGCCTGAGGAAACAATTGAAGTTTTTAATCCGCTTACAAATCCTCTGGACGGTCCGCCTGCCGGTAATCCCGATGGGAAATATCCGATTCCAATTTCTGCCGGACTTGCAGATATTTCCAAACCCGATCACATAATTGGAACCGGAACACCTGAAAGCTGCACTGCCGAGGATTTTATAAATGCCGTTGCTCAAGGTGGCGTAATAGTTTTTAATACAGGAGGGCAGCCCGTAACAATAACCTTAAACCGACCGGCAAAAATATTTAATGATAAAAAGCCCGATATTGTTATTGATGGCGGCGGACTTGTAACATTAAGCGGCGGGGGAGCAACCCGTATTTTATATATGAATACCTGCGATAAAAATCAGGTTTGGACAACTTCACACTGCCAGAATCAGGACAGCCCGAGATTGACTATACAAAACTTGACTTTTATTGACGGTAACTCAAAAAATGAAAAAGAATTTGATGGCGGCGGCGCAATTTGGGTGCGCGGCGGAAGAGTTAAAATTGTTAATTGCAGATTTTTCAATAATGTTTGCGCTTCAGTTGGACCTGATGTAGGCGGAGCTGCAGTAAGAGTTTTCAGTCAGTATAATAATCTGCCTGTTTATGTTGTAAATACCACATTCGGCGGAAAAGAAGGTTACGGCAACACTGGTTCAAACGGCGGCGGTATAAGCAGCATCGGAGTTTCGTGGACTATTATAAATTGCCTTTTCTCGCATAACAAAGCAATCGGGAACGGGGCAAATCCAGCGCAGGCAGGCACACCGGGCGGCGGCAGCGGCGGTGCAATTTATAATGACGGCAACACAATGACGCTGAAAATATTAGGCACTTTAATTGAGAAGAATGAAGTTAACGCTCACGGTTCGGCTGTGTTTTTTGTAACCAATGATTTATCCGGAAATATTGTAATAGAAAACTCTGTTATACAAAACAATAAAGGCGGCTCATGGTATCCATTACCTGGAATATCTATGCACGAAACTACCCGGATTGAAGTAAAGAATTCGGTGATAGAGTGAAAAAATTATTTTGAATAGATAAATAAATGATATTGATATATAATTTAACAATATGTATCTTTGTTGTAGAAACATATTGTGGGATTTACTATGTTAATAAAAATTCAAAAATGGGGAAACAGTTTAGCTTTAAGGATTCCAAAAGCTTTTGCATTTCAATCTAACATTCGGGAAGATGAATTTGTTAATCTGAGTCTTGAAGAAAACAAGATTATTATTGAACCGATTGAAGAAAAAAAATATTTACTGAAAGATTTATTATTAGGTATTAACGAATCAAATATTCAAAATGAGATTGATTTTGGACAACCTGAAGGAAATGAACATTGGTAAAAGTAAAAAGCTTTATTCCGGATTTTGGCGATATAGTTTGGTTGGATTTTAATCCACAAGCAGGACATGAACAGGCAGGAAGACGACCAGCTTTGGTTATATCGCCAAAAATGTATAATGAAAAAACAGGATTGGCAATATTTTGTCCAGTAACAAGTAAAATGAAGGGATATCCATTTGAAGTAAAAATCCAACAGAATGATAAAATTGAAGGAGTAATATTATCTGATCAAATTAAAAACCTCGATTGGAAAACGCGAAATGCAGAATTCATTACCAAGTTGCCCGAAACTGAATTCAAAGAGACAATAAATAAAATAAATGCACTGTTAAATCCTGCTCAATGG
>CAYTFZ010000013.1:0-6667 GCA_964437215.1 uncultured Melioribacteraceae bacterium | reverse complement strand
AATTATGAAAACGTTTACTAAACCATTTTTTTTAATTGTCTTCTTTTCCCTTAACTTTTCTGCCTGCGAAAGCAAATCCAATTTTATTGAAGATAAAATGAACGCAAAAGAGAATTCCCATTCCGCAAAAATTATTGATACAACTCTTTTCAGCCCGGTAATTGGCGACAGCATTAAACTCGAAATCAGTCTGCCGTACAAATATAAAAAAGAAAAAAGTTACCCCGTAATATATATGACCGACGGCTATTGGCGGAGGGAGGAGCACGATTCAATACATAACTTGGGCTTTATTGGAAAACTCCCTGAAGTAATTGTTGCTGCAATCGGGTACCCTGACGGATACGATTATGGCGAAATACGCAAGCGTGATTTGATTGTTCATTCCGATAGATTCTTAAAATGTATTAAAGATGAAATTATTCCGTACGTAGAAAATAAGTACAAAATACTTCCGGAAGAAAGAACGCTATGGGGTTCTTCATTTGGAGGTCATTTTCTTATTTACGCATTTACTCAGCATATAAATTCCGGAGAATTATTTAAGAATTATATTTGCGCAAGCCCTGCTCTTAACCCCGAAATGGAGCATAGCGATTTAATTGCAAACGAGCAGAAATTATGGGAAAGCACGCAAAATTTGCCTTTAAATCTTTACATCGCTGTCGGTGGGGATGAAACAGAATTTTTCCTGGATTCTTATAAAAATATTGTTGGAGCACTAAAAATGCATCCTTATAAAAATTTCCTGTTTAAATATGAAATTATTCCAGGAACACATCATCATTCAGTCTGGAAACCGGCATTATTTAACGGACTGAAATTGTTCCTTAAAAATAATTAATTTCGTAAATTCATATTTATTTGTTGAATAATTAGCAATTAAAATAATTCCTTTCACAAATCTTTTTGGAAGATATAGAAACTAAATTAAAATAATACCATATCGGTTAATACAAATGATAAGAACATTAAGTATTATGAGTTTATTCTGCCAGGCTATTATGGGAATATAAGTGTAGCATTTTATCAAAACTTTAAGGTCCCAAGATTTTGCAATAGACGGATATATGGTCAGAAATTGTGAAACATTTGGATGGAAACTAATCATATTTAACCCAGCGATTTCTCGCTGGGAACTACTTAAATCTTCACCTCGTAAATGCGGTATTTTCTATAAAGTTCGCCGCCCATCATTTCGGCACCCTTGTTCATCATAATATTATCTTCAAGTATCCAGCTTGCTTCTCCAAGAGTTATTCCCTGTTCCTTTGCTCTTTTTGCAATTTCATAATAGAATAGGGAATCGAGTCCGCGTTTTTGATATTCAGGGATAACACCAAGAATAATTATTCGTAAAAGATTTATTTTTTTCTTTTGTGTTAAAAGTTTAATAAAACCGAACGGAAATAACTTTCCGTTCATTTTCTTAAAAACCTGGTTGTAATCGGGTACGCATAAAGCAAAGCCTATAGTCTCGCCGTCTTTTTCCATAAAAAGAACAACATTAGGATTAATAAGCGGTTTGAAATTAGCAGCAAGGTCGTCCATTTCCTCATTTGTAAGCGGAACAAATCCCCAGTTTTTTTCCCAAGCTTTATTATAAACATACTTAACAAGCCCAAGTTCTTCATTAAACTTTTTAAGATTCAAAGTACGTATTGTAACCCCGCTTCTTTTTCTTACTATTTCTGCGCCGCGCACAAGTTTTTCCTGCTTAACTAATATTTCATTGCGTATTAAATAAGCATAAAGGTCTTTAGCTTTTGTTAAACCGTAATTTTCTAAAAGCTTAATATAATAAGGGGGATTAAACGGCATAGATATTACGGGTGAACAATCGAAAGAATCAATTAAAAGTCCGTATTCGTCATTTGATGAGGGATTTGCCGGACCTCTCATTTCAGTAAACCCTCGTTTCTTCAGCCAGTCCTTAGCTGTATCTAAAAGTGTGTTGGCAACATCCTGATCATTAATGCATTCAAAAAATCCAAAAAAACCAACTGTGTCGTTATGAGTTTTATTATGTAATTCGTTGCTTATAGCTGCAATTCTTCCTACAATCTTCCCATCTCTTTCCGCCATAAAAAGCTGCATCTCGGCATGCTGAAAAAAAGGATTTTTTACTTTATCAAGAACGTGCATCTTATCCATATAAAGAGGGGGCACCCAGGCATCGTTTCCTTTATAAATATCGAATGCCATCTTTAAAAAAGTATTAATTTCAGATTTTGAATCAGCTTTCAGAATTTTAATATCGCTCATAATTTTCCTTAATGTAAAAAAAAGCATACCGGGTGGTATGCTTCATATTTCAAATATTAGATCAAACCTATCTGGCTTCCAACCTTTTTAAAAGTATTAATAATTTGGTCGAGATGCTCGTCCTCGTGAGTACTCATATAACTTGTGCGCATCATTTGTCTGCCTTGAGGAACTCCTGGAGAAATGAAAACATTTACAAAAACACCCAAATCGTAAAGCCCTTTCCACATTTTAAATGCAAGTTCATCATTGCCAACAATAACTGGCACAATAGCAGTTCTTCCCTGAATTACATTAAATCCGGCTTCGGTTAAAGCTTTACGGACTTTTGAAGTATTGCGGATAAGTCTGTCCACGCGTTCAGGTTCTTTTTCTAAAACATCCAATGCTGCTAATGCCGAGGCAACAGATGCCGGAGTCGGCGATGCGCTGAAAATAAGCGCGGCTGCGTGATGTTTTAAATAATCAATTACTTTTGCTTCTCCGGCAACAAAACCGCCAAGCGATGCAAATGTTTTACTGAATGTTCCCATTGTCATATCAACTTCATCAACCAAGTCAAATTCGCTTGCAGTTCCTCTTCCGCCCTTTCCAATAACTCCAACTGAATGAGCATCGTCGATAAGCAGACGGGCGTTGTATTGTTTTGCAATTTTATTCAATTCAGGAAGATTTACAATTTCGCCGCCTGTGCTGAAAACACCATCGCTTACAATTAATTTAGGTGTTTCAACAGGAATCTTGCTTATAACTCTCTGAAGGTCTTCCATATCGTTATGTTTATATCTTAAAAGTTCGGCAGTTGCGCCTCGCGCCATAAGATTTCCGGCAACAATACAAGCGTGGTTATCTTTATCCGAAATAACATATTCGCCGCGGTTAACCAAAGTAGGAATTATTCCTTGCGCTGTTTGATAACCTGTAGAATATAATAGTACAGCTTCTTTTCCAAGGAACTTTGCAAGCCTTGCTTCAAGCTCAATATGAAGTTCAATTGTTCCGGTGAGGTATCGCGAACCTGAGCATCCTGTTCCGAATCTTTCAATTGCTTTAATTGCAGCTTCTTTAACGTGGGGATGGCGTGTAAGTCCGAGATAGTTGTTTGAACCTGCCATTACTACTCTTTTCCCTTCAATAGTTACAACCGGTCCGTCGTTATCTTCAATCGGTCTGAAATAAGGATAAACTCCTGCTGCTTTTATTTCATCAGCCCGTGTAAATTCATAGCATTTTTTAAATAAATCCAAATTAATCCTCCCCAAAAATTTATCTTTAATAATATTTTTTTCTATTTTTGAACTCAAAATCAAAAACGAAAAGTATAATTAAAATAAAAGAAAATCAATCAAATTAAAATCAGAAAAAATATGAAAGAAAGATTAGTATCAGTTGTTACCGGAGGAACCGGTTTTGTAGGAAGTCATCTTGTGGATTTACTCATTGCTAAAGGGCATAAAGTTAAGGTTATTGCCCGCAGCACCAGCAGTAAAAAATGGCTTGAAGGAAAAGATATTGAGATTGCCGATTGCGGACTTTTTGATAAAGAAAAACTTGTTCAGGTTGTTAAGGATGCCGATTATGTTTTTCACGTAGCAGGAGTTGTAAAAGCCAAGGAATGGGAAGATTATCTTAAAGGAAATGTTGAAACTACCAAAAATATTCTGGATGCTGTATCCGAAGGTAATCCAAGCATTAAAAAAGTAGTTGTGGTAAGCAGTTTTACGGCAGCCGGACCTTCAACTAAAGAAAAAGCTGTTAATGAAGATTCACCTTTAAACCCGATTACCCGTTACGGAAAAAGCAAAAAAGCCCAGGAAGAACTTGTTCATAAATATATGGATAAACTTCCGATAACAATCTGCCGTCCGCCGGCAGTTTTTGGCGAAAGGGACACTGAAATCTATCTGGTTTTCAGGACTTACCTTCAGGGCTTAATGACAATGGTCGGCTTTGATGAAAAAAAGGTGAGTCTGATTCACGTGACCGATTTGGTTAACGGTTTATATCTTGCTGCAATTTCAGAAAAATCTGTGGGGCAGACTTATTTTATAAGTTCAGATGAATTTTACACTTGGCCTCAGGTAGCAGACGCTATAAAACAAGCAACAGGAAAAAATGCTTTAAGATTAAGACTTCCACATTTACTTGTTTACACGGTAGCAGTTTTTGCAGAATTATTCTCAATGTTTTCGAGCAAGGCCGCTACTTTCAATATTGAAAAAGCCCGTGATTTTGTTCAACCTTTCTGGACTTGCGATATTTCAAAAGCTAAACGTGAACTTGGTTTTAAACAAGAAATATCGTTAGAAGAAGGAATGAAGAGAACAATCGATTGGTATAAACAAAACAAGTGGCTTTAAACACTAGTTGTTTTTTGCACCTTCCTTTACCCAGGTTTTAATTCCGGCTTTCTGGTTATCGTTAAGTTTTAAGATATCCGGAACAGCCGGGTGCATTTTAATACCTTCGGTAATTAATATAAGATTGCTCGTTTCAGGGTCTCCGGCAACAACCTGTTCCATTATGCTTTGATAACTTGTCAGGATTACCGCACCTTGTCCTCCGTAGTCATCAACTCCGTGGCAGCCTTCAAATGATGAACATTTCGTTTTAATTAAAGGCCAAATATGCTGGTTGAAACTTACATTTTTTTCGGGAATTATAACGCTGTCAACATCATCGTTTGTAACTGTATCGTCGCAAAAAGAAAATAAAAACAGCAAAGGAATAATTGCAAGACTTAATATTTTTTTCATAAAACTCATTTTTTATTTTGTAACATAGCTAATTTATAATTTAATATCCGCCGAAATAAAAATCTCTTAAAACCAATGAATAATTTTTTCTAATAATCCGGCAGAATGAAGCAGCACTAAAAATATCAGTATTGGCGAAAGATATTTGAGAAAGAAAATCCATAAATTTATAAGATAAGGATGTTTATCAAATAAACTATCCGCACCTTTTTTAATAGCTGAAACGGCATTATTTAAACCCCATCTCCATGCAATAAATATCGACATTAACAATCCGCCTAAAGGCAAAAATATGTTCGATGCAAGAAAATCCATAAGGTCAAAGAATGTAAGTCCGGCAATTTTAAAATCAGCTATATAATTAAAAGATAAAGCGCTTGGAACGCTTACGGCAAAGGCAAGTGTTCCGAATAATAAAACTGCCTTATGACGTGCATATCCTTTTTCATCCACAAAATAGGAAACAACTACTTCCAGCAGCGAAATTGCCGAAGTAAGCGCGGCAATTGTTAGCAGCAAAAAGAAAAATATTGCAAAAATATAACCGCCAGGCATTTTTGAAAAAACAACCGGCAGAGTTTGAAAAATAAGACCGGGTCCGCCGGCAGGGTCGAGCCCTGTAGCAAATACAGAAGTGAATATTGCAACGCCCGCCATCAGAGCGATTAAGGTATCGAGAAAAACAATTTGAAGCGCCGCGTTTGGAATGTTATCTTTTTCCGACATATAACTGCCGTAAGTCATCATAGCTCCCATTCCAAGACTTAAAGTAAAAAATGCATGTCCCAATGCTATAAGAACAGAGTTTCCGGTCACCTGGCTCCAATCAGGTTTAAGAAGAAAATTGATCCCTTCCTGCGCTCCGTCCAGAGTTAAACCTCGCACCATAGAAATTAAAAGAAGAACAAACAGCATTGGCATAAGAATCTTACTTCCGCGTTCGATGCCTTTATTAATTCCCGCGTAAACAATTAACATACTAACAGCCATAAACAAAATATCGTAACCGATTATCCAGTAAGGATTGCTAACCAGACTGTTAAAATGCTCTCCGGAAGAAGCGGTTTCGTTATAAAGGCTGAAATTATTCATTATGGCTTCTGTAATATAGCCTGTAGCCCAGCCCGCAACAACGCTGTAGAATGATAGTATTGTAAATCCTGCAATTACCCCAAGAAAACCTACAAGCGGCCAGAATTTTGATTTTGTAAGCGCGCGGAAAGCCCCGACGGGATTTTTTTGCGAGGTTCTCCCGAGAAGGATTTCTCCCATTAAAACAGGCAGACCGATTAAAGCAATGCAAATAAGGTAAACAAAGATAAATGCCGCGCCGCCGTTTTCGCCTGCAATGTAAGGGAATTTCCAGATATTACCCAAGCCGATTGCCGAACCCGCCGCTGCAAGAATGAACCCGATTTTAGAACCCCAATGTTCGCGTTTTGTATCTGCCATCCTAAACCTTTGGTTATTTGTTAAAACACAGTGTAAACAGGAAAAAATTGCACAAAAGTACGGAGAAAATTAAAAATAACAAAAAAGATTAAGGGGAATGATGAAAAAACAAAACTAATTAGTATGACGGTAATAACCTTAAAGGGCGCTGTTTTTTTTAAAATGTCAACCTTCAACGTTGCAAGTTTTTTAAC
>CAYTFZ010000012.1:43660-45846 GCA_964437215.1 uncultured Melioribacteraceae bacterium | reverse complement strand
AACTGCTGTCCTCTTACGCGCGGACAGATTAAAAAACCGCACTTAATATCAGGCAGAGCGCTCATATCTCCCCATAATTTTTCGAATTGGGCAACCGGCAGTATATCTTCCTGTCCGTGTCCCCATCTGTATTTCACTTCTTTTACAGTTACATAAGTCGGCATCCGCCGCGCAATCATTCTTACAGATTCTGTAATTTCATTTTCCGTTCGTTTAAACAAATCTTCGCGCAGCAGACCGAAAATATCCAGAAGCTTATCAATATTTATCCAGGTTGTCATTGTGTTGTAGAAACTTAAACACAGTTCATCTTCATCATTCGGCTGAGCCAGCCCTTCAAGCAGACGTAATTTTCCGTTTATCTTTGCAAGTCCGCCGCCTCTGTCGTCAATTCTTCTCGGGATAACTTCGAACGTAAGGGCATTTCCGGAAGTGATATGATAACTTAAAGCTTCGGCAGAAAGATCGGCTCCTAAAGTATCTATGTTATGAAGCAATATATTTTCGGCAGACGGATTTTCCGAAAGTAATTTTGCCAGAGTTCCGTTACGCAGCATATTGGGGACTTCATACCAGTGTCCGAGCGGACTTAATCTTTGCGATGCAATATTATCAACATAATCGCTGCCTTCGCCTTTGTTTTTCGCCCATTCAATAAGTGATGTTCTAAGCGCTTCTCTTACTTTCTGCTTGTTTTCGTCAAGCTGTTCCTGAGGCATTTCTTCCCACAAAAACCGCAAGTCCCGTTCCATTGGAATAAGTCTTTGTCCGATAGATTTTCCGGGCGATAAATAAACGCTGCTGTTATATCCATAATTGTTGGTTATTTTCAGCTGATTAAAAATCGGGTTATGGGTTAAATAACTTGTTGCCGTAACAAATGGAATCTTCACACCGTAATTCAAAGAAGTTTTTAGATTTTTAGCAAGGTGGATTTCCAGAAAAGTTCTGTGTTTACCTTGAATTTCCACAAAAGGATTGATTGCTTTAATTACACCGGCTCCTTTCGTCCATCTGCTTCCTACTCCGGCAGCAAGGCATAGCACGGCAGCATTGCCTGCGCTTATGGATTTTTCTCCGATAACGCTGTTCTTAATTTCTGTCAGGCTGGCAATTTCGTTTTTACTTACGTCTTCAATTATTGTTTCTGCAGGAAGTCTGTTTCTCGAAAGTCCTATTTTGCCTTTTATAAGGTCTTGCCTTATCTGCTCGTGCTGGATATAATCGAAACCGTTTTCGCGTTTTATTTTTTCAGTTTCAGCAGACTGTAAATATTTATCATCGGACTCAACCTTTGATGAAAACTTGAAAAGGTTTCCTACAATAGATCTTAGCATCGGGAAAGCATCGTTATTTTCGGAACTGAATGAAGTAACTTTATCTATTTCAATTTTCCTGATATCGGGTAAAGCTCTTGCATCTTTTCGTACAAGAAGGGGAACAATAAGAGAATAATAACTTCGCGGCATTAAAGCCTCGTCGCCTTGCAGCAGTTTTGAAACAGAACCGTTGTGATTTATCTTGAAATTATAAACTACAGGATTCATCGCAAAAGGAAGATAAACTGACATTTCTTTTTTTGTTTCAGAAAGAAGATTAAGAATTTTATCCTTTGCCTCGTTATAAATAGAAGGATCGACAAACATTCCCATTCCGCCGCCCGACATTCCGCCAAGCATAAGGAAGCCGCGATATTTATCGCCGAAAAGTTTTTTTGCTTTTTCAATTATTACTTCGGTAAAATAAGTTGTAGCCCAGGGAATAATTGTTTTAATGGGACCTTTGAAATTTTCGGAAGTCAGGTCAGCTAATTTGTCAATATCACCGGATTTAATTGTTTTAGTAATTTCATTATAAATTTCATTGGCATTTTGCCGAGCATACCATTCGTCGGAACAGCGAAGCAGATATTTTTCAGTAACCATTTCGAGAATCGGCCCGACATTCGAAGCCATTCCGCCATGAAAAAGAATTAATGAAGAAGTAAGTTTTTCTTCAAATCCGGAATTTATATCATTATCATCAAAAATTTTATGATTTGGCAGAAGACATCCGCGGCTGATATTATATTCGGGATCGTTTTGGTCTGCAAGAATTCCTTCAATTTTTTTAATTCCCGGCCATGTTCCTCCGGAATCCTGCCAGCCGCCGCCGGAACCTCCGATCCATTCTCCCATTATTGCGCG
>CAYTFZ010000012.1:35668-43560 GCA_964437215.1 uncultured Melioribacteraceae bacterium | reverse complement strand
CGGAATCCTGCCAGCCGCCGCCGGAACCTCCGATCCATTCTCCCATTATTGCGCGGGATGCAATAAGCCGGCGCTCCTTTTCGGTCAGCGAACCTTCAAATTTTTCGGTCTGCTTTGTTGCCCGCATTAAAGCGCTTATCATCGAAGCAAGAAGGTTTGTCGAAACAGCTAATCTTGAACCCTTTGGGATATCATTAACTTTAGTTACAAGTTCAATTCCCAATCCGGGCGAAAGAATTTTTCCTAGAATATCGGAAACAGAATGATTTGTTCCCTCAAAAGAAGGAGGAACAAATCCGGAAACTATTACGGCAGCCTTTAAAAGACTTAAATAATCATTGCCGAAATTAAATAAATCTGATAATTCCGTTATATCTTTTGTATCGTTTAAATCGAGAGAAGTTATTCGGATAACCGGCTCGGTAATTACGCGGACGTATGATTCGAGAGGCGGCTTTATTTCTTTATCTCTGCCGTAAACTCCAAGATCAGCCGAAATATTAATTACCCGGGCTCCTTCAGGATAATCCATGCCGAGGAAGAAAATATCCGACCAGCAGCTATGTGTAAGGTCCATCCGGACGGAAGTTTTTTCCTGCATTACAGGATAAAGAGACGAGCCTTCTTTTCTTTCGAGCATCGCGGGATGAATTCTTAACGGATGTTCATCCGGATGTCCTACGCGGAACATCCATTTATTTCCAATGCTGGAACGTACGCTTTTACGAACCTGATCGGCAAGTATTTGAAAAGTAAGAAGGTGGTAGCTTTCGGCAAGAGCGCTGAAAATGTTGCAGTCAGCTCCTTTTTGCTGAATTGTTGAGCGGAAAATACTTATAGCTTTTTCAAAATTTCTATTTAATAAATGATTATATCCGTCAACTGGAATGTGCCCTGTGGAAGGATAGTCTTTCGATTCCATAAGATAATAGCGGTAACCGGAATATAAAAAAATACAAGCTCTCACTCTTTCGTAAAGATTCCGGGTAGTTTTCCGGAAATCTTCGAGTTCTTCAAAAGAATTTAATAATTCTTTTGAACTTATATTTTTACAAAGTTCATCGAAAGATTTATTTCTTACGGTTAAGTCGGTTGAAGTAATTGTCTCGATAAACTTGTTCATTTTATAAATATGCCTTAAATTCTTGAAGATTCTGCCAATAGATTAATCATAATTTCCATAATTTCTTCGCGGGTTTTTCCTGAAAGGCCGAGCGCAATCTGAGCTTTCATCAATCCGTATTTTTTGCTCATATCGTATCTGTTCCCTTTCATTTCCAGCGCCAGATATTTATCTTCGTTTGCCAGTTGTTCCTGAATAGGAGTAAGTAAAACATTTTCGCCGGGATTTTTATCCATATAGTTTTCAAGCATATCAAAAAGCACGGGCTTAAAAATGTGCATACCAAAAAAACATAGATAATAGCCGTTTTTCAGTCCGGGTGTCTGAAGTTCAAGCTCTGCAAAACTTACCGAAGGTTTTTCGGCAATTTTTTCTATTTGATAAACGCCTTTATAATTTTTAAGGGCTTTTCCAGTAACAGTTCCATATTTGCTAATTAAATGCTCTATTGTAGGGTTAACCGCGGATGCCGAACAGTTTTCTTTCACTGCAAGCTCTATCAACTGCTGTGCGCATCTCTTTTCCTGTAAATTGGATACATAAAGATAATCGCCTAATAACAGAAGAAAAGGTTCGCCATTAATAAATTTTTTCGCTTGATATACTGCATTTCCGTAACCTTTTGGTTCCTGCTGGACTGTAAAACTCATTCTATCCAGCAGATTTTTAATATCGGCGGCTTGCTTTTCTGCCCATTCGCTGTTTTTATATGCTTTAAGCATCGAAGTTTGCAGGGTTCTGAAACTTTCAATATATCGTTTATCATCTCCTGGAGCGCAAACGATGCAAATTTCCTCTATTCCGCTTAGAAATGCCTCTTCGGCAATAATTTGAATTACAGGTTTATTAATACCGTTAGGATCAACAATAGGGAGCATTGCTTTTTGAACTGTATCGGCAACAGGATACAATCTTTGTCCCCTTGCTGCGGCAGTTATTACAGCTTTTCTGATATTCATAATTTTCTATTTTTTTATGCTAAATTTAACCCAAAATAATTATTATAAAAAGTAATATATATTCCGAAACATAAATACATAATTATTGATGCTATTTAAAATTAAAAACCCTCTCTTAATGAGAGGGCTAAAATTAAAATAGTTTTAGATTTAATCCTAAAAATCCATCTTCTTTTTCATTTTAACGGTGTAATCGTATACTATCTGGCTAGATAAGAAAGATGAATATGTTCCTATTACAATGCCAAGCAACAGAGTAAATGAAAATCCTCTTAACACATCACCGCCTCCAACTAAAAGAGCAACAATTGCTAAAATAGTACCAATTCCTGTTACGAGAGTTCTTCTTATTGTTCTGTTATTAGCCTTGTTAATATTTTCTTCTAATGCAGCTGTTTTATGAATTGTAAAGTTTTCTCTGATACGGTCAAAAATAACCACAGAGTCGTTAACAGAATAACCTATTAATGTCAGCAATGCTGCAATAACTGTAATAGATATTTCCAGATTAAGTGCAGGGAAAACACCATAGAACAATGAAAATACTCCGAGTGTAATAACTACATCGTGGAACAATGAAACAATGGCACCAAACCCAAAAACGAATTTAAACCGAAAACCCATATATAGCATTATCGCAATTAAACCGAAAAGGATAGAAAGTAACGCATCTTGCTTTAATTCACTTCCTATTTGCGCACCAACTTTTTCTTCTTTGATAATTTTAAATTTATTATCCTTGTACATTTTACGCAGATTTTCCTTTATCCAGTCGGCAATTCCAACTCTTATCTGGACAAGCTTATTGTCGTTTTCTAACGAAACAAGCGCTGATTGAAAACCGTCTTGGAAAAGTTTGTTTGCCATATGCTGGGCTTCTTCAAAAGATTCAAATTCATAAGTAACCGAGTTGCCTGTTGAATCAACAATAGCAGGATTAGATTGAGGATCTACTTTTTTAATTGCTTTTTCAATAGATAAAAGCACTTTTGGATAAATATCCTTTGGAATTTCCTGAAGTTCTGTTTTAATTAAAACTCCATCGTCTCCTCCAAAAGATTTAACCTCGGCATTTTTTAATCCTAATTCTCCAACATTTGTTCTGATATTAGTAATGTCTACAGGTTTTTCGAATTTAATACCTATTTCAGATCCGCCTAAGAAGTCAACACCAAGTTCTAATCCGCGGATTGAAAAACTGATAATCGAAATTAAGACTAAGCAACCGGAAACAATATAGAAATATTTTCTGTTAGCAATCCAATCGAAATTGATAGAATCCAGCCAGCCCTTTCTATTTCCTATTGAAATATTCCATCCTTTTACCACGATTATCTCGAATAAAACTTTCGTGAATAAAAATGCACCGAATAAAGATGTAACAATACCAATGATAAGTGTTAAAGCAAAACCTTGAATAGGACCGCTTCCGAAATTGTAAAGAATAATTCCCATCACTAATGTAGTCAATTGGCTGTCTAAAATGGCTGAATAGGAATTCTTAAATCCACTATCAACTGCCGCTTTAAGTGTTTTTCCTGTTGAATATTCTTCATAAATTCTTTCGTAAATAAGTACGTTTGCATCTACCGCCATTCCAATTGTAAGAATAATACCAGCAATACCCGGCAAAGTAAGTGTTGCATTAAATAATGATAAAATCGCCATCAAAAAAATCACGTTAAAGATAAGCGATATATCTGCAACAGCACCTGATAATTTGTAATAAAATATCATAAATATTGCTATAAGTAAAAATCCTATCCAAGAAGCATTAAGTCCCGATCTGATAGAGTCTTCGCCTAATGATGGACCGACAGTTCTTTCTTCTATAATATCAACTGGAGCAGGAAGTGCACCTGCTTTCAATACAATCTGCAAAAGTTTGGCTTCTTCAAAAGAATCACTTCCTGATATCTGAGAACTTCCGGAAGGTATTTTCTCATTTATAACCGGAGCAGTATATACTTTCCCGTCAAGAATCACAGCGCATCTCTTTTGAACATTTGCTCCCGTAATTCTAGCCCATTCCAAGGCTCCTTCTGAGTTCATCTGCATCGATACAACCGGTTCGCCTGTTCCAGGGTCGCGAGTTGCCTGTGCGTCTACTACAACTCCGCCTGTGAGTTCTGGTACCTTATTTACAAGATATAAAGTATATGCAGATTGTCCTTCTGCTCCTTTTCTATCAGCTTTTGCGCTGAAAACAAACTCTACATTTTCAGGTATAACTTTTTGAACTTCCGTTTTTTTAAGTAAATTTTCTACAATTTCTTTATTACGTTCAAGTACAAATCCGTCAGCAATTCCGTTTCTTCTATCAATTCCTGTATAAAAGAAGAAAGGATACTTTTCCTGAATTGCTTTAATTCTTTGATCTTCAGGTAAATTAGCCAAAAGCGAATCTGCAATTTGTTTAGTGGAATCTTTACTTAACAATGCCTGGTTGATCATATCAACAACCGGGAAAGTAAATTCAGGATCTTTAACAAGTTTAAATTCAAGAAGAGCTCTTCCCTGTAAAAGTCTTTTTGCTTCTTCTTCTTTGGAAACACCTGGAAGCTGAACAACAACACGACGTGAACCTTGCTTTTGAATAATCGGTTCCGAAACTCCGTACTGATCAACTCTGTTTCGGATAATTTCCATAGCACGGCTTACAGCATCCGATTCTTGTTCTTCAATTTCAGAAATAATTTCAGAATCTTCCTGGGTGATATTTCCAAAATACCGGCTTAATCTTATATTGTTTTCCTGCAATTTGCGTGCAAGAATAGAAAATACATTTTCGGTACCTTGTCTTGCTTCTGCATCAGCTTCATCTAAAAGCTTGTTATAAACTTCATCAGGCTGTTTTGCTAATTTTTCCAAAAGTTTCGTAGTATTTACTTCTAGAACAAGATACATACCGCCTTGAAGATCGAGACCAAGTTTAATCCTTTTATCTCTGGCTTCTCTTACACTTTCGTTACCAACAAGAAAGTTATCTTCAATCCTGTTTATATTATCCTGTAATTCTCTCTCATTTATTTCAGGATTAGCTTTTTTAATACTGTCTTCTGCTGCGGCAACTATTTTTTTAAGTTCTTTTGTGTTTTGATAATCCTGATATGTAGGGTATAAAGCCCATAATCCGCCAAGAACTATAAGCGCAATTATAAATATTCTAAATCTTACTTCTTTCATGGACTTGCTTCTAATTTAGTTAATGGAATACATTATTTAGTTATTCAGAAAATCCGAAAATTTTCAAATAGAAATAAAAAGCCGGTTTAATCCGGCTTAAATTTATTCTCTAACAACCCAAGTTTTTACAACTGCCGAAACATCGGGGTGCAATTTGATATTCACATTATAAATACCAAGAGCTTTTATAGGTTCAGTTATGTCAATCTTGCGTTTATCAAGATCATAACCCTTTTCTTTTAATGCATCGGAAACCATTTGTGAAGTTACCGTACCGAAAAGCTTATCTTCTTCGCCAACTTTAACATTGATTGTAACTGATACTTTCTCAAGTTCGGATGCTAAACTTTTTGCATCATTTAATTCTTTAGCTAATTTTTTAGCCATTTGTTTTTTTTCTTCTTCAAGAGCGCGTGTGTTACCTTCTGTAGCTATAAATGCAATAGCTCTCGGAATCAGGAAATTATTCGCAAATCCGTCTTTAACATCAACAATGTCACCAATTTTTCCTAATTGTTCAAAATTCTTTCTCAATATAACTTTCATATTCTTATCACTCCTTATTTAATTGCTTCAGATACAAATGGCATAATAGCTATCTGTCTGGCTCTTTTGATAGCAATAACAAGTTCGCGGTGCTGTTTTGCGCTTAAACCTGTAATTCTTCTTGGAATAATTTTACCTTGATCGGTAATGAATTTTTGCAGCATCTTAACATCTTTGTAATCGATATAGCCATCTATTACTCTTCTGGCTTTTTTATTTTTCATTTTTTAATCTCCTATTTTATCAAATCCGATTCTTCATCTGTAAGAAACTTATCGAACGCATTATCCTCATATTCTGCTTCGTCGTTTTCTTCAAATACGCTTACATCATCCGAATCGGAGTTATTTTTATTAAACTTGTTTAAGAATTGAATTCTTTTTGCTTTAATTTCAACGATTGTTCGGTTATGACCCTCTTCTGTTTTCCAGCTTCTGCTTTGAAGTTCTCCGTCTATAAGAACTGCACTTCCTTTTTTTAATCGTTCTCTGCAACTTTCTGCAAGCTTATTCCAAGCTACAACACCAACATAGCAAACATCTTCCTGCCATTGATTCGCGCTGTCTTTATATCTTCGGTTTGCTGCAATTGAAAAATTTACAACAGGAGTTTTATTCGAAGTTTCTCTAAAAATCGGATCTTTAGTTAAATTACCGGCTACAACAACATGATTTAATTCGGGCATTTTCAAATCGGCCATAGAATTCCTCCATCTGGTCTAAAAAATATTATTCAGCAGCTTCTTGAGTTTCAGCTTCTTTTGGACTATCTGTTTCCACTATTTGCTCAACATCAGAATCTTTGCGTAATTTTGCATCTGCAATATACTGAAGAGCAACTTTATCAAGTGTAACAGTAAGATAACGAATGATATTTTCATCCAGTCTGTAAAACCTTTCGAGCTTCGAAATTAAATCGGTTGGTGCCGAGAACCGGAAAATTGCATAATATCCGCTTTTGGCTTTTTGAATAGGATAAGCTAAACGCTTGCGTCCCCATTTTTCAGTTTCAGAAAGTTCCCCTCCATTAAGTTTGATGGTTTCTTCTGCTTTAGAAATGGTTTCTTCGATTTGTGATTCTTCGAGAGCAGCATTAATAATTACCACGCTCTCATAGTGGTTAGTTTTCATTATACCTCCCTTTGGTCTAATGGCCCCCTTTTATTATTAAAAGGAAGCAGGGTTAAAAAAATACAATTTATTTAAAATTTTATAGCTTTTAAATATAATTATTAAATCTTATAAAAGAAATCATTTATTACTAAGTATTTCTAAATTTTTCACTGTCCGGTTTATTTTTGCTCATCATTCTGCTGTACACATTTATTGCCGATTGATAACCGCTATTTATAAATTCCTCAATAATCAAATCGGTGTACTTTAAACTTTCTTCTACTTTTTCCTTTTCACTTTTATCAAATGCTCCAAGAACATAGTCAGGCATTTCGCCATCTTTAAAATTATTCCCGATTCCAAAACGCAGCCGTGGAAAGTTATCGGTCTTTAAATGTTGAATTATAGAATTCATTCCGTTATGCCCGCCATCGCCGCCAGATTTTCTTAATCTGATTCTGCCGGTTTCAAGATTTATATCGTCGTATACTACCAGAAAATCTTCAGGTAATATATTATACTCATTAATAATATCAAACGCCGCAACACCGCTTAAGTTTACGTAAGTAACAGGTTTTGCTAAAACAAAAACAGAGGAGTTTAGTTCTCCTCTGCAATAATAATAATTTTCGGTTTTATAACGGAATTCAAGACTTTTTTTTTCTGCAAAACTATCAAGAATTATAAATCCGGCATTGTGCCTTGTATCTGCATACCTGCTACCAGGATTTCCAATTCCAAAAACCGCACGCAAAAATTAAAAGTCTCCTTTCTATTCTTCTTTCTTGCCTTTCTTAATTACTTCTGGTTCGGCACTTGCAGCTTCTTCAGAAGCTTCAACTTCGGCACGAGGGGCAACAACTGCTGCTACAGTCAGATCAGGACGGTTAAGAATTTTGAACTTTTCAAATTTCAAATCTTTAACGTGAATTGCATCGCCTATATTTAAATTTGTTATATCTATTT
>CAYTFZ010000012.1:0-35568 GCA_964437215.1 uncultured Melioribacteraceae bacterium | reverse complement strand
TTCAAATCTTTAACGTGAATTGCATCGCCTATATTTAAATTTGTTATATCTATTTCGATATGTTCAGGTATGTTAATAGGAAGTACCGATATTTCAAGTTTGTGTACGTCGGACTGTAATTTTCCGCCAGCTTTAACACCTGCTGAACTTCCTTTGATAACAACTGGAATTTCAACCTGCATTAACTCATCCGTTTTTATTCCTTGCAAATCGAAGTGAACAACTTTATCTGTTACAGGATCAAATTGAACATCTTTAACAATGCAATCAGCATCATTTTCGCCTTCAATTTTCAGTTTTATAATATGAGTTTCGGAAGTGAATACAAAAGCATTAATTGCTGTTTCGTTAACTTCCAATGGTATGGTATCGGAACCTTTAATATAATATACCCCGGGAACTTTACCTTGTTTGCGTAAAGTTGTTAAAGCCCCTTTTGTTGAAAGAGCTCTTTTGTTAGCATTCAATACGTAATCTGCCATTTTATCTTTTCTCCAAAATAAATTCTTAAATCATCCTTTATCTATTTCAAATAACGAACTAATTGATTCGTTTCTGTATGTTCTTATTATTGCTTCGGCTAGTATTGCTGAGGCAGTTTTTTGTACTATTTTTTTATACTCACAGTCGGGTTTCAGAGGAATACTGTCTGAGATATACAATTTTGTAACTTCCGAATTTTCAATTTTTTCTACGGCATCACCCGAAAATAAAGCGTGCGTAACGGCTCCGTAAATTTTATTAGCGCCTTTTTCTTTAAGTGCTTTCACAGCATTTACAAAAGTTCCCCCTGTATCAATAAGATCATCAACAAGCAGTATGTCTTTTCCTTCAATATCACCAATCACATTCATAACTTCAACAACATTGGCTTTGGGTCTTCTTTTATCAATTACGGCAATACCTGCGTGAAGACGTTTAGCATACGATCTTGCTAATTTAATGCTGCCCACATCAGGTGAACAAACAACAAGGTCATTTTCTATTTCTTTAAAAAGACCGGTAAAAATAGGAGAAGCATACAAATGGTCCATCGGTATATCAAAAAAACCTTGCAGCTGGGCTGCGTGAAGATCCATTGCAATTACTCTGTCGGCACCGGCAGTTGTAATTAAATTTGTTACCAGCTTAGCAGTAATTGAAACTCGCGGCTGGTCTTTTCTGTCTTGCCGGGCATAGCCGAAATATGGAATTACAGCTGTAATTCTTTTAGCTGATGATCTTCTTGCAGCATCAATCATTATCAGTAATTCCATAAGATTATCCGACGGAGGAGGAGTAGATTGTATTAAAAAGACATCCCTTCCTCGGATATTTTCTTTATACTTAACCCATATTTCACCATCGCTGAAATTCTGGAATTCAATTTCTCCGGGAATTAAATTAAGATATTCGTTGATCTTTCGGGCAATAACAGGATTTGATCTGCCGGAAAAAATTATTGGTTTTTTGTCAATCATAAAATCTAAAAGTCGTTTAAAGACAGATGCAAAATATACAGAATTCTATCTGCCTTGTCAATTATTACATTTTTAATATATTATTTAAATGATTTATCGGCGTTTGCTTCTCAATAGAAAAATTGTAACAATAAGGAGAACCGTTAAAGCTAAATAATAAATCCACCTTGGAGTTTCTTCAAGCTTAAAAGGTCTGTAAGTTGCTGTAAGTGTCTGAAATCTTTCAATATTGCTGCTTTTATATTTCCAATAAAGATTATTCTTTTTCCGTCCGGTTGCGTTATGTTTTACAATTTCACCTGGAAGAGAATATGTATAAGATATTTCCTCATTACCTTTACCAATTCCAAAAACACTAGGAAAAGGATTAATAACATGTGAAAAAATAATTGTATTTCCCGGTCCTTTTGAAAAAGAAAAATTAAAATTTTTAAATCCTCTTACAAGCCCCAAAGAATCGAAATGTGTAAATGACAACTGTACTTTTGAATGAAATACGCTGTCCTGATTCATCTTGTAAACATATATTTTTTCAACTTCTGTAAATCGCGAAGTGAAAATATTACGGAGAGAATCTTCATTGAACAAAGCAAATTTTGTTAAACTAGCTGAATCGTACTGCTCTGTAACTTTAATCCAACAATGAAGATACATTTCACCGGAACCATCCGGCTTAACTATAGTATTCTGGTCGTAATTAAGACATCCAGATAAAAATAAGGTGCCTGCAATTATTAATGAGGCAATTTTGAATATTTGCATAAGATTGTTTTTTTTTGTCCGTAATTTATAAAATATTAAGGCAATAGTATTTATTTTTTTAATTAAAACTCATATTTTTACAAGTTGAATGAAAAAGATGTGGAGCAATGATGCCAACTTATGATTATAAGTGTATGGTTTGTAATTATCAATTTGAGGAATTCCAAAAGATTACCGATAATCCTTTAACAGAATGTCCTAAATGCAAGGGAACTTTGAAAAGGCTTATCGGTGCTGGCGCCGGACCAATTTTTAAAGGTACCGGATTTTATCAAACCGATTATAAGAACCAAGCAAAAAAGAAAGAATAAAAAAATTAAAAGCCCTCTAAGGGCTTTTTTCTTTAAAAATCTGTTCCTAAAGAAAAATAGTATTTCGGTCTGGAAAATTTGTTCATATCAAATGACCATGCAACATCAAATCTTACTAGGAAGTAAAGCAAATATAGTCTTGCCCCGACTCCTGTTCCCAGTAGTAAATCTTTAGTTATTAATTTACCATTTTCATTTTTTTCAAAAAACTGCAGTTTTTTATTATTATCCCAGGCAGAACCTGCATCTATAAAGATTGTATTGAGAATGCTTTGTCCTAAAAGCGGAAACGGATTGTTAAATAAATATCTTAGCAAAGGCATTCTTAATTCAAGATTCATTAATGAATATTTAGTTCCTATTCTTTCAGCATAATCGTAACCGCGCATCGGCAGGGCAGGACTTAAAAACGCAAAATCGGATGCATTGCTAAGCGGAATTTCGCCTGTAGCAAATTTCCTGTTTATCCAATTATCCGTTCCCCCGAGAAAATACCTTTGTGGGTTTGCACCTCCGGAATAGCCCCCCGAAATGCGGAATACAAATGAATTGTCGTATAAAAATCTGAAATATTTTCTGTAATCCCAATTCATAGAATAAAAACTTCTTCTCTTTCCGTTAAGTCCCGGATTTCCGAACAAAGTAAGGTTGTAACGCGTTCCTTCGATAGGAGAAATATAACCATAAAGCGTATTATCGTGTACAAAACTTATTGACGGGATAAAATAAGTTACTTTTTCTGTTTTTGAAAAAGGGTTATCTAAATTGTCGGATGTAAGGTTTAACATACCAATGCTTGCATCCCATCTGTAAAATCTGCTTGTAGGATAACTTGCCGAGGCAACAAATCCTACATTGCGGAAACGATGCAATTCGGAATCCCTGATTCCTGAGAGATATACAAATCTTGCAGTGTGGAAAGCTTCAAATCCCAAATCTATTTTTTTAGGAAGATATTGGTAGGCAATCCCGTAATCGCTGTTTTTAAGATCAATCTGCATACTTGTAATTCCAATCAGCCTATGATTTCCCAGAACATCACTGAATGACATTACTGTTGTTCCAAGCAGACCGTAAAAAGTGCTATAGCCGGCATTTGCATAAATTAAATCGGCAGAAAAATTTATTTTGTATTTGTGAACCAGAAAATTTCCGTTACGGTCAAGTTTTTCATTAAATAGATTTATATTTTCCAGTGAATCGGTAGAATTTGTTTGGATATCTTTCCCAAAAACATAATTGCGGTAGTCCTGGGTTTGCACCGAATAGAGAGTATCTTTTTCTTCGTAATTCCCAATAAAAATATTATTTCCATTTTCGTGTACGGAATCTGCGTATGCTTCCCCTGCTGAATCGGTATAGTCATAAATATTTTCGCGGAAATTAAATGAAAGGAAATTCGGATTAGCAGCATCTTCTTCTTTATATAATTTGTATTGTTGCATATAAGAAGTCGGCTCTAATTCTTCTTTTTGGATATTCAAATTTAAAGGATTGTTAATTAAAAATATGTTATAACCTGAATTATATAAGGAACTGAAGACAAGTTTTTTTCCGTCTTTCGAAATAGAAAGCTGATTTAACCCGTTAAGAGAATTTGTTATAGGGACAGTATAGTCAGATGAATAATCGTAAAAACCCTCATTAAGATCAATTTCTTTTTTATAAATGTTACTGATTCCATTGATATCTGAAATAAAAAACAGATATTTGCCATCGGGCGATAAAACAGGAGAAGATTCATCGCTGTATTTATTATCGGTATAGCGGGTAATAATTCTGGTTTCTATATTTACGCTGAAAATATCTGTTTCGCTGATTTTAATTTCATTTACATTTTCTTCTATAATTCTATCCGGACCGAAAGATTCTTCATTATCAGATGCATAAAAAATATTCTGACCGTCCCAAGACCAAGACGGGTCAGTTTCGGAATATAAATCGTTTGTAATATTAAGCAATTCTTTTTGGTGCAGGTTATAAATATAAATATCCGATTGATGCTGTGAATGCCCCACAAAAGCTATATATTTTCCGTCGGGTGACCAGCTTACCGATGAAATACCTTCTAATTGTACAGGCAGAATTTCTTTTTCTTCATCTTCGGTATCTACAATATAAATTACATCGTAACCGCCGGATTTAATGGAAAAAGCAATTTTTTTATTATCCGGCGCCCAAGTAATTGCAGGTGTTAAAACATTCAGTTCTTCAAAATCATTTGTTCTTCCGGTTTCAACAATTTCTTTAATAATTTTTCCGTCGAAGGCATCCATTATGTAAATATTAAAAAACACATCTCTGTCGGATATGAATGCAATTTTATCTCCCTGCGGTGAAATTGCCGGACTCGAGTTATAAAAGCCGCCATCCTCTTTATTATTTGTTAGCCGTTTGGCAAAAACATCGGGGTCATCCCTTTTGGCAATATCCGGCCAAAAAGTTATTTTTAGTTCTTTTTTCCATTTTTCGTTTAATTCCTTTAAAGATATTCCAAGCGAAGCTTTTACAGCCTCATTTAAATTGTTTAATCCTTTGGCTTTCGAAAGAATTTCTCCTATTTTGCCTTCGCCGTATTTTTCAGCAATAAATTTCATCACTGCCTGTCCGCCTCTGTAACCGAAATAACCGGTTAACGCTTCGACATCCGGTAAATAATCGTTAATAATAGCATCGCGGATAAACATATCGGTATTTGTTTCCCATCCCGATGAAATATACTCTGCCATTCCTTCGTGATACCATTGCGGCAAATCAAGTGTAATTCCTTTAGAAACAATGTTCTGCACTGTTCCGCCGTAAAGCATATCGCGCATTACACCGTGAACTAATTCGTGATGAATAACATGTCTGAATTTTTTATAATTTCCTTCAAAAGGAAATACAATTCTGTTTTTAAAAGGTTCGGTAAATCCTCCAATTCCGCGGCTCAGGTAGGAATCGGTAGTATTTGTTTCCTGGAAATCATTATGCGAATTATAAACAACCAGACTAAGCCTGTTATTTAATTTATAATTCAGTTCGTTTTCGATA
Source organism: uncultured Melioribacteraceae bacterium (assembly GCA_964437215.1). Classification (GTDB taxonomy): domain Bacteria; phylum Bacteroidota; class Ignavibacteria; order Ignavibacteriales; family Melioribacteraceae; genus JAAYAN01. The sequence goes on along the minus strand of CAYTFZ010000012.1, from coordinate 30,002 downwards.
TTGGTTAAAGCTTCTTCGGCTGCTTTAGCAGTAAATTCTGTAATTGTATTTGAATTTTCGGTAAAATATATATCAAAATGTTTAGTCTGGATATAATACCAATCGAATACTTTATACTGAACTTTATTCTGACCAAACTGGCTGAAAACACTTTGCATTGACAGACCAAAAAATAAAAAGATTAAAAATAGCTTCTTCATAAATAAACCTTCATTAGAGTTTTTCCAATAAAATGAAGTCGATTTCCATTTTTTCGGCATCTACACGTGCAATTTTTACATTTACTTTATCGCCCAGCCGGAAAACTTTTTTCGTTCTTTTTCCTATAAGCGAATATTTTTTTTCGTCATAAATATAATAATCATCATCAAGATCCGAAAGCCTAATCAACCCCTCTGCCAGACTATGATTAAGCTGAACAAAAAATCCAAAGTTGGTAACACCGGAAATAACTCCTAAAAATTCGTAACCGGTTTTATCTTGCAGATATTCAAGCTGCTTTAACTTAACAGAATATCTTTCGGCATTTACAGCTTTTCGTTCCTGAGCCGAAATATACGATGAAATTTTTTCGAGTTTGCTTTCATCGGCAAATGGCTTTTTTTTCTTAATAAAATCGAATAAAAGTTTATGTACAGCTAAATCGGCAAAACGGCGTATTGGAGATGTAAAGTGCGCATAATATCGGAACCCAAGTCCGTAATGCCCTATATTTTGTGTTGAATAAACAGCTTTTGCCATTGATCGGATAGCAACTTCATTTATTATAGCTTCTTCTTCTTTTCCTTTAACCGAATCGAATAAAATCTGGAATTGCATCGATTTATTTGCTGCAGCAGGATCGAATGAATAACCTAATGATTTTACGAATAATGCAAACTCGCCTATTTTTTCGGTATCCGGAAGATCGTGAACCCGGTAAACAAACGGGAAAATTCCTTCGGACGGGAGGTTAATATGTTTTGCAACAATTTGATTTGCAAGCAGCATATATTCTTCTATCAGATTATTTGCTTCGAGTAATTTTTTTATTTTTACATTTAACGGAATTCCATTAGCATCAAGTTCAAATTTTACTTCCGGGGTATTAAAATTTATACTTCCGGCTTTCATTCTTTTATCCCGAAGAATTTTTGCAATTTTATTCAGCTGTAAAAGCTCGCCGCTAAAATCGCCTTTTTGGGTATCCATTATTTCTTGCGCTTCTTCGTAAGTGAAACGGCGTTTACTATTAATAACAGATTTCGAAATTATGTATTTTTCTACTTTTCCTCTGGGCGTAATTTCCGCAACAACCGAAAATGTGAGTCTGTCTTCATTAGGAACAAGCGAGCAGATATTGTTTGAAAGCCTTTCGGGCAGCATAGGTATTACTTTGCCAACAAAATAAACGCTGTTTCCTCTCAGTAAAGCTTCGCGGTACAAAGCCGAGTCATTTGAAATATAGTGGCTTACGTCAGCAATATGAATTCCAATATTGAAATTACCGTTATCAAGTTTTTCAATCGAAACGGCATCGTCAAAATCCTTTGCATCTTCCGGGTCAATAGTGAATACCGGTTTCTGTCTGTAATCCAGTCTTTTTTTAATTTCGATATCAGGTATTTCAAGCGGAATTTTTTCTGCTTCCGCAATAACCTCATCGGGAAATTTATATGGCAGCTCGAATTCGCGCGCAATGGAAGCAATTTCTGTCTGGTATGAACCCGCTTTGCCTAATATTTCTTTAATCTTTCCTTCCGGATTCTGCTGTAAAGAATTCCATTCGAAGGAATTAACAACCACTTTATCACCCGGCATAGCTCCGTTAAGATATTTTTCAGAAATATAAATATCCCTATGAAATTCGCCCAGATTTGGCTTTACAAAATAAAATGAACGTGTTTTTTTTAGGGTGCCGATGAATTCATTTTTTTGCCGCGAAAGGACACTTATTATTTCGCCTTCCAAACTTTTGCCTTTTTGTTTGGCAAGCAGATTTATTTCAACTTTATCGCCTTCAATGGCAGTTCCTAAATTTCGCTGAGCAATAAAAATATCGTTTTGGTCTTTATCGTCGCAAATTACAAAACCGTAACTTCCGTCCTTTATTAAATTAAGAGTTCCGGTTATTCTCCCGCTGCCAAGTTTACAATAACTGTATCTTTTACCTATTTTAACAATAAATCCTTCTTTTTCCAGTTGATGAAGAAAATGCTTCATACTCTCATAATCGCTTAACGATTTAATTTTTAGTTTTTCTGCAAGTTCTTTTGATTTAATTTTAACCGAAGAATTGTTTTTAAAAAAAGCTTTGATTTTCTTTTTCATTAAAACTCCACCTTAAATTTTAAGCCAAATTCAACCATCGATTCGTTTGAGCCTAACGAATTTACGGGTCTTTTTCTATGTAAACTACTAGAAAAGTTAGGATTAAAAATGTATTCAACTTTTATATCTGCATTTTCCGGATTAAACATTTCTGCTGTTCCACCAAGACTGTAACGGAATTTTTTATATCTTCCTGCAATATTAAATCTTGTCCCTTCATATGTTTTTTCTATCTGAATATTGCTTATTGCATTAACTCCCGCAGAATTTAACACATTTGTTAAAATGGGACCCAAAAATGAAGTAGCAGTATTGCTGAAATTTCCCAAAAGATTTCTGTCGCTTGCCGATAACTGTCCTGTGTTAGGATCGGGCAGACTTCCAATAAGAATAAATGTGAGAATATTACTCATATCATATCTGTTGTCGGGCGTATTCGATGAAATGTTGTTCTCCCCTATGTAAATCTTTAGATTATGAGGATTTTCAACTATAAGTCTGCCTATCTGGCTGTTTAATCCTTCAAGTCTCATTTTAACAGCCACAGGCGTAGTTACAGGAGTACTTTGCGATTTATCCTCCCAATCGCTTAAATAAGTCGCGGTAACATCCAGAAACGGATCAATAAGTGAGGATTCGAAACGGATTTTTCCAGCAGCATCAAATTTTTTAAAGAAATCGAGATACGAACCGTCCAATAAAACAAACGAACCCTGCGCTCTGGTTAATCCGTTTTCCGTAACATATTTAAGATTTCCTGCTGCTTCCACAACAAGTTTTTGGTTTGCAACAGCCGAAAAAACAAAAACTATTTTTGCATTATTCTCTATTTTTAATTCAAGATCATAATTTATTTCAGAATCCGCGCTGCCGTTCTTTTTACCGCTTTTACTCTTTCCTTGAACAGATACAAGTCTGTTAAACTTCAATTGCTCGTAATCAATTTTTGTTGAATCGACTGCAAATTCATAAACAATTCCTTTGCCTGTATTACTGAAATTTGCTTCTTCGGTTGCAAAAACAAGATCTGTTTCAACCAAGTCCACCGAGCCCTTTACCGATGATTTTCCTTGTTCGTACCTATAATTCAAATCGCCATTTGTTTCAATAAACAGATCCCCGTAAAGGAAAGGATTAGTTGATTTGGATGTTTTTCCAAGAAGTGCGATATCTCCTTTCATATCCAAATTTACAAGAGATACCTGGAAATCGTTAAACTCGATTATGCCGTTTCCGTTTATTGTACCTTTCCTCAGCGAACCCTCAAGGTTTTGCACTTTCAAATTATTTATTACTAAATCGTTATTGCGGAAACCAAGATCAGCCTCGTAAGAATATATTAAATTATTAAGACTTGCGCGAAATTCTCCTCCTCTCACATTTATATTTCCGCTGAATTCAGGATTAAATGCAGTTCCGCCAATATATACTTCCCCAGTAACAATTCCTCGCTGATCTTTTATATTTGGTATTGAATTACCGAATGTGCTTAAATTAAAATCCTTTGATCTGATTTTGAGGTCAAGATTTTTATCTTCAGAGAAACGTTCCTCAACAGGTGTAAACGATAAATTCACCGGAACTATCCCGGAAAGAGAAAGAGTCGGGTTACCGGTGTTGTAGGTAGAATCTATAAAACTAATACGGGAGTACAGCATTTCTTTTTCGTATGAAATGTTGCATAACAGATAACCTAAATTAATATTTTCGTATTTTATTTTATTTACATCGATACTGAGATTCATAAGTGGTTGTTCAAAACTTCCTGCAATTTCAGCCTGAAAATTCATATCATAATCGATATCACTGTATTCAAAGCCCGGAATATATCTGTTAATTGTCTTTCCTTCCAAGCCGTTTGCTTTTAGAACAAAATTCTGATTTCCCAGACTATCGAGATAACCGGCAGCATATAATTGCGATAATTCGTGATGTAAATTAAAGTTAGTAATCGTAAAATCCTGCGGGGTAAAAGCTGCTTCGATAGTATCCCTGCTGGTCCAATTTATTCCTTTAAAATCGAGAGAAAGCCCGCTGAATTTAATTAATTGTTTCCCTTTTGTCATTTCAAGAATACCTTCGGTTTCGGCATTAAGTGCTGTATCAACAATTCCCGAAATATTAAAAAATAATTTACTTTGATTGAAAATTAAATCCGCGTTTAAATCATCCAGAACAACATTACTGAAAGCTCTTGTTCCTGTAAGAGAAACCGAACCGAAAAGGTTATCAAAATCTCTTGTTGTATTATCCCTTATAAAATTCAGACTTGTTTCAAAATTGGAAAGATACAAAACATTTTCATCGGTTACGTTAAACATATGATCTATATCGAGCTGGTTATTCACCGAAAAGCTGTTGCCGCTGTTTGCAATTTTACCTTCACCTTTGCCTGACACATCAAATTTACCGCTTCCAATGAACAATGCAACTAAAGACAAATCTTTTAATGTGAAATCATATTCAATTTCCATTTCCTTTTTTACTATTTCCGGTATTTCTTCGGCAGTTTCATTTTTAGAATCAGCAGCAGTTGTATCCGAAACCATACTTATCGGGTTCAGTTCATCAACTTTTTTCTGAATAATTTCTGTAATAACAGAAGATTCGTATTGAATTAATTCAATTGCTTCGTTAATTGAAAAACTGCCAAAAACATTCATATCAATAATTGGCGAAGAAAACTCTATTCTTCTTTCGCCATTCGGGTTCGAACTCAGTTTAAGTTCCATCTCCGATTCATTTATATTTTTACCAATAAAATCAGAACTGTCAATTTTTAGTTTCATTTCAGCATTCATTTTGTCGACATTAAGATTTTTACCTGAGGCGCTTAGCAAAAAATTAAGTGAAGTCGGTTTCGAAGTGTCATCAATTATTTCCGAAATATTTAAATCCTTTGATTTAAGCGATGCATTGAATGCTGTTGAAGAATCATCCGCAAAATCAAATAATGCCTGCAACTTATTTGAAGAATTTTCAATTTTAAATGATGAAAGGATTTCGATGATTTTATTCCGGGCTGCCATGTCAAATTTCAATGAATCTACTAAAATCCCTTCAATTGTGCTTCTGTCTATCAAAACCATAAAGTCAGAATCCAAATCTTCGGGAGAAGTTCCTTTTCCCTGAACATTAATAATTGAATTAAGATTTGTATTTATTCCGCTTACAGAAGAAATATTAAGATTTTCAGATTCTGCTGTTATTTTATAACTCATCGGATTTACATCGAGATTCATTTCGGCATTTATATTCAGAGAACCGCCCTCGGCTTCCGCATTAAAAAAAGATTTAAAATTTGTCGGTTTCCCTTGAAACGAAGCCTCAATATTTTCCACAAGCAAATCGCGGCGGAAGGGAAGTTCAATGTTGTGAAGCAAATATTGAGCATTTGACGTGGATATTTGCGAATTAGAAATGTATGCATCTATAACTAAATTTTCAGGATGATCGAGATTTTTAATATTTCCGCTTACTTCAAGATGCGTTTTAAGAAAATCCAGCACCAGCCGTTTTATTTCGATATTACCGAATTTGCCCGAAGCATTTAAATATAATGATGAATTTCCTTTAAGAAGACTTGTGCCCTCAACATACGAAGTAAGATCATCGAAATTGAAATTATTAACATTCAGCTCAAGCGATACAGGATATTCCTTCAGTTGTGCAATATCAGGGTTCTCTAAAAAATTAACACTGTCCAAACGCAAACTTAAATTGATATCCGAACTGTCAGTTATAAAAGTAAAATCATTAATTTCTGTAAAATCGTTTGTTATGTGAAAATCGGCGCTGAATTTTTTCAGATTGAAACTTTTTAGATTGGGAGTAAATGCCAGATTATCAAGATGCAATAGGTAAACCGAATTTTTGTTATCTATTGCAGCTTTTACGTCAATATTAAAATTTTTAATCTCCAGATCTTCAGGATTAATTGTAGTATATGTTTCCGATGAATTTTTGTATTTATATGCCTTTCGAAGGAAATACATATCCTGAATTTGAAGTTTGTTGACTTGAATTATAAAAGGAAAACGGCTTGAATCGGTTTCTTCCTCTTCCTTCGGGGTAATCAGATTATCGAGATTCCAATTACCGTTTTCGTATTGTATAAGTTTTAATTGAGGGGAATTTAAAGCAATTTTCCGAAAGTAAATTTTCCTGAAAAATATTTCGAGAAAACTTGTTTCGATATCTACCGACTTGATTTTTGCTAAAGTATCTCCTTCTGTTTCAATTGAAATATCTTTTATTGAAAGAGATGAGAAAATTGAACCCTCGATTGCCCCGATTGATAAAGTTCCGTTTATTGATTCATTTGCAATTGAGACAATTTGGTCGCGTAAATAATCTCTGAAAAATTTTGTTTGAGAAACCCCGATAAATATAAGAATAAGAACTATCAAAAAAATAAAAAAGCTGATGAAAACATTCACCACTTTATGAAATAAAGTCCGCTTCGGTTTATTTTTTTGTTCTTTATCCACTGCAATATTTGTCCAACACTGATTTAATAATGTTTGAAGTTGATTGAAAATTCACAAATTCAATAGTTTTTATTTCACCGCCGTTTTGTAAAACTACATCGCTCCCAACAATTTTATCAACAGACCAGTCGGCGCCTTTTACCAATAAATCCGGAACAATTTTCGAAATAATATTATAAGGCGTATCTTCGTCAAAAAAAACAACAAAATCCACACATTTCAGGTTCGATAAAATAAACGCGCGTTCAGTTTGATTTACAATCGGGCGCTTTTCGCCTTTTATGCTTCTTACCGAAACATCGCTGTTAAGCCCTACAACAAGAACATCGCCGAACTGTTTGGCTTTATTCAAATAATCAACATGTCCGGCATGTAAAATATCGAAACAGCCGTTTGTAAAAACTATTTTTTTACCGTTTATTTTTAATTTCCCAATAATTTCCGAAAATTCGTTCCAATCATCAAAAATATATTTAGTCATCGTTTTTATCTTCAATTGTTTTGAATAACAAATCTTTATCTATTGGGACAATACCTGTTACTTCGCATACCAAACCGCCTGCATAGTTTGCAAGATAGGCAGCCTCTTTAATTTCGGCACCGGCGCAAAGAGCCATTGTTATTGTAGAAATTACTGTATCGCCCGCACCCGAAACATCTGCAGCTTTACGTGCTTGCGTGGGTAACCTGAATATATCTTTTCCTTTTTCGAAAAGAGCAACTCCTTTTTCTCCCATTGTAAGAAGTATATATTTTGCATCTAATTTTTCAAGCAGAAGTCTGCCGGCTGATTCAAGGTCGGTTTCGTTATTTATCCTTATTCCCAAAGCATCTTCTGTTTCTTTTCTGTTCGGTTTGAATATAGTTACATTTTTATATTCGTTAAAATTTAAATATTTAGGATCAACCGTAATAATCTTATTATTATCATTTGCAAGTTTGATGCACTCGCTGATAATTCTTTTTGAAATAACGCCCTTGTTGTAATCCTGCAAAATTATTGCATCGATGCTGTCTATATTTTCCTTTAAAAGTTTAAGTATCCGGTTTTCAGTTTCGGCATCAATATATTCCTTGCTTTCTTTATCTATTCTAACAATATGCTGATGTGCAGCTATAACTCTTGTTTTGGCAGTTGTGGGTCTTTTTTTATCTATTAAAATTCCTTCGCTGCTTATTCCGGCATCTTTTAACAACTGGCAGAATAATTTACCGTCCACATCATCTCCTATAACACCGATAGGGAAAGGAATGCCGCCTAAACTTGAAATGTTAAGAACAACATTAGCTGCTCCCCCGAAACGAGAAAACTCGCTGTCAATTTCCACTACCGGAACCGGAGCTTCGGGAGATATTCTTTTTACTATTCCCCAAAAATAATTATCAATCATCATATCGCCAATAACGGCAATTTTTTTTCCTTCAAGATTTTCTTTTATTTCATTTAATCGTTTTTTATTAAACCGCATATAAACCTTTATTCAAACTTGGCAAATTCATTTGTTATATTAATTTTGTATAACCCTGTCTCAGCTCCAATCCAAATATTTTCGGAATCGTAAAAGACTTTATTTATGTTCAGTGGAATTCTTTCGTCTGTAACCTTAATAACTTTGTAATCGGATAAATCTATAATTGCAAGTCCCTTCCCGTATTTTTGCGTTCCTATATTTGCAAAAGAATATACCGATACCCAAAGATATTTTCCTGTATTTGTAATGCAATTAATTCCGTTTCCTGTTAAACCGTCCGACTGATCAATTTTATCCCAGGTAAAATTTCTGTCGAATTTATATAAACCTCCCAAATTATAATTCGGGTTTTCGGTAGTCTTAAATTCTTCTAGCCCTATCCACAAATGAGCATTCCCGCTGAACAGTGAATTGACCGATACTTTATCGCCTTCACCTTTAAAATAATTCAGACTGTTATCATAAAACTTGCGCGACGATTCGTTTTCAAGGTTTTTTCTTTTATCGTATTTATGCAATCCGCCTTCTGTGCCGAACCAAACAATATTTCTCCCTTCTAATTCGATGGCTTTGACTGAATTACTTTTGGAATCCTTTTTTATAGTTAAATCGTAATCTGTAAAGCGTCTTTTCGAAAGATCGTATTTTGTAAGATATTGAAATCTGCCTATCCACAGGCAGTCATCATACTTATCATATTTCACGGTTCTAATCCAGTTTCCAAGCTGACCGCCTTTGCCGAATTTTCTTTTCTGCCAGCTTTTTCTTCGGATATTAAAAGTAAAAAGTCCGTCAGCCGAACCGGCCCAAACAAATTTGTCATTTTTATCAATTGAATAAAAGAAATCCTGATCTATGCTTCCGTTGGCAGATGAATAATGTTCCCACTTTAAACTTGCAGAATTAAAATTATATATCCCGTCATTATTAGTGGCAATCCATAAATCGTCAGGTTTGCCTGTAATATCTGCTACCGAAACACCTTTCAGATAATGCTCGATAGTGAAATCATCCTGAGCAAAAGAAGAAAGCAGCAGTCCCGATATAAAAGTATATAATAATATATATATTTTCATCCCCTGTACCGATTAATAACTTTCTTGTTCTGAAGGAAAATTTTTCTGCTGCACATCGGATATATATTTTTCTACAGAAGATATAATCTGTTCGGCAAGATTGTTATACTTTCTTACAAAGCGAGGATGAAAATCCTGATTTAATCCAAGCATATCCGGAGTTACAAGTATCTGTCCGTCGCAATTTATTCCGGCTCCAATTCCAATTGTAGGGATATTAACAGAGTCAGTAATCTCCTTCGCCAAAGCTGCAGGAATTTTTTCTAAAACGATTGAAAAAGCACCTGCATCAGCCAAGGCTTTTGCATCCAGAATTAATTGTTTAGCTTCGGCTTCTTCCTTACCCCTTGCTTTATAACTTCCAAATTGGTGAATGCTTTGCGGAGTAAGACCAATATGTCCCATAACGGGAATTCCTGCAGAAGTAATGTGTTCTACAGTTTTAGCAACACGAACTCCGCCTTCAAGCTTTACACCGCCGGCAGAAGTTTCTTTCATAATTCTTCCGGCATTTCTGAAAGCATCTTCAACATTGGTTTGATACGACATAAACGGCATATCAACAATTATCATTGCACGTTCAACACCTTTTGTAACCGCTTTTGTATGATAAATCATTTCATCCATTGTTACAGGTAACGTTGTTTCATTTCCCTGAAAAACATTGCTTAAAGAATCTCCGATAAGAATAACATCTATACCTGCTTGGTCAATCAGCTTTGCGGTTATAAAATCGTATGCAGTTAAGGCAGATATTCTTTTGCCGTTATTTTTCATTAAAATCAGCGATTGTGTGGTTACTCTTCTGAATTCGTTATTCACACTCATAATATCACTCTTATTTTTAATTTTAAAACTCTATATTCATTTGGTTTTCAAAACCGGAAATAAGGCAATCTTCCAATTTGTGATAATCAATTTCACTGTCTAATATTGTTCCCAATTCAATTGTCTTTTCCAAAAGTTCCTTTTTTAATATATCTTTTTCGGAATAAGATATATTCAAATATTCAGGCAGTTTTGTATGGAATTTTCCGCAAAGAACCGAACCGTGCTGTAAAAGCGCATTGTTCAGTTTCCTTTGAGCACTGCCTATCAATTTTTTTCCTTTATATTTTACTTCGCTTTTTGCTGTACTTGCAAAGCAAAGACTTCCCGAAGTTTGAGCTAAAAGATTTAGAAAATCCGGCTGTTCATCTTCCAGCTCTGCACCAGTAAGTTTTTCATCATATAAAATAAGTCCTTTAACCAGACCTTCCGAAATGTTCCGGTAAACTTCTTTTGAACCTAAACCCGATGAAGTTGGCAATATAACCGAATAAGTTAGCTCTTCTGCATGAAGTATTGCTCTTCCGCCAGTTGGTCTTTTAACAAAATCTAATTTATCGTTCTTAATTTTTGTTAAATCCAACTCTTCTTCTTTTTGATTTGCTCCTAATGAAATGCAATAGGGTTCCCATCTGTAAAAACGAAGATAGGCTGTTTCTGAAGCACATTTTTTAGCAAGATCGATATCATAATCCATATTATACTGTCCTGAATATGAATCAAATCTTATAAGCTTCCATTTCATCTTCTTAACATACTCCTTTCGCCTTTCCCGATAAAATCCAGAATTATTTTTCCGTATTTATTTTCCGAATATTCATTCTTTATTCGTTCGCGCGATTGCGAAAAGTTTAAACCTGAATTGTACATTATTCTGTATATTTTCTTGATAGTTTCAATATCTTCAGTGGCAAATCCGCGCCTTTTTAAGCCGATAATATTAACTCCGGCAAATCTTAAGGGATAACCGCCGCCAAGAACATAAGGAGGAATATCGGTAGCAATTTTAAATCCGCCGCCTATCATTGAATGCTGACCGACTTTACAGAACTGATGCACCGGTGTAACACCGCCAACAATTACCCAATCTTCTAAAGTTACGTGTCCGGCAAGCTGCACAGCATTAGCAATAATACAATTATCGCCTACAACACAATCGTGAGCAATATGCACATAAGCCATTAACAGACAATTTTTTCCTACTCTCGAAAAACCTGTCGCTTCGGTACCTCTGTGAAGAGTTACAAATTCCCGAATAACTGTATCGTCGCCAATGTAAAAATAGGATTCGCAATTATTAAATTTTAAATCCTGAGGAACGTTAGATACAGATGCTCCCTGAAATATTTTTACTCTATTTCCAATTCTTGCCCCGTTATAAATTACAACGGATGAACTGATCTGGCAATCATCCCCGATTTCAACGTCATCGTGAATTATTGAAAACGGTCCGATTTCAACATTTTTCCCGATTTTTGCATTTTTGCTTACAATTGCTGTTGGATGTATATTTATCATTTATTATCCTGTTCAGAAATTTCTTTATCAACTATTGCAGCTACAAAATCCGCTTCTGCAACAAGTTTATCGTCAACAAAAGCTTTTGCAGACATCATAACTATTTTTCGTTTAACGCTTACTTGTTCAACTTCTATAACCAGCTGATCACCCGGAACAACTGGTTTACGGAATTTAGCATTGTTAATTCCCATAAACATAACAAGTTTTTTTTCGGGCTCGGGAAGTGAGTTTAGAAGCAGAATGCCGCCTGTTTGTCCCATTGCTTCAAGTATCAAAACACCCGGCATAACAGGTCTTCCGGGAAAGTGACCTTGAAAAAAAGGCTCGTTTCCGGAAACACTTTTAATACCTATAACTTTTTTATCAAATTCCAAATCAATAATTTTATCAACCATTAAAAATGGATATCTGTGAGGCAGTATTCGCTGAATTGCCTCTTGATCAAATACAATTCCTTCTTTTTTAACTAATTGATATTTTTTTTCAATTTTTTTCTGATGATACAGTTTTCTTACTTTTTTTGCAAATTCAACATTTGCTTTATGCCCTGGACGAGCAGCTAAAATTTGTGCTTTTATAGGTGTGCCGATTAATGCAAGGTCACCTAAAAGATCAAGTAATTTATGACGTACCGGCTCATTTCGGAAACGCAATGATTTGTTGTTTAAAAAGCCGGTCGTTCCAAGAGAAATATCTTCTTTCAGTTTCAGTTTTTTCTGTAGATTTTTAATTCCTTTTTCATCCAGATCACGATCTATAATTACAACGGCATTATCAAAACTGCCGCCTTTAATAAGTCCGGCATCTGCAAGCTTTTCAACTTCGCTTAAAAAACAAAAGGTTCTTGCCGGAGCAAATTCGTTTACAAACTCTTTTTCCAGATTAAACAACCCTGTATGCTGGCTTCCGAGAGCTGGATTTTGATAATCAACCATAACTGTAATTCTGTAATCGTTTAACGGAAGAGCAACAATATCAACCTGTTCTTCTTCGTTATGGTGCATTATTGTTTCATCAATTATCAAATAGTCTTTAGGAGCAGCTTGTTCTTCAAATCCTACTTTTAACAATTTTTCTACATAAGGCATTGCGCTGCCGTCGCCTATCGGCGGCTCAATTCCTTCAAGCTCAATTACTATATTATCTATTTGCAAACCAACAATTGCAGCTAATACGTGTTCAACTGTGTGGACTTTAATATCCCCGATTCCCAAAGTTGTTCCGCGCGAAATATCAACAACAAAATCTGCATTTGCCGGAATTTCCGGTTTATCCGGTAAGTCGATACGGATAAATTTAATTCCGTAATTTTCGGGTGCTGGTTTAAATGTCATCTTGCAAGAAGTGCCTGTGTGAAGTCCGTAACCGGTCATCGATATTGATTTTTTTATCGTTCTCTGTGATTCTAACATTATATTTCCTTTGATTTTTCTTTTTCTAATTCGGCTATTTTTTGTTCAAGATTTTTAATACGTTCGGCGTATTTCGGCAGATTTTTTATATGCGCTTCAATCCGGAATGCTGTTGATGCCTCCTTTGCCGGAGAACCGAAATACATTCCAGGCTTTTCAATTGATTTTGCCGTACCTGATTGCGCACCGATAATAACGCCGTCACCAATTTCGATATGCCCGGCAAGCCCTACTTGTCCTGCTAAAATACAGTTGTTCCCGACTTTTGTACTTCCCGAAATTCCAGCCTGACCGGAAACAACTGTATTTTCACCCACTACAACATTGTGCCCTATCTGCACTAAATTATCAATTTTTGCCCCTTTTTTTATTATCGTAGAACCGAATGCGGCTCTATCAACAGACATATTCGACCCGAGTTCTACATCATCCTCAATTATTACATTACCAATCTGGGGTACTTTTTTATAGATTCCTTTTTCGTCTGTTTTATAACCAAAACCGTCGGAACCAATAACAGTGTTGCAATGAATAATTACATTATTGCCCATTTCACAATGTTCGCGAATTGAAACATTTGAATGGATCAGACAATCATCACCTATTTTGCAATTATCCATTATAACTGTATTGTGGAAGATTTTTGTTCGAGCTCCAATTTTACATCCCGCCGAGATAATTACATTTTTCCCGATAGCCGCGGAACTATCCACCTCTGCTTCAGGATGAATAAATGCAGAATTATCTATTCCGGATAGTTTGAATTCGGGATTGAAGTATTTCGAAATTATTGTTTGTATAGCCTTACCAGGATTATCACAAATAATATATGTTGCATTTTTATTTGTTCTTTCGATATCCGGTTTAATTATTACTATTGAGGCTTTTGTTGTTTCCAGATACTTTATATAAGCAGGCAGGTAAAGAAGTGTCAGGTCATCGCGACCGGCAGTTTCAATTTTGGCAATCTGCGAAAAACTTACATCCTGATTGCCTATTATAGTACCGCCGACTAAGTCGGCGGCTTCTTTTGCTTTTATTTTCATTCAAAATCATTTCAATTTTTCAAGAACTTTATTAGTTATATCATAATCAGGTTTTGCGTACAAAAACACAATATCCCCGCTTCGGTCAAAAACGAAATCCAATTCTTCATCATCTGCCACAAGCTTTATAGCATTGAAGATTCTATTTTGCACCGGTTTCATTAATTCTTCCTGCTGCTGGAAAAGCTCTCCATTCACACCGAATTTATCTTGTCTGAATTTTTCAATATCTTTTTCCATTTGATATAACTCACTTTCAACCAAGGCTCTTTTCTGGTCGCTCATTATAAGTTTTCTTTTTTCATAATCATCATATTTAAGCTTCCATTCTTTTTCTAATTTACTCAGCTCTTCCTGCCATTCCTGAACCAATTGATCGAGCTTTTTCTGTGCATCTTGGGCATCCGGAAGTTGTTTCATTATTGCATCTGAATCAACGTATCCTATTTTTAGCTGTGCAAAAACAGGCTGTACAATTAAAAATGATAATATAAAAATGAGCTTTTTCATTAAAACGCCTTTTAATTTTTATTTCTTTCTGTTCAATCTGTCAAGCACTTTATAAGTTATATCAAATTCAGTGTCTGCATAAATTACAATTGCTTCTGTACTTCTATCTAAAACATACTTCATTCCTTCTTCTTTTGCAATAGCTTCTATAGCTGCAAATATTTTTTCCTTAATAGGCGTGAAGAGTTCTTCATTTTTCATATAGACTTCACCATTTGGCTGAGCAAATATTTTCTGCTGATATTGTTCCAAAGCTTGGCTTTTTGCAGTAATATCCTGTTCCATTGTTTTTTTTGCTTCAGGTGTCATTGTTGCAGCTTGTTTCTGATAATTTGCATAATCGTTTTGAAGTGCAACTTTCATACTGTCAAGTTCTCTTGTCTTTTTCGAAACATAAACATCAAGATCGCTCTGTGCCTTTATTGCTAAAGGATATTGCTGCATAATCGACTGGAAATTTACCCAGCCGGTTTTTTGCTGTACTGTTTGAGCAAACGTTAAAGTTGTTGCTGCTATCAAGAAAAGAAATACTAATGTCTTTTTCACAATTACCTCGTTTTTTATTATTGTTAAAATCCTTTACCAAATTGAAAATGGAACATCCACGAAGGATCGTTCCCGTCAACACTTTTCCTGTCAAATCCATAACCGTAATCAAACCCTACCAAACCTACAGGGTTAATTAATAACCTTGCTCCAAAACCTGCTGACTTTTTCAAATTGAAAAGATCTGTGTCCTTTAGATTCAAAAATGTATTGCCGGCTTCTGCAAATGCCAATATATAAATTGGAATTGGCTCTAAAGCTAAAGCCACCCTTAATTCGGATGTATATTTTGTCATTACTCTTGATCCGAGAGCATCATCTGAATATGGATTTATCGGTCCAACTGTCCTGTCCTCGTAACCTCTTAACGGTGTTGTAGAAATAACCATACCGTTACCGCCCATATAATAAAATTCAAAAGGCTCAATTGGTGTTCCGCTTTTTAATTCATCCATATATCCCAAATTTGTACTTGCGTAAAAAACTACACGATTTGTTTTAAATAATGGTTTATACCATTCTGCAGAAAAATCTAACTTATAATAATCAACATTTCCTGGCAAAAAAGGTCCGCCCGAAAGTTCTGCCGATAACGCGACTTTAGATCCTTTTGAAGGGAAAACCGGATTATCAATATCAATTCTGCTTATAGTTGCACCAAGAGTAAACTGTCTTGAAATTCCCTCATAATAATAACCCTGACCATCTTGAACATCATTATATTGAAATCCCAATTTTCCTTGTATCGAAAAATAATCATCCGGCCAGGTTAAACGTCTTCCAACTTTTAATGTAATTCCAGCCTGATGCATTGAATAAATATAATTTTGTCTTGTATCAAAGAGATCAAAACCAACCATGGTTGGAGTATCGTTAAACCAAGGTTCGGTAAAACCTAAGCTGAAAGTACGGTAATAATTTCCTACCCCGAATTGCCAGTTAAAATTAAGTATCTGCCCTCCTCCAAGCGAAAACGGTTCTGAAATTGAAAAATTAGTCAATGTTACGCCTATCGCTCCGCTGAAACCGAAAGCTCCGCTGTAACCTACAGATGCATTAAGATAATCGCTCGATTTTTCTTCAACTTTATATACCAATCCAACTGTACTGTCGTTTACCGGCTTATAATCCACACCTTCTTTATATAATTTTTCAACATTAAAAAACTGCAGATTTGCTAGCTGCTGGAGACTGCGGAAAATATAACTTCTGCTGAAATAATCTCCCGGGATAGAATAAAGCTCTCTTCTTATTACTTTATCTTTAGTTTTATCATTCCCGGTAATATCAACTTTTCCTATTTTAAACCTATTGTTTTCATTTATTCTGATTTCAACATCAATCGAATCCTTGCCAACACGCATTTCTTTCGGAGTTAATGAAAAGGTTAAGTATCCGGTATCATAATACAATGAAGAAACATCCGTCTGAGCTTCGTTACCGCGGAGATTCTGCGAAAATTTTTCATAATCGTAAACATCGCCTTTCGAAAAATTAAGCTGCTGATTTAAAACTGTATCAGGATATACTGTATTCCCAACCCAATCAATATTCCGTAATTTGTATTGAGGACCTTCATAAACATTAAAATAAAGATTTACATCCGATTTGTCTTTGGAATATTCCAGTGAATCTTTTACAATTTCAAAATCGCGGTAACCGTTTTTCCGGTAAAAATTTGTAATAGATTCTTTATCTTTTTTCAAATCTTCTAAGTTTAAATTCGAACTTGACCAAAAACGCCACCATCTTGCTTCGGTTGTTTCTTGCAATTCACCTTTTAAATCTGAATTATCGAATGCTGAATTTCCTGCAAAGTAAATATTCCTAACAACAACTTCGTCGCCTTCTTCAAAAATTAACTTAAGCAGAACACGATCTTTCATTTTTGTTACGATATTACTCTTTGAATTAGGATCTATTTCGTATTCCTTTTCATATTCATCGGAAAAATCATTATTATTTCGCCAAGTAACCATAATTTCATCGTCATCAGTTGTATCGGCTTTTACAAAACTGTAAAATTTATGATCAATCTTTGCATTCAAATAACCTTCTTTGTCGTATGCTTTTTTAAGACGGCTTTTAATCTTATAAATTTCAAAAGTTTTAAGAATCTGTCCTTTAACTATATTTACTTCTTTCATTATATCATCTTCATCCAACTCGTCGTTGCCCTCTAAAACAACATCTTCAAGCCGGGGATATTCTTCTACTTTAATAAGAAGAAATATACCGTCGCCGATTATTTTATCAGCAATTATCTGAACATCCGAAAAAATATTCAGTTTCCATAATTTACTTATAGCATTGTTTGTCTGGTCACCAGGTATTTCAATTTCATCACCATTTTTCAGACCGCTGTTTGCAATTATTATTGCTGCATCAGCAGTTTTATTGCCTTCAACAGTTATACCCAGTATTTTATAATTTGCACGGTTATTTTGTGCATAACTTGAAATGGATAACAGTATTAAAAAAAACAGACTAAACCTTAACAGTGTTTTTCTCTCTTTTTCTTTCATTTTTTTTTGATATTTGCTCGCTGACAAGTCCAAATCGTCTCTCTCTGCTTTGATAATCGTTAATAGCTTCCAAGAAATTCACAGCTTTAAAATCCGGCCAAAGTGTTTCGGTAAAATATAATTCCGAATATGCAATCTGCCATAATAAAAAATTACTTACACGGAATTCGCCGCCGCTTCTTATTAAAAGATCGGGATCGGGAATATTATTAGTTAAAAGATTTTCCGAAATAATATTTTCGCAAATATCTTCGGGTAATAATTCTTTATTGCTGATTTTCCCGGCAATTTTCTTTACCGCTTCAACAATTTCCCAACGGCCGCTGTAACTTAAGGCAAGATTTAATACTAATTTGCTGTTATCTTGTGTTTTTATAAATGCATCCCGTAATTCCTTTTGAACAATAAAGGGTAACGAGTTTATATCTCCGGTTGCTGTTAATTTTACTCCGTTAGAGTGAAGTTCATCTGTTTCGTTCTGCAGACTTTTAACAATCAGCCGCATAAGGGTAGAAACTTCATCTTTGGGACGTTTCCAGTTTTCAGTAGAAAATGTGTAAA
Source organism: uncultured Melioribacteraceae bacterium (assembly GCA_964437215.1). Taxonomy (GTDB): domain Bacteria; phylum Bacteroidota; class Ignavibacteria; order Ignavibacteriales; family Melioribacteraceae; genus JAAYAN01. Next base: position 11,705 of record CAYTFZ010000012.1, on the reverse strand, counting down.
TTGTAAGGTAATTCACCCCCACTTCAACGCAGGTTTTAACTATTTCTCTTACAGTTTCAACACCTTTTTTATGACCGGCAACTCTTGGCAGGTTTCTTTTTTTTGCCCATCTTCCATTCCCGTCCATTATAATTGCAACATGGTTAGGAACCTGCCCGTTTGCTTTAATATCGCTTATGAGCTTTTCTTTTAACAAAATATTTGAAGACTTTGCCAATAAAAACCTGTCCAGAAAAAAATTAATTTAACTTTCGAAAATAAAGCTGCGTACCTTAAATGTCAAGGTATATTAAGTGCAGGCGTTATACTAAATCTCCGTTAAAAAGTTTCCTGAACATCAAAAAAACATAATATCTTCTAATTTATCCCTTCGGTATCAACAATAACAACCTTGATATTCCTTTTAATTTCTTCTTCAAATCCTGACACGAGGTCTTTTACTTTATAAGAATCTTTTTTAGGAACAGTAATAAACAGTTGAACGCTTCTGTTTGTATTTTTTGTATGCCGCGTTGCTAAATATAGCAATTTATCTCCGATGTTTTCACTATGAATTTCTTCCGATGTAAGCGAAATACCTATTGCATATTGGTTCTTAATTTTCCCCAGAGCATCTATATCGTAATGTCCCATTTTAGGAGGTTCTGGCAGGTAAGTCCCATATTTACGGCTTACGGTTAGATAACCAAGTTTCCAAAATTGCTGAATAAGCTCATCAACTCTTTCTTGTTTATTTATGCTTTCCATAAAGTCCTCCTTCAAGTCAGTTATATTGAGAAATTATCGGAATTAACGGATAGAATTTCAATTTTTCCAGCATTTTGATATTAAGTATTTTGTCGAATTCAAGCATTTCTACTTTATTAGAATTACATATTCTTCCGTATACAACTTTTTTGCCATTTCTGTTCATTGTTACATAGTAAGGTTCAACAACAATTTCATTTAATTTATAAAGCATTCTTATTTTATTTCTGTTTTTTATAGCTTTCTGAAATATTACAGATTTCATTTTTATATTCCTTAATTATATTTTCTTATTAAACCTATAACTTTGCCTACAATCGAAAAATCCTCTCTTCCTGTAACTGGAATTAAAGGGTAGCTGATATTTTCTGGTTTCAAGTATGCGCTGTTACCTTCCTTAATAAATCTTTTAAGCGTCGATTCTTCATTTAACAAAGCAACAACAATTTCACCGGAATTAGCTGTTGGCTGCTGCAAAATTATTACCATATCATTCTCAAGAATTCCGGCATTTATCATACTGTCGCCTTTAACTTTAAGCGCAAAACATTTACTGTTATACTTTGTAATATTTTTATCAACAGTAAGAGTATCCTCTATATTTTCTTCTGAAAAAATAGGGTATCCGGCAGCCACTCTTCCAACAACGGGAATTTGAATTGTTAACTGTTCGGAATTTGATGTTTCTTTATTTCTTGTTAAAGTAAGCGTGCGGCTTGAATTTTCTTCGTAAAGAACATATCCTTTTTTTACTAATGCATCTAAATGTCTCTTTACACCGAATGTTGAAGCTATTCCGAAGTGCTGCCCGATTTCTCTGTAAGTTGGAGCATATCCTTTATCGTATATAGTATTTTCGATAAAATCAAGAATATCTTTTTGTCTTTCTGTAAGATTATTATGCATATAGTGTTCCAATGTTCACTACAAATATAGTAAACGTCTGTACACTTGTCAAGAGGTTTTATTATTATTTTAAGAATGGTAAAAAAAGGGAAGTTTTGTGCTTCCCTTAATAATTTATTTTTTAATCAATAAATGTTATCCATTTATAGCGGTCTTCTATTTTCCCGTTTTGAATTCCGCTGATTTCGTTATATAGTTTTGTTCCCAGTTCTCCTGCTTCTTCATCGCTGAACTTCATTTCGAAATCGGTATATTTTAATCTACTTACCGAAGAAATAACAGCAGCAGTTCCTGTTCCAAAGATTTCTACAACTTCTCCTTTTTTATACCGCTCAATTATTTCCATAATGCTTATATCTCTTTCGGTAACATTGTAATCCCAATCTTTTAAAATCCGGATAACTGAAGAACGTGTTACTCCTGGCAGAATTGACCCTGATAAACGGGGGGTTGCTACTTCATCTTTAAATTGTATGAAAATGTTCATAGTCCCTACTTCTTCAATATATTTCTGTTCAATTGCATCGAGCCATAAAACCTGCGTATATCCTTCTTTATATGCTTCAACCTGTCCCATAAGCGAAGCGGCATAGTTTGCGGCTGCCTTGCATTCGCCTATTCCTTTTTTTACCGCACGTGCAAATTTTTCGGTTACCAATATTGGAACAGGTTTAAATCCCTGAGGATAATAAGGACCTACCGGACTTAGAATAATCATCATTTTATATATCTCCGATGGTCTTACTCCGATATATGGATCTGTAGCAACCATAAAAGGACGAATGTAAAGAGAATATCCCGGCTTTTTAGGTATCCAATCTTTGTCGGTTTTTACAACTGCTTTAATAGCTTCCAACATCAGTTCCGGATCAATTTCGGGCATGCATAATCTTTTTGCACTTCTGTTGAATCTTTCAATATTCTGATCAGCACGAAATAATGCTATTCTTCCATCATCCCATAAATACGCTTTTAATCCTTCAAAAATAGCCTGCCCGTAATGAAATACCATAGCTGCGGGACTGATACTCATTTCCTCATTTTTCTTAATTTCCGGATTAATCCAGCCTTTACCTTTTTCGTAAGTTACATCAAACATATGATCGGTAAACATTCTTCCGAATAAAAGATTTTCGGGAAGTTTAACTGGGTCTTCCCGCTCAACTGTTTTGTAATTAATTGTAATCATAAAAATTCCATATTTTTTTAACTATAATTTTCAGTAATTTAAACTAATATTTACTTAAGTTCCACAATAAAGACTGACTTTTTAAATAAAAGTTTGATCCATAACTTCAAAATTGCAGAATTTATTCATATATTTTTCGGCAATAATTATTAATTCTTTCCTTAAATAAAAAAAGATGAATAATTTATTAGAAAAACTCGGAAGAAAAACTTTGAATTTCCTTGAGGAAATAGGGCAGATAACTTTATTGTTTCTGGACATTTTAAAATATTCATCCAGACTTATTAAGGACAGAGCTTTATTATTTTTCCAAATGGAACACATTGGTGTAAACTCGCTGCCTTTGGTGATTGTAATTGCCGTTTTTACAGGTGCGGTGGCTGCCTGGCAGGCCGCTTACCAGCTTGAAGGTATTGCCCCGCTTTCATTTTTGGGTACTGCTACAAGCCGGGCTATTATAACTGAACTTGGACCTGTGCTTACTGCTATTGTAATTGCTGGAAGAGTTGGGGCATCTATTGCCGCCGAACTCGGTTCGATGAAAGTAACAGAACAGATTGATGCACTGGAAACAATGGGAATAAGCCCGATACGCTACCTTGCTGCTCCCCGTTTTTATGCTGCCGTATTTATGATGCCGGTACTTATTGTTTTTGCAAATGTAATAGCAGTTTTTGGTGCTTATCTTATTTCGAATTATTTTCTTGGTGTGTCTTTTCAGGTTTTTTTCGATTCAGTTAAACGATTTTTCTTTTTGCAGGATTTTTTCTTCGGTTTGATAAAAGGAATTGTTTTCGGGGGAATGACGTCACTCTTAGGATGCCATATCGGATTTGCAACCGAAGGAGGCGCTGAAGGCGTCGGACTTTCTACAATACGCTCGTTCGTACTTTCTTCGGCTATGATTCTGATACTCGACTATATACTTTGGTCTCTTCTATTTTAAGGAATTCTTTTTGAATACTTTTTTTAGAAATATTTTCCGGCAGATAACGGCTGCTGTATTATTTGCAGTTTTGCTTCCGTTTACCTCATTAATAGCTTTTATTCTTTTCATTATTCTTCGCGAAAATCCGTTTTTTATTCAGGAAAGGGGACTTACTTTAATTAAAGGAAAAATAAAGATAATCAAGTTTAAAACCCTTAAAAACGAATTCACACGAAACCGGAGAAAAAATAATGATATTTTTTACAAAGACGAGCTTTCAAGCGGCGTAAACAGATTTTCGTCTCTGTTAAGAAGAACCGGTTTTGATGAACTTCCGCAGCTGATAAATATTGCAAAAGGAGAAATGGCTTTTGTAGGACCGCGTCCGTTGATGAAAGACGACCTCGAAATTATGAAACGCGATTTCAATATTCTTTATAATTTAAGAAATGAATTGAACTGCAAACCCGGATTAACAGGCTTGTGGCAGCTTTTGGGAAAGCGCGAAAACGGCATTTACGATTTACTGCTTTACGATAATCTTTACGATCAATCAAAATCTTTTATTTTAGATATTAAAATTATTTTAGTAACTTTGCCATACAGTTTTTTTGCTTATAATTCGGATTCAATTATTAAGGGCAGGCGTTCATTTTTCGGGAGCGTCGTAAGCAAAGAAAAACGAGCGAAAATCCGCAATGCGGTTATAAAATTTCTTGGCATAGAAAATAAAGAAGCCGTAATGAGGATTAAGCTGAAAAGTTGTTAATAGGGAGTGGTATATTTGAAAGTTCAGACAAACTGAACATTTAATATATAACATAAAATACGGAGGTAAAATGAAGTGTTTTTCAACATTCTTTCTCCTGTTGTTTTCTGTCTGCATCTTCTCTCAAGTACAAATACCGGCAACAGGTTTTGCTCACATCACATTCGATGACTTTAACGGTTCTGGATTCGCACCGGAACCTCTTGCAGGACAGCTCGATTCTGATTACTGGGAAATTATAGGTCTTTCCGACAGTACGCTTAATTATGGTTATTCTTTAACTACAGGTGATTTTGCCAGAGGATTAAAACCAGGCGGAGTTACTCCCGGAGGAATTTATTCTTTTATTGTTGATACTGATAATCATGCTTTGGGAATCCAACCTGTAGGTACCGACTTTACGCCCGGTTCTATTACTTTAAGACTGATTAATAGCACCGGCGGCATAATAAATACAATTAACATCGAATACGAAATATGGTGTTTAAACGATCAGGGAAAATCAAATTCATTTAATTTCGAATATTCATCAGATGGAAGCGACTTTAGTCCTATGCCGGCTTTAGATTTTACTTCTCCTTTGGAAGCCGACCCGGCTCCAGTCTGGGTACGAACTGACAGGGCAATAAGCATCCCGGTTAACATTGCGCCAAATGCTATGATATATTTACGCTGGAAAGGAAATGAAATTGCCGGAAGCGGTTCAATGGATGAATTTGCTTTGGATGATATCAGAGTAAGTGCAAATGAAAACCCGACACCGGTTGAATTAAATCTTTTCCGAGGAAGTTTAAACGGGCAAAATGTTGAACTTTTTTGGCAAACCATAACTGAGATTAATAATTATGGATTTGAGGTACAAAAACAAGCAAAGGGCATAGAGCAAAGCGCAAAGTGGGAAACAATTGGTTTTATTGAAGGAGCAGGGAATTCAAATGCTCCAAAAGAATATTCGTTTATAGATAACACTCCGGTAGCTGAGCGGAGTCGAAGCTATCGTTTGAAACAAATCGATCTCGACGGTTCATTCACATATTCAAATGAAATTACCGTTGAAGCTGCATCTTCAGTTCCAACAGAATTTTCACTTTCTCAAAACTACCCGAATCCTTTTAACCCGGTAACTACAATTAAATACTCAATTTCTGAAAGTCCCCTCTCGGGAGGGGTTAGGGGTGGGTTTGTTACACTCAAAATTTTCAACCTTCTCGGTCAGGAAGTAGCAACCATTGTAAACCAGCAACAGCCAGCAGGAAATTACGAAGTAAAGTTCGATGCTTCAAAACTTGCTTCAGGAGTTTATCTGTACAAATTGCAGGCAGGTGACTTTTCTTCGGTGAAGAAGCTGATACTGATGAAGTAATGAAGAATGAATAATTAAAAATTATTGTTTGCCCGGCAGCTGCCGGGCTTCTAAATTTTTAGGAAGTTTTTATTTCCTGATCTTTATACTGAAGCTGATAAAGTTTGTAGTAAATTCCCTTTTTAGAAAGCAGCTCCTGATGGGTTCCCATTTCGCGCAATTCGCCTTTATGCATTACAATAATTTTATCGGCATTCTGTATAGTGGAAAGTCTGTGGGCAATTACAATTGAAGTTCTGTTTACAAGCAGTTTTTCAATCGCTTTCTGGATAAGAATTTCAGTTTCGGTATCAACGCTCGATGTTGCTTCATCAAGAATTAAAATGCTGGGGTTATAAGCCATTGCACGGGCAAACGAAATAAGCTGTTTTTGCCCCACGCTTAAAGTTGCGCCCTTTTCTTTTACTTCTTCTTCGTACATACCCGGAAGTTCCGAAATAAAATTATGCGCTCCGACAATCTTCGAAGCTTCAATTGCCATTTCATCAGTTATTTCAGAAGAATTAAGGCTTATGTTCGATTTAATTGTGCCCGAAAACAAGAAAACATCCTGCAGAACAATTGAAACCCGGCGGCGTAATTCATCAATATTTATATTCCGAATATCAGTCCCGTCTATTGTTATACTGCCCTTTTCAATATCGTAAAACCGTGTAAGAATATTTATAAGAGTAGTTTTTCCTGCTCCGGTGGCACCTACAATTGCAACAGTTTCACCGGGATTTATTTTAAATGACACATCTTTAAGAACATATTCGCCTGGATTATAAGCGTGATATACATTTTTAAATTCAATTTCGCCTTTAATATTTTGCAGACTTACAGGATTTTCGGGATTAGGAATAATTGTATTATTATCCAGTAATTTAAAAATTCTTTCGGAAGACGCCATTGCTGTCTGCATTATATTATACTTTTCAGCAAGATCGCGTATCGGCCGGAAAAACATTTCCACATACTGAATAAATGCAAAAAGTACCCCAACCGTCATCAAACCCTGAATAACATTTCCGCCGCCATACCATATAATAAGAGAAATTGCAAGCGAACTTAAAAATTCAACAACAGGAAAAAACACTGCGTGGTAAAAAATTGATACGATATTGCTTTTTTTATGATCGGCATTAATTTCCGAAAATTTGCGGAGTTCGTCTTTGTCTTTTGCAAATAGCTGCACAATGCTCATTCCGGTAATGTGTTCCTGCATATAAGTGTTAAGCCGTGCAAGATGCAGCCTTACGTCGCGGTACGATTCGCGCACTTTTTTACGGAAAAGAAATGTTGCATAGACAAGAAGAGGAAGAACAGATAAAGTTACCAGCGAAAGATCCCACGACATTGTAAACATAAAAGCAAAAATCCAAACTATTATAAATACATCGCTGAAAACCATTACAATTCCCGAAGAAAAAAGCTCGTTCAACGCTTCAACATCGTTTGTAACGCGCGTTACAATTCTTCCGTTGGGAGTTTTATCGAAATATTTCAAAGAAAGCCGCTGAACATGGGAAAAAATTTTTATTCTTAAATCGTAAATTATTTTTTGCCCCATATATTCGGTGTAAAAAGTAAGATAATACTGGATAACCGATTGAAATATCAAGGAGAGCAAAAGCAGAACTGAAATAAGCAGAAGTCCGTGATAATCGCCGTTTGTAATTTTATCGTCAATAGCAATTTTTGTAAGATAAGGCCGCAATGGTCCGAAGCCTGCAACCAGTACATTTAAAAATATAGCCAGCACAACATATTTACGATATGGCTTAACATATCCCAAAAGACGTTTCATTAATCTGGCATCGTAAGCCTTGCCTAATACCTCATCGTCTTTATCTAACGGCGTGTTATCGCCTTTTCCGCTATTTGCTGCTCCGCCGCCTCTCATATAGTTTTCAACTCTTCTTCAAGCATTTGTTTATAATTGATGTCTGCATAAATTCCTTTCAGTTCAACAAGTTCGCTGTGTGTACCCTGCTCTTTAATAATTCCTTCATCTAACACGTAAATTCTGTCGGCTTCTTTTACTGTGGAAATCCGGTGGCTGATTATTATGCTTGTCCGGTTTGTCATATACTCTTTCAGTCTTTTAAGAATTTCCTCCTCGGTATGAGTATCCACAGCCGAAAAGGAATCATCAAGAATCAGTATTTTTGGATCCACTGCTAAAGCGCGGGCAAGGCAGGTTCTTTGTTTTTGTCCTCCCGAAAGAGTAATGCCTTTTTCGCCGAGTATTGTTTCGTATTTTTTAGGAAACAATTCAACATCTTTTGAAAGCTGTGAAATGTCCGAAACTTTATTTAAGAGCGATTCATCAGCATCTTTAATTCCATAAAGAATATTGTTTTTAAGAGTATCCGAAAACAGGAAAGTCTCCTGAGGGACGTATCCTATTGCTTTCCGGAGATGATTTAACGGCATATTTTTAACATTTACGCCGTCAATAAGTATTTCACCGGAGGTTGCATCATACATTCTGGGAATTAGATTAACAAACGAGGTTTTTCCGACGCCGGTTTTACCGATAATAGCAACGGTTTCTCCTTTGTTAATTTTAAGGCTTACGCTTTTCAGTACATCGGGCAGACCGGGACTATAGCTGAAAGTAACGTTTCTAAATTCAATTTCACCCGATAAATCTGTTATCTCCGGATTTACCGGATCTGTTATTTCATATTTCTCATCGAGAATATTTTTAAGACGGCGCATACTTGCATCTGCCTGCTGAATAATATTTGCAACCCAGCCGAAAGCAATTACAGGCCATATCAGCATTCCCAAATACGCAATAAAAGCAGAAATTTCTCCTAAAGTCATTTCGCCATTAATTATCATTCCGCCGCCAAGCCAAATAACAACAATACCCGAAATTCCGGTTATAAAAAAAAGCACCGGATGAAACAAAGCCTGAATTCTTACCTTGTTCATATTTTTATTCAAATATTCGTTGCTTAATACAGTAAAATCTTTAATTTCGTTGCTGCTGCGGACGTATGATTTAATAACACGAATTCCAGCAAAACTTTCCTGCGCGCGTGTTGTTAATTCCGAAAATTTTTCCTGAATCTGCGTGTACATTTTATGAATTTTTTTGCTTAGCCGGTAAATGGCATACGAAAGAAACGGCAGCGGAAGAAGAGAATACACCGTAAGCAAAGGATTTATGCTCAGCATAATAATAATTATAAGAACAAATTTAGTGCTTGTATCAATTGAATACATTATTGCCGGACCAATAAACATCCGTACCGCGCTAATGTCGTTAGTTGCGTGCGCCATTAAATTTCCGGTAGAATTATTTTGGAAATACCTTAGCGAAAGTTTTTGCAAATGCGCCCAGAAATCCTGCCTTAAATCGAATTCAATTTCGCGGGAAACAACAATAATTGTCTGCCTGATAAGAAACCGGAAAAATCCGCTTACAATTGCCACGCCGATAATAATATAAGCATATCTTGCAAGTAGTTCATAATTAACTTCTTGCATCAAAAGATTTATACTGTCTTTAAGCAGCAGCGGAATTGCAACCTGCCCGGCATTTGAAATAAGAATAAATAAAATGCCGGCAGCAAGCGACTTTTTATAACGGGCAAAATACTTTTTGAGATGCTTTAAACTGCCCATATTTCCTTTCTGTAAAATATTTTATAAGTGAGCCGGAACTATATCCGATAACTCAATTAAAATTAAATCAGTTCAAAACCTGTGTATTTTCTTAAAACTTCCGGAACAACTATATGACCATCGGAAGTTTGATAATTTTCCAATATGGAAACCATCAGACGGCTTGTTGCAAGTCCCGAACCGTTAAGAGTGTGCACAAATTCAAGTTTTTTATCGTCTTTTTTGCGGAAACGAATATTTGCTCTCCGCGCCTGAAAATTCCAGAATGTGCTGCAGGAAGAAGCTTCGAGCCATTTGTTTTCGGCAGGCGACCAAGTTTCGAGATCGTAACATTTTGCAGCGGCAAAGCTGAGATCGCCGGTACAAAGAGCTAAAACTCTGTAAGGAATTTTAAGATTTTCGAGTATTTCTGTAGCATTCGAAACAAGATTTTCTAATTCGGCAAGCGAATTTTCGGGCTTAACAAATTTTACCATTTCAACTTTATTAAACTGATGCACACGCAAAAAACCTTTTGAGTCTTTACCGTAGGAACCTGCTTCCCTGCGGAAACAAGCTGAATAGCCGACGTAATTTACAGGGAGCTGGTCTTCATCAAAAATTTCGTTCCGGTGAAGATTTGTAATAGGCACTTCGGCTGTGGGTATTGGATAAAGTCCGTCACGTTCAATCGTGTACATATCGTCTGCCATTTTCGGAAGCTGTCCTGTTCCGCGCATCGAATCGGCATTAACCATAAACGGCGGGAAAATTTCTGTATATCCATGTTTATTAATATGAAGATCGAGCATATAATTTATAAGCGCACGTTCAAGGGTTGCGCCCTTTCCTTTGTATACAGGAAAACCTGAGCCGGTTATTTTAGCGCCGCGTTCAAAATCGAGAATGTTTAATTTTGTTCCTAAGGCAAGATGATCCTGCGGAGTGAAGTTCAATTTTTCGTAACCGGAAGGATACCAATTGCGTGCTTCTACGTTATCGGCGCTGCTTTTTCCAAAAGGAACACTTTCGTGCGGAAGATTTGGTATCCACATTAAAATATCATTTAACGAACTGTCAATTTCGGCAAGTTTATCGTCGAGTATCTTAATATCATCGCCAAGCTGTTTCATTTCGGCAATTATTGCATCGGCATTTTGTCCGGCTTTTTTAAGTTTACCCACTTCCTGCGAAACAGAATTTTTGCGGGCTTTTAAATCTTCAACCTTTGTTATTATGCTTCTTCTTTCCGAATCAAGAGCAATAATTTCGTCAACTCTGTTTTTTTCGTTTTTGCTTTCAATTCCTTTTTTTACCGCGTCAGGATTTTCGCGTATAAATTTTAAATCTAACATATATTTATCTCTTTTTCTTGATCTTATTCTTAATCATAATCTTAATTTTATTTCAACTCTTAATCATATAAAGAGTTAGATTAAGAGTATGAGTAAGATTTTGTGTGTTCTATTTTACTACAATATTATAAATTTTATTTGGAACATAAATTTCTTTAACAATCTGCTTTCCTTCGGTATGCACCAAAACCTTTTTATCAGAAAAAACAACAGTTTTAACATCGTTTTGTGAATTGTTTACAGGCACAACAACAGTAGCCCGAAGTTTACCGTTAACCTGCACAGCTATAGTAACTTCGTCAACAGTTAACGCATCCGGGTCAGCTTCAAACCATACCGGTTTTTCAAAAAGCATGGTCTCGTTTCCTAAAATATTCCAGCATTCCTCGGCAAGATGAGGCGCAAGCGGACCAAGCATTACTGCAAATCTTTCGAAAACATAAGCTGCTATTTCTTTGCGGCAGCCGGATATATTTTTAGATAATTCGTTAACAAGTTCCATAAGGAAAGCTACCGCAGTGTTAAACCGGAAATTTTCTACTTCGCCTGCAAACTTTGCAACAGTCTGGTTTACCTTTCGATAAACGCTTTTTTCAGCATCATTCATTTCGGAAACAGCATATTTTGCTGCCGGAGCTGATAATTTTAGAATGTCTTTTGCTCCTTCAAAAAGCGAATAAGTACGCTGAACAAATCTGTCCACTCCAACAATTCCCTTATCGCTCCAGTCGCCGCCTAACTCGTAAGGACCCATAAACATAAGGTACATTCTGAAAACGTCGGTGCCGTATTCTTTAATAAATCCATCGGGATTTACTACATTTCCGCGGGATTTAGACATTTTTGCG
>CAYTFZ010000011.1:36690-47628 GCA_964437215.1 uncultured Melioribacteraceae bacterium | reverse complement strand
GTAGCCTCCGTGTTTTGGTATAAATCGTTCGGTGCTTTTGTCTTTCTCTTCCATTGATCACCTATGACTTTAGTGACTTCTGGGACTTAGTCGCTGCAGTCCCTGATAGTCCCAAAAATTTATACTGCTTTATAAAGTTCGTTTTCTAATTCTTTAATTGTTTTATCAAACAATTCCCGGCTGCCAAATGCTTCTATTATTGTAAACAGTTTTGTTGTTTCACTCATTTTAATATTTTTCATAAAACATATTAAAAATTTTCATCTGAAAATACAATAAAATTCACTAAAAGTACACAGCAGGCAATTCTGCGTGTCCCGCTTTATCGTGAGATTCTTAATTTTTAATTGCAGTTACTCATTTCAGGTTGGTAATTTAACTCCCTGCCGCGGAAAATATAAAAAGCCTGTTTTGGGGGTAAATTCGCATTTTTTATAACATTTATTCTATTTAAAACAATATTTATTCAATTTGAAACAGCATTTATTTGATTTGTAAGTATATATGAGATATTCAGTAAGGGTATATATTCAATTTGTAACTACATATTTACTATTTGTAACTGCATTTATGTAATTTGCAAGTACATATTAACTATTTGTGACTTCATTTTTGTATTTTGTAAGTACATATGGAGTATTCTATAAGGGCATATATTTAATTTGTAACTACATTTATGTAATCTGTAAGTACATATGAAGTGTTCAACAAGTGCATTTATTAATTTGAAAGTCCCTTGGTTTCATTTGGAAACGGGGCTATTCAGCTTAGGGAAATTGTTAATTATTTTTAAAGATGAATTTACTTTTCTCGCCAATTGCCTTGGATTTTTGCAAAAATATCATCATTATTGCCTTGGATTTACGAGAAAAATGAAAGACGGGATAAAAGGTTTGATGCGATGGCTGTAATTGTTCTTTAAAAAGCTTAAGCAGATTCATTATTTAATTTTTCTTGAATTACTTCTTCAACAACGTTTACAAAATCTTTCATTTTCGAATAGTATTCTTCAATTTGACTTTTTGTAAGTGTAACAAAATCGTGGTAATCCGAAGATTGTCTTCTTTCGTAAGCTTTACGCAGTATTTTCCCTTTTTCCGGATTTATTTTCCCTGTTTTCAGGTACTCTTTATTAAACCATCCAATCAGTTGTTTATGCTTTGAAGTCGGAAAGTTATCCAATAATGCTAATGCGCTTATAATATAAAAGCCCGAATAATATAACCTGTTCATTGCAGTCGCTAAAAATCCGTTTTGCAAATGAATTTCAATTTCATTCAGCGTTTCGCGCGAAGTTTTAATCCGATAAGCAACTATATCTCTTAACGCCTCTTTCATAATTAAATTGCAATTCCATATTCTTTAATTTCTGAAATAAAAGGCATAGAGCTGTAAATTTCAGTAAACTCTTCTTCCGAAAAATACTTTTCATCAAACAGAATATCATTCTGCAGCCCGTAATAAAAAAGTACATCTGAAATTTCGTCTTCTTCCTCCCACTTAAGTTTTCGCGCGGTTATTATGGCAATATCAAAATCTGTATTTTGATTTTGGGTACTTACCCTTGAACCATAGCAAAGAATCTTTGGGATAAGGCTTCCGTATTTACTTTTCAAAATAGATTTTAATTCTTTTATATGTTGATAATCTGAATCTGTAAGCATATAAAATCCGTTTTGTTTCTGCTAATATACAAAAAAGATGGTTCAATTCGCACAACTTCTCAGGTTATCAGGAATTCAGAAGTTTAGGTTTTTAGGAAAACTATTAATTGCGCGAAGCAAAAAAGCTGTATTAAAATTGGAACGATTTTAAACCTGTAAAAACCTTTGGTTTATTTCGTTAACCCGGCGATTTATCGCTGGGAACAACAAGCTAGGCACACCATACCGTTTTAACGGTTTTCAATCTTAAGTTGCCACCTCCGGCGAATTCCGGGAAAATGACTTTTACTCCCCTTTCCTCTGCCGTAAAATTTCAAAAAGTAATATTCCTGAGGCTACCGAAACATTCAGAGATTGGAGTCTGCCGGTCATCGGGATTTTCACAATAAAATCGCACTTGTCTGCAACTAACCTGCGGATTCCTTTTTCCTCATTGCCCAGCACCAAAGCAACCGGCATTTTATAATCAACGGTATCGTAATCCCGGCTTTTTTCCAGCGACGAGCCGACAACCCAAAATCCGCTCTTTTTCAATTCTTCGATGGCGTTTACCAGATTATTTACTTTGCATATTTTTACCAGGGATAAAGCTCCCGCGCTCACTTTTTGAACTGTATCGGTAAACGAGGCGGAATTGTGAACGGTTGTAACAATTCCGTCAACACCCGCGCATTCAGCAGTACGCAATATTGCCCCTATGTTATGCGGGTCCTGAATTGAATCGAGAAGCAGTATAAGCGGGTATTTCGAATTTTTGCTCGCGGTTATTAGTTCATCAAGTTCGAAATATTTCGTTTCTGAAGCAAGCGCTGCAATACCCTGATGATTTGCATTGCCGGCAATTGTATTTAATTTTTCCGCGGGGATTTCGCTGGTTTTAATTGATTTGCTTTTTGCAATATTTTTTATGCGCTGAACCACATCGCCTTGCAACCCGCGGGCAAAGTAGATAATTTCAATTTCAACGTCCGAGTTTAATGCTTCAAGTACCGGCTTTCTCCCGATAATTTTATTCATTGGAATTGAACTCGAACAATTCGGGTTTTACAAAAAATTCGCAGAATTTGCGGTTGTTTTCTTTTTCGGGGAGAAATACTTTTTTAATCGATATTTCTTTGTTGTAAATGTTCAGATTAAAATCCATTGTATTTATACAGCCGTCCTGCTTAATAATATTAAGGGTAAAATCCCCCACGGTCTCTTCAATAACAATTTCTGCGGAAGCGGGCATAACTCCCGGGACTGTATTTGTTTTTGGTTTTAACCCCAAAAGGACAACCGATATTTCATTTTTCTCGCGGTAAAAATCGTATGTTATTTCGTAAGCAAAACTTGTAAATTCAGCTTCTGTTTCAATAATCAGCAAAGTGTAACCGGTTCTTTTTACAGCATCAAATTTAAATGCCGGGTAGCACAAATACTCTATTTTACCGGGCTTTGCCTGAGGAACAGCAGCCAATAATGCATCAAGCTTTTTTTTGCGCGCTTTAGGAATCTGCGGAACTTCTTTAGGTTTTTTCAGAGCCATATTACCTCTGGATTTTACTTAATATTGAAAGCTGGTCCTTAATATTTATCTTTTCTTCGGTTCCTTCGCTCATATTTTTCAACACAGCTTCACCGGTAGAATATTCTTCGCCGCCGAAAAACAAAGCATATTTAGCATTCAACCGGTTTGCTTCGCGCATCTGGGCTTTTACGCTTCTTAAAAGATAATCAACTTCAACCTGCAGATTTTCTTTCCGCAGATTTTCTGCTAAAAGATATGCTTCCGTATCAAGTTCTTTATCAAGGCGCACGATATAAACATCAATTTTTTCTTCCGGAAGATTCAAAACATTTTCGTTTTCGCAGGCAAGCAGAATTCTTTCAATTCCGGCAGCAAAACCTATTCCTGGAATGGCGCCGCCGCCGAGCTGCTCTACTAAAAGGTTGTACCTTCCGCCGCCGCATAATGCGCTTTGCGAACCCACGCTTCCGCTGATAATTTCGAATGTCGTGTTGGTGTAATAATCAAGTCCCCGGACAAGTTTAGGGTCAACTGTGTAAGGAATTTTTAAGGAATCGAGAACTTTTTTAACTTTTTCAAAATGAGCGATATTTTCATTATCAAGATGATTTATAAGCAAAGGCGCATCCGCCATTATTTTCTGATCGTTTTCGTTTTTGCTGTCAAAAATCCGTAAAATATTAGTATCAATCCGCTTTTTACTATCTTCCGATAGTCCGGCTTCTTTTCCGGACAGGAACTTTCTAAGCTCAGTTTTATATTTTTCGCGGCTTTCGGGCACGCCAAGAGAATTTATCTTTACTTCAAGATTTTTCAATCCAAGACTGCTGATAATATTATAAGCCATAATTATCATTTCTGCATCAAGCAGCGGATCGTTGCTGCCCAAAGCTTCGGCGCCGAACTGGTGAAACTGGCGGAATCTTCCTGCCTGCGGGCGTTCCTGCCTGAACATCGGAGAAATGTAAAACAGTTTATTCAGACTTTGCTTTTTATCCATTGCATTTTCTATAAAAGATCTTACAACAGATGCGGTCATTTCGGGTTTAAGTGTAAGACTTGTATCACTTCTGTCAATAAAAGTGTACATTTCCTTGCTTACAATATCCGTTGCAGTTCCTATTCCGCGGCTGAAAAGCGCAGTCTCCTCAAAAACAGGAGTACGGATTTCCTTGTAATTATAGCTGGAAAATATTTTTTTTACTAAATTTTCGAGAAGATACCACTTATTAATTTCCGAAGGGAGGGTATCTTTTGTACCGGTAATTGCTTTAATCATATACGAAGGATTTTTAGGTAATATCGAAATAATTTTTTTCTTCGTTCTGGAATATCTCGTAAATTTTTGCCGGGGTATCCGCAGCTAAAAGATCATTCCTGAACTGTTCTTTATTCATCATTCTGGAAATGCGCGATAATAATTTTATGTGCGGTCCTACCAGATTTTCTTTTCCTACAAGAAGAAATACAAGGTTTACAGGTTTGTCATCGAGAGCCTGAAAATCAATAGTTTCGGGAATTCGGGCAAACCCTGCAATTATTTCGTTTACACCCTCAGTTTTTCCGTGAGGAATTGCAAATCCGTTTCCTACACCGGTGGACATAATTTTTTCTCTTTCATGTACTGCAGTTCGGATTTTTTCCAGATTATTTACGCGGGTATCTTTCTGAAAAAGATCAATCAGCTGGTTGATAACTTCTTCTTTTGTTTTTCCCGAAAAGTCGGCAATAATTTTATCTTCTTTAAGGATGTCACATATTTTCATAATAAAACCACATATTTAAATATTAAAAAAAGTAATTTACAAAAGGCAATCCCCATTTACAATTTTTTCGAACAATAATTATAAATAAGAAAATTTTTCTGGTAAAAAATACCTAAAAATTAGGTGTGAATTTTTTACCTGCATGAAAATCCGCAATTATCTTCGCTGCAATTTCCGGATCATCTGTAACGTTAAAAAGGTTTAGATCTTCTGCATCAATAAATTTCTGTACAACAAGATTATGCGCTATTTTAACAATGGGCTCCCAGTATTCCGAACCGAAAAGAACAATCGGAACCTTTTCTGTCTTTCCGGTTTGAATAAGAGTAAGCACTTCAAAACATTCGTCAAGCGTACCAAAACCTCCGGGCATCATAACATATCCCTGAGCATATTTAAAAAACATTACTTTCCGCACAAAAAAGTAACGGAAATTAAGAATTTTATCTGTATCTATAAAAGTGTTCGCATATTGCTCATTAGGCAGCTGAATATTAACACCGGTTGAACTTCCGTTCGCATCCTTTGCTCCTTTATTAGCTGCTTCCATAATTCCGGGTCCGCCGCCGGTAATAATTCCAAATCCTTTTTTTACAATTTCGGCAGCAACTTTTTCGGTAAGTTTGTAGTATTTTTCTTCGGGCTTTGTACGGGCAGAGCCAAAAACTATTACGCTCGGCTTAATTTTAGCCATAGTTTCAAAACCGTCAACAAATTCGGCCATAATCCTGAAAATACGCCAAAGATCTTCTTGAGAATTTACAATTTGTTTTTCGTCCAGAACAGATTTTCCATTTGAAAAATACATTTTACCTCGCAATAAAGTTATAATACAAACAGCTTAATTATCGCATCAAATATTCGTTTTTTGAATAAATACTTCAGATATTACCGAAATAGGAAAATCCGTCGGAAACGGACATATAATTTTTGCGCTCGTTTATTACTTCGTAACGGGAAGGTTTTATGTTATTAATAACCGTTACTTTTCTTTCAGGATTTTTTTTTCGCGGGGTTTCTGATGACTGGATTTCTGCCGCTGCTTTTTTAATTTCTTGTTTATCTGCAATTATTCGTACCTGGGCTTCGTTAATTTTTTTCTTAATAATCTGTTTGCTTATATCTTCATCTTCAATCGGGACAATTTTTGGTTCTTTATTTTTGCGATACTTTGATATTGTGAACGAAATTAACACAACTGCAACTAAAAAAATAAAACCGTAAGCAAGAAGAGTTGAGATTATCGGTACAATTTCCATAATTTAACCTTAAAATTTTACACACGTTATCAATTTTAATGCCATTAGAATAACCTGATTTAATTAAGCTATTTTATTCTTTTATCAGAAAAAGTTTGTATAGTTTTGAGAAACAAATAAGGGATAAATAAATGTGTCTCATTTTAAAACGGAACTAATTATTTTAATAAATGTTAAAAAGTATTAATATTTATCGATTATCAGTGATATATGTCATTCTTTATTATAACTTTAAAACTCATATTCGTTTTAATGTTAGTATTTTTAGAATTAAAGTAAAGGTACCTGATGAATGAAATAATAACAGACTTAATTGACAAAAGTAATTTTATTAAGGGCTTATTGGTATTAATTACAAAAGACAGAAAAATATCGGATAAAGAAAGAAATTTTCTTAAAGAAACCGGAACATCGATGGGATTCAGCGCTGAATTTCTTGATGAAGCAATTGATGAAGCATTGAATAATGAATATATTTCTCACGAACCGCCAAAATTCAATAATAATTCTTTAGCTATAGAATTTTTAGAAAAAGGTTTTCATATTGCTTTTTGCGATCACAGTTTTGATAAAAACGAAATAAAGTTCCTTATGGAAACCTCTGAGATTAATAATATTCCGGTTGCAGAATTTAACCTTTTATTGAGTAAAGTAAAAGAACAGCTTGAAAACAACAGAGCAGTAAATTTTTATTGATTATCTGATTTATGAACGTTTTTAAGCTGATTAAGATATTTCAAGGGGATATTTGTAATTATGAGGGGGATGCAATTGTAAATGCTGCAAATAAAACCTTATTGGGCGGAGGCGGAGTTGATGGGGCAATTCACTTTTCAGCCGGACCAAAACTGCTTGAAGAATGCCGTAAATTAAACGGTTGTGAAACAGGACAAGCAAAAATAACTCTTGGATATAATCTAAAATCGAAATACGTTATTCATACAGTCGGTCCTATTTGGCATGGCGGTGGAATGAATGAGGATAATTTATTAAAAGAATGTTATAAGAACTCGCTTTTGCTGGCAGTAAAAAACAGCATCAGAAAAATTGCTTTCCCTTGTATTAGCACTGGTGCTTATGGATTCCCCTTTGAAAGAGCAAGTAAAATTGCGCTTAATACTATTTATGAGTTCTTAAACTCGGAGAGTTCTATCGAGGAAGTTTCTATTTATTGTTTTAGTGACAAAGATTATAAACTTTTCACTGATGTATTTTATGATTTTAAAAATAACATAGCAATTCCGCCGACTGCTAATATTGCGCCTAATATTGATACAAATCCCAGTTTTTCTTTATAAAATATTTTTACAATAGGAAGCATAATAATTGGAACTGTTCCCATTAACGTTGCAGCTATTCCAACTTTTGCATAAGTAATTGAAACAAGACTTAGAGTTACGCCAAGATATGGACCTGTAAATGAACCTAAAACTGTATAGTTCAACGCTTTTTTTTCAGATATGAACAATTTAACCGGATTATTTATTTTTTTTATTACAAAGAATAATGGAAACATTAAAATAATTGCAGCAGATACTCTTATAAGCGCTGCCCAAAAACCATTAATCTCACTTTGATTAAATGCATATTTTGCAAATATTAAACCAACAGCTTGTCCCAATGCTCCTAAAAATCCATATAGAATTCCTATATTACTTTTTTTATAATCTGAACTTGGTTTTTCCTCTCTATACAAAACAACCAATGCAATTCCGCTTATTGTGATTAAAACGCCTGCTATTGACCAAATCGAAAGAACTTCGCCAAGAAAAAAATAAGCCAAAACCGCGGTCATTGCCGGCGAAATTGCCATGATAAGCATGCTTAATCTTGCCCCGATATGCTGAAAAGCTTTGAAGAGAAAACTATCACCGAAAACGAAACCAATGGCACCGCTAACAAATAACATAGTTATTTGATAACCGGAAATAGAAATCGGGATATTAAAAATTAATACCGTAAGTAATAGTAATATTGCTGCAAAAATTAATCTTGTAATGTTTACTACTAACGAGCTAACCCTATTTGATGCTTCGGAAAAAAGAATGGAAGTTACTGACCACAAGAGAGCGGTGGCAAGAGCGGCAATTTCACCAAGATACAATGTTTATCCTATTTTTATAGAGTGAAAATTATAATATTTTTTCAACTCATCAAAGAATTATAAAGTATAAATTTTCTTACACAAATTTTGATTAATTAAAAAAAGGGACAAAAGTCCCCTTTTTTAATAAACTACAAATTAAATTATTTTTTTGTATTGATTGCAGCTAAACCGGGATAGATTGCTGTTGTATCAAGTTCCTGTTCAATTCTAAGAAGTTGATTATATTTTGCAATTCTATCAGTACGGCTTGCAGAACCTGTTTTAATTTGTCCTGCATTTGTTGCAACAGCAATATCAGCAATTGTTGCATCTTCTGTTTCGCCTGAACGGTGACTGATAACTGATGTATAACCTGCGCGTTTAGCCATTTCAATTGCATCAAGAGTTTCTGTAAGAGTACCAATCTGATTAACTTTAATCAATATTGAGTTTCCAACTCCTTTGCTTATTCCATCTGCAAGTCTTTTTGTATTTGTTACAAATAAATCGTCGCCAACCAACTGAACTTTTTTGCCTATTGCATCAGTTAATTTTTTCCAGCCTTCCCAGTCGTTTTCATCAAGACCGTCTTCAATTGATATAATAGGATAGCTGCTGCATAGTTTTGAATATATTTCAATCATTTCTTCAGCAGTCTTTTTCGATTTATCGGATTTGAAAAATTCGTATAAACCGGAATCTTTTCTGTACATTTCGCTTGATGCAACATCAAGTGCAAGAGAAATATCTGTACCTGGTTTATAACCGGCTTTGGTAATTGCTTCAAGAATTGTTTCTAAAGTTTCTTCATTTGATTTTAAATTTGGTGCAAATCCGCCTTCGTCACCAACTGCAGTGCTGTATCCTTTGGATTTTAGAACACTTTTTAATGAATGGAAAGTTTCTGTTCCCATTCTTAAAGCTTCTGCAAATGAAGGTGCTCCGTGAGGCATAATCATAAATTCCTGAAAATCTACAGTATTATCAGCGTGTGAACCGCCATTAATAATGTTCATCATAGGGACAGGCAATGTTTTTGCATTTGTTCCGCCGATATATTGATAAAGCGGCAAACCTACTGCTTCTGCTGCTGCTTTTGCAACTGCAAGTGAAACGCCTAAAATTGCATTAGCGCCTAAGTTCGATTTGTTTGGTGTTCCGTCAAGTTCAATAAGGAAGTTATCAATTCCAACCTGATCTGTGGCATCAAAATCAATTAATTCATCAGCAATTTTATCGTTAACATTTTCTACTGCTTTAAGAACGCCTCTTCCTAAATATCTTCCTTTATCGCCGTCGCGCAACTCAACAGCTTCGTGTTCTCCTGTAGATGCACCGCTTGGAACTGCTGCTCTTCCTATCACTCCGCTTTCAAGTAAAACTTCAACTTCAACGGTAGGATTTCCTCTTGAATCAAGAATCTCACGTCCCTGAACATCAATAATTGTTGTCATATTTTTCTCCATTATTTTAATTTGTTAATAAACTTTTTTGCGAAAGTCAAAGTTATGAAAATACCCCCCTAAAATCAATTTCATATTTTTTAATTTACTGCTAATCCAAATCACTTAAAATAAATTAAATATTTACGATAATTCGATATAATAGTCTTTTGTATAAATGCGATGAATCTTATGAATATAACAAGCCTGACTGCTAATGTAATTGTTAAAGCAAAAGAAGCAGATAAACCACGACTTAAAAAACTCATTTACGAAATAATGGAAAGAAACCCGGGAAAAATTTCCGAGAAACCAAAATGCGGAATTATAGGCAATGCAATTATCTTCAAAATTAAAGTTGATAAAGATTTTTGTTCTGTAATTGTTGAAAAACTTTTAATAAATAATTTCCAGATTCTAACAGATAAAAATGAAATGACCGATTTGATTGATAAAGTTAAATCGAGAATAAAAGAATGCGCCGAAACAATAACCGAAGAGGAAGAAATCCGTTTAAGAGAAAAAAAGAGGAAACAAATTCTAGACAATCTTTCGGAATATGCTTTATGCGGTAATTATTTCAGCATACTTAAACATTGCATTGATACAGCAACTGATCAAGAAATTAACAGTAAAGCAAAGGAACTTTTACCGGGTGCCGTGATAATTGCAATTGAAGATATCTATCATCAAGGAAAAGAGCTTAAATTTGCTGAATCCAGCTTTAACAGTCTTTTTAAAATTGCCTGCGACAGAAATTTAATTATGCTCTCGCAGCTGGAACTGATAAAACGCGCAGGTTTGGCTGCAATTGAATTATGCGTTATGCATAAATCTCTTTTTGCTTTTTTAATTGATATTATAAAGACAAAAACAATGCACAACGAAGTAAATATACAGGCAGCTATTATTTTTTGGAATGGAATAAAGGAGTCGTTATTTTCATATAACGATATAATCCATACAGCTTCAAAAAAAATTAATTTAAATGCTTTGGCCGACAAGTTTTTGCTTGTATCAGAAAATTTTTCAATTGGAGAAAAAAAATTATTTAATGAATTTTTTGAACTGATAAAAGAAAAACAAAGCATACCTTTTTAAGTGAATTTGAATTTTAATGTTACAATAGTTTATAATTAGTTACTATATTGGTAACTAATTTGCTGTTTTTTTAGCAAAAAAAGGGTTATTTTACGGTTTATTAAATTGAA
>CAYTFZ010000011.1:27063-36590 GCA_964437215.1 uncultured Melioribacteraceae bacterium | reverse complement strand
TGCCCACGTAGCTCAGCAGGATAGAGCGTCGGTTTCCTAAACCGCAGGTCGGAGGTTCGAATCCTCTCGTGGGTACAAATAAATTATCCTCAAAATTAGCAAACCCAATATAAAGATTAACCCAAAACCGCATTTTATGATTTTTGTGTAAATCTTTGATTTTCAGCTTTTTTTATAAGATTTTAATAGATAGTTAACAGATAGATTGCAGTATTACTTGTATTGTTTTGTTTATTAAAATAATTAATGAGTTTCTTTCAGTACCCACCTCGGCTTTTGTTTTAGTTTTAAGTTAAGATATAAGGGTATTTAATTTAAGGAGGTCTGTTGACGCTTTAATTAATTATTAAAAAATTGTTAAACAGATTATTTGGATAATAATTTTATAAAAGATGTTCTTTAAGCAGTTTAACTGAATCCCAGTCATAAAGTTTAATATTATCTTCTTTTATTGATGTATTAACAGAAAAATATGCTTTAATTTCTAATTTCTTTTTTGGGGCAATACCCTTAACCGTACCATAAATTTTATGATCTTCCGTCAATATTTCATCCCAATTAAAAATATCCATATTTTCTTTTGAAAATCCAAATCCAAGAAAAAATATTCTTTTACTTTTTGCAATAATTTCTTGAGCTTCTTCTATCCGGCTTCTCTCATTATATGATACTGAAATATTAGAATAATTTTCATCAATATATCCAATTACACCTTCATCTCCATATTTAGGTGAACTATTAAATATCAAATCAGTAGGTAATATGGAACCGTAAACATGTAGTGGCTTGTACTTTTCAAAAATCTTAGGAACTAAATCAGTTTTATTTAAAAATGAGAATTTTACACTATTATATAGTCTGTAATCTAATACCCTGTCATAGTTAAATGTTATGAAAGTAATATTATTTTCAAAAAATTTTTCCAATTCTTCAGGATTAATAATCTCATCGGTTAGTGCTTCATTATAAAGTTCAAAATACCAATCAGATTGTCTATAACTTGATCTACTGATTTTACTACTTTCTATTTCATAATTAGCAATCATAAAAGCAATTATAAATTTGCCATTGTCAATAAATTCTTTGTTTCTTGTTAAAAACAAATCAATAGATTTACAATCTGATTTTTCAAAATATTCTATCAACCTTTTAAATTTTTTATATTGATTAGTATTTACAGTATCTTTTACACCATATCTTTCTTCAACAACTTTTTGATAAGTAGGTAAAAAATTATCAATTATCGCATCCCTCAACTCCCCTGCTGTTGGATATCCATACGGTTTACTTGCACCTGCACCTAATATAAAGACTGTAGGTTCTGTAATCATTTTTACCTTCCAGAAGTTTTTAACAATTTAGAGCTAATTTAATTAAATAGGTTACTATTTTAATAATCTTTAACTAATTTAATAAACTTTTTTAATGAACCCCAAAACATTAAATCCTTATTTACTTACTTGCCCACGTAGCTCAGCAGGATACCTGCCTGCCGGTAGGCAGGGAGAGTTGGTTTTCCATACCGCAGGTCGGAGGTTCGAATCCTCTCGTGGGTACATAGTCCACCAACACTTATATCAATTTATAAACTTACTGCAGTAACATCATTTTTTTTGTCTGCTCAAAATCCCCAGAAGTGCACCTGTAAAAGTAAACCCCCGAACTCAATCCTTCTGCATTAAAGCTAAAAATGTGTTTCCCTGCATCAATAATTTTATCAGCCAAAACAGCAACTTGTTCTCCTAAAATATTGTAAACTATCAGTCTTGTTTTTTGCTGCGACGGAATTGTTATTTCAATATTTGTTGAAGGATTAAAAGGATTTGGATAATTCTGAGATAATGAATAGGCATATGGTACATTATTTCTTATTTCCACAGAATTGCTGTATTCGTATCTGCCGTCTATATCTATTTGTTTTAGCCGGTATTCGTATAAACCATTAGAAATTTGTTTATCGGAAAAGCTATATTGATTTTTGTTACTGCTGTTTCCGGCAGCTTGAACAAAACCTATTTTACTCCAGTCTTTACCGTCTATCCTTCTTTCAATTTCAAATCCGTAAGAATTAATTTCGGAAGCTGTTGCCCAGTTAAGTATATTCATTTCTTCAGTAAAATGCCCATTGAAAGAAATTAACTCAACCGGCAGGAACTGATCATCTTTATTATATTTTAATACTGCTCCCGAATTTCCAGCAATCCAGCCATCGCCTTCATTTGTAAAAATTATGCTGTTTAAATCTTCAAATGTTCCCGAATTTACAAGTCCCCAGCTTGTTCCGCCATTAATTGTATTAAATATTTTCCCGCCTTCACCTACAATTGCACCATTCAAAAAATCTTTGAATGCAATTTCTTTCAAGTTATTACCGCCTTCGATATTTATTATTTCGTAGTTTTCAAAATTGTCATCCGACCTTAGAACAACACCGTTTTTTCCCAAAACATTAATTCTGGTATCATCGTTAATGCTGATATCTATCAATGTCATAAATAGATTATCCGAAGATCTCATTTTATTTTCCCAAGTTATACCTCCGTCAGTGGTTTTAAGCACAATGGCATACCCGGAACTGTCGCCTACAATAAATCCGTTCGATTCATCAATAAATGCAATATTCTTGAAATCGCAAAATTCGTAACCGGCAATAAAATCAGCAGTCCAGTTTTTACCGGTATCGGTCGATTTATAAAATTGGTTTCCGCCTGCAGCAAAGCTGTTTTGTTCGTTGTAAAGATATACTCTGCTGTAATAACCGGAGAAATGACTGCTTAATAAATTCCAAGATAACCCGCCATCAGTAGTCCGACAAACTCTGTGACCGTCAGAAACAAGACCTACCTCATCATCATAGAATTCGATCCAATTAGGATCATCAATTTCCCCATCAAAAGTAAAAACATCTTTCCAACTTTTACCTTTATCGGTAGTCTTTTTTAATATTGAATAGTAAGCTGCTTCTCCAACATAAAAACTAGTTAAATACCCGATTGAATCGCTTGGAAAACAGACTGAACTGTAATTTTCGGAAGTTCCGGAAAGTATTGCACTCCATCTTTCCCCATCGTTTTCAGTGGAAAGTATAACTCCATTTGTACCAACCACAACTCCATTTCTCGAATTATAAAAATCTATATTTGATAATTTTGATAATGGAAAACGGGGAAAGGTTTTTTTTTCGTTTCTATATATTAAAGTTCCATTATCTGCATGATAACCAACTGTATAAACAGCACTATCTGTTGAAAAATTTTTCCTGCAATCTGCGTAACTTGAAATAGGGGCATCTATCCAATCAATTCCTGAATTACTAGAAAGGAAATTTATATTACTTGTCATTGCATAATAATATTTACTGAATTTTGTTATCGAATAAATTGGATCATCCCAATAATCTGAAATGCCTGAATTAGCACTCCAGCTTTCGCCAAAATCTAAAGATAATTGAAGTTCGCCATATCTGCCGCCCGCCCAAATTGAATCGTTTTTCATATAAAGATCGAAAATGGTGTTATAATTTACTCCCGGCATTACATTCCAAGAATTATCTTCGAATGAACCTTTAATTATAACTCCGTCTTCCCCTGCTGCAATAATTGTATTTGAATCAATCCACAATCCATCCATCAGATTGTGTTCAAGTATCAGATTCCCATCTTCCCAACTATTACCGCCATCGGAAGTAAGTTTAATTGTGCCGTTGTCGCCAATAATAAAACCTTTTTGAAGGTCAAAAAAATCAATATAATTTATATCTCTGGAAGTTACCCCGTAAATATTAAGCCAGCTTCCGCCTTTATCTGTGGATTTAAGCAACATGCCCTGATCACCGGCAGCCCATATTGTAAGGCTATCGGCATAACTTACTGCATTAAACGCAACTCCTTCAGGGTTTGGATTAACATTTATCCATTGCGCGCATAAAAAGTCAATCGAAAGTAATACAATTAAAATTAAGTTTCTCATAATACCCTCATATTAAAAAGAAATTATCTATTAAAAATAAGTAATTTTTTCATCAGTAAAGTGACCTATATCATAATATTTAAATTCTAAGTAAAACTTTCTCTTTATTTACCGATTATATTTTTTTTATGATTTAATATCTACCCGTAAAACCGGTTCCTGCATTTCATATTACTGTAGCACAAAATGTTACATACTTCCTTAATTCAAATTGTCATTTTTTTAACAGATACTGCTAAAGATTAAAATATCAAGGATTGTTATTTTAATTTCAGTAAAAGGAGAAAATTATGACAATTGTTATAGTAAACGAATTGGAGCAAAAAGTCCGACAAATTAAGAATGCTTTTTTAAATGATATCGATATAGAGTTCGAGGTATTCAACAAATATTCGCCGTTTGTTTTGAGCTACATTAAACTTAACAAAATTGATGTTGTAATTACAGAAATTGAATTTGATAACGAAATTAATCTCAATTATCTGAGGTGGATCAGTAAATTCTCAGAAAAAACGAAATTAATAGTACAGACTTCTTCAAAAAACTGGCGGCACGAAAACCAGTGCCGGAAGCTTGGCGTAAAATATTTCTTTTATGAATCAAGCAGTATTTCTGTTCTTAAAAATTTTGTGATGGATATTTCTTATATCCTTCAAAATTTAAAGTCGATTAACAGAAATTTTTATTCAATATACATTTGATTTTTATTCAGCTTTGCGAACCTCGATATTTTTAATAGTAAACGAAGAACCGCAGCCGTTTCTGCTTTCGGATTTAAGTTCAACTTTATAATTTCCGGGTTTGGAAAATTTGTGTTTTACTTTTTTCCCGGAAGCTTTTTGTCCGTCGCCGAAATCCCAATAAAATTCTGCATTCTGTGTTCCGGAAATCAACAGGGCTTCGAAAATTGTTTCATCGTTTATTGCGCCGATATAAATTTTTTCGGAGGAAATTATTATTGCTTCAGGCAACCCGTAAACCGAAAAATCTTTTCTTGAATAAGATTTTGCTTTTACCGAATCAACTTCCCAAATAATTTCTGCCTCAATTGTCTTTTCACCTGAAGCAGTGGACGTAAACCCTAAAAGGTTGCCGTTACCTGCAGGTTCACCGTTAATTTTCCAAAAATACTCTGACTTAATTCCTTCAGATTTTTCTTCTTTAATGTTAAAAATAATTTCTTCTTTTGTGCAAAAAGTATTTTTATCGGTAATAATTTCTGCTTGAGGAATTTCTTTTATTTCAATTTCTTTACTGATATTATATTCCTCGCTGTTTTTTTCATCCCGTATTTTCAGCGTGATTGAATGAATACCGGCTTCATCAAATTTTACATTCAATACTTTACCTGTTTGAGATTTTTCGCCGTTTACAAACCAAACTGAATTTTCATTTTCATCTGTTACGGAATAATAAGTAAGGTTGCTGCCGGTGAAAGCTTTATCCGGACCTTTAATTTTTATTTCTTTTTCAGGTTCGATAAAAACTTTTATTGTATCGAAAGCAAAATTATTTGAAGCCTGTGTATTGTCAATTACTTTTAGTAAAACAAATTTGCTGCCGGATTTGCTGAATTTATGATTTACTATCAAGCCGGTATCTTTTTCATTCTCTCCAAAATCCCAAATGCAAGTTGTTATTTTACCATCATTATCCGATGAGCCCGATGCATCGAACGTAATAAGCTCGTTTATTTTTGCAATTGATTTTGCTTTTACTTCAGCTTTCGGTGCATCATTTATTACAATAATATGCTCGGATACCGAAAAACTGCACTCCGAATTATTTTTTGTATCTGCCTTTAAGCTTACATTGTATTTCCCCGGCTTGTTAAAAGAATGATTAACAGATCTGCCGCTGTCGATGCTTCCGTCATTAAAATTCCAATAAAAACTTTTAATATTTTCTCCAGAAGATTTGGAACCGTCGAAAAGAACGGTTTCATTTATTGCTGCAACTGCCGGAGCCGATATTACACAAGCTGGAGCCTGTAACACTGTAACTTTCAGCTGATCAGTATCTGTATTATCGCAACTGCCGGTCTGTTCACCAAAAATAGATAGCGTTACATTATATTCACCTGGTTCAGTATAAGTATGTGCCGGGGTTGCCCCCCCACCCTGTGAACCGTCGCCGAAATCCCATAAATAACTGTTAACAAGTCCATCAGTATCTCTCGATTTTGAACCGTCGAATTTTATCGGATTATTAACACAAGCAACAATATCCTCTCCGGCAAAAGCCACGGGAGATTCTGCAACAGTAATGGTTACATCATCGTAATCGTAATTGCATTCAAGTCCAGAGTCATCCTCCACTTTAAGCAGCACTTTATAAATTCCACCGTTTTTATAAATCTTTACAGGATTTGCCTCATCCGAAAAAGTCCCGTCGCCAAAATCCCAGTGATATTTTAAAACACCGCCTTCCGTATCGGAACATTTATTTCCGCTAAACAAAACAATCTCTCCGGCACAACTAACAATATCTCCCTGTGCATCTGCAACAGGCGGATGATTGATGTGAATTTTTCTTAAAGATACAGAACTCGAATTTGATAGCCCTGTTCCGTCATCTGCTGTAAGTGTTACAGGATAAATACCCGGCTGCTTGAAAATGTGAGAAACCAGAATTCCGTTTTCCTCCGGCGAACCGTCCCCGAAATTCCACTTAAACGACAAAGCATCTCCGTCCAAATCGGAAGAAGCGGAGGCATCAAAATTATTCAAAAGGCTGCAAGTATATAAGTCATCTCCGGCTTCGGCAATAGGACTGCTGTTAACTCGCACGATAATTGTTATTTCGGAAACAGAGTTTCTCAATCCTTCACCGTCATCAATTCGCAATGTAATTTTATTAATACCCGCTTTTTCAGGTTTGTATTTAATTTTTGCAGAAGATTCTGTTTTTCCTTCTTCATATAATAACCAGTAAAAACTCAGCCTGTCAGAATCGGAGTCGTATGAAGAAGATGCATCAATTACAACTTCTTCACCCGGTGCAATTATAAAATTGTCTTCAACTTTTATTACAGGCGCTGAATTTACTTTTATTTTTACTTCATCAATTCCCTCAGCTTCTTTATCGCCGCTGTTATCTTTAACAGTTAAAACTGCTTTATATATTCCGGAATTCTGAAATTGATAAAAACATTTTTCGCCGGAAAACCCAGTCCCGTCGCTGATACTCCAAGTGTAACTTGTTATTTTACCATCGGGATCAAACGAATTTGAGGCATCAAGTTTTACAGAATCGCCGAGAGCATAGATTAAATCCGGTCCGGCATCAGCAACCGGTTTATGATTTATCTCCACAGAAGCTGAATCAAAAGAAATATTATTTTTTACTGAAGAATTATCGGTTACTTTCAAAATCACATTGAATTTCCCAGGTTCATTGTACGAATGCGATACAGATTTTCCGTTTCCTTTTGCGCCGTCCCCGAAATCCCATTCATATTTTATTATCTCTCCGTCCGGGTCAAAAGATCCGGAGGCATCAAATTTAACATTTCCGAAAGTCTGCTTAACATCGTTTCCTGCTTTTGCAACTGGCGGAGCATTTACAGTTATTTCAATTTCATCTTCTGCAAAACGAGATTCGGTTCCGGAATTATCTTCCACTTTTAATTTAATATTATATTTGCCCGGTTTATTAAAACTTAACTCATTTTTTACGCCTACAATTGTTTTATCATCAGGCAGGAGCCATTTGTATTTTATTATTTCACCGTCAGCATCCTTCGAACCTGCAGCATCGAGAATAAACTTTTCATCTGCTGCAACAAGCAAATCTTTCCCTGCCGAAGCAACCGGAGGATTATTTACAGTAACGAAAAATTCAGCTTGCGAAAAACTGTTTTTCTGATTGTCGTTATCTTTAACTTGTAACAATATTTTCTGCAACCCGGGTTTTTCGAATTTATGCTTAATTACTTTTCCTTCTTTCACTTCGCCGGATTGAAACTGCCACTTAAAGTAAATTATTTCGCCGTCGGGATCATAACTTTTTCCTCCGTCCAGTTCAAATTCTTCGGAAGCTGAAATATTAAAAGAAGCCGGTGCAACAGCCGTAGGAGATTCGTTTATTTTTACATTTATATATGCTGTATCTTTGTTGCAGGGTGAATCTGAATTGTCTGTTACTATAAGCAACGCATTGTATGTTCCCGGATTTTTATACGAATACGAAGCTGTTATTCCGCTTTTTTGAAAATTATCGCCGAAATTCCATTCGTACTTATTTATCTTTCCATCAGTATCCGAAGATTTTGAAGCATCGAATTTGATTGCCGCACCCGGATACGAAACAATATTTTCCTCTGCATTTGCTGTGGGTGGATTATTTAATCTTACTTCAAACTGAGAAATTTTTGTGTTGGTTACACAGCCGGAATTATCGGATACACAAAGAATAACAGGATAAACCTTCTTTTCCGAAAATGAGTTTACAATTTTTTCTCCTTCAGAAATCTTACCGTCTTCAAATATCCATAAAAATGTTAATTTATTGTTATCATTATCCGAACTTGCCGAAGCATCAAAATATACCGACCGGCAATCGGGTAAATATCTGAAATTATATTTCATAACCGGAAGACTATTGAATTTACGTTTTTTTACAGGAAGACTTAAGGGAATTGCTTTCCCGCTGACGTCACAAACAGAGACAATAAAATCGTTTGGTTTTGAAAAAGTATGATAAAAGTTTAGAGCGCATTCGCTGCCTTTTTCATATTCATCAAGATTCACCGAAAACGTTTTTTCATTTCCGTCGCCCGAAGGGGAAATATCCACATTTTCTCGTGTTCTTGTAGATAATGTAATTCTGGCGTTATCGTAATCGAATGTTTTTACTGTGATTTTGTTTGTGCTGCTGTTTACAAAAAATCGAGTTTGGAAAACATCTCCTTTATTTTCAATCCGCAGCGAGGGCGAAAAAGATAAAAAGCCGCTTGCGGTAATTTCGGAATTATTCTGATCGGTAATTTTTAAATCATAAACATTACAATCGTCCCCCGAAACACCTTTTACAAAAAGCTTGAAATAATAATAACCCGAAATCTTTTCGCCCTTTTCTTTTGGAAATTCGGCAAATAAAACCCATTTCGAGTCAGTTTCTTCATCATTTATATAAACCTGTTCTTTAATTAATATTTCCTTGTCAGAAAGATTTTCACCGCGCTCGTTAACCAGAGGGTCATATCCCGAATAAACCCCTTCACCTCCTGAAAGTCTGAATAAAGTATGCGTATCCCAAATATACCCGCCGAATTTAGTATCGCCGGAACCGCTGCATTCCGGATCGAATAACATCAATTTTATAATATCCGGAGCGGTTTCCGGAATTTTAAGAAAAACAGTCTGCCTGAAATCATCATCACCTTCTCGGCGGTCTGCAGCGGGACCGTATGTAAAATACTGCAAATTTTCCTGGGCGGATAAAGCAGCTGCCCAGATTATTAATAAACTTATTATTATTTTTTTCAAAACCGCACCATATAAGTTAAAATTTATTTTTTCAGCAAATATTCAGTTTTATTATTTAAATAATCTTCA
>CAYTFZ010000011.1:22406-26963 GCA_964437215.1 uncultured Melioribacteraceae bacterium | reverse complement strand
CCATTTACTTTTACTGTAACATTTTTTTCGGTTCTGCCCTTATATTTAACTGAATCTTCACGCGATACATAATTAATTCCCGGAAATTCAAGCGTTAAAAACGGTTTATTTTCATCCGATTTAATTTGGAAAGAAAACGGCTGACCGAACGGACCGGGAAGTCCGAAGCTGTCGACGGCAGCAACTCTCCAGAAATATGTTCCGGGATTAAGATCGGGTGTAACAAAGGAATTTTCTGCAATGGAAGTCTCGCTGATAATAGTACTTTTAAAATTGTTTACCGGCGAAATTACAAGTTTATAGGATAAAACATTTTGATTTTTCTTCCAGATTAATTCAGCATTCGGAGCAAACAAAATACTTTTATCAGCGGGAGAAATAACTTCAGGCGGATCAGGAAGATTGGTCGGTTTTGAAGGTTTTCCTCCTTTGGGAACAAGCGTCCCTTGATTTTTTGATACAAGAACAGTCGAGTCGGATGCCGTAAGCTCTATTTCGCCTTCGTAATTTGCAAGTTTGGTAAGCTTTTCATCTTTCTGTACCCAGAAAAAATCGGAATTGATTTTTGTTTTTATTCCTGGCAAATCGAAATCAAATTTTTTTTTGCTGCTTTTAGAATTAAGATATGCAAAAGCATCGCCTTTTTCGATTGTAATTTTATTTTCGCTTGAATTATCAAGAAGATCCATCCTTGACTTCAAAATAACCGCTTGCGAATTTTCGTTCAATCTAAACCTGCTTTTATCAGAAAAGTTTACCTCGGCAAGCGAGCGCGACATTGTTCTAAGCCTGTCGTTTTCATAAAATTCTGAATTTAATTCCGCTTCTTTCCAGATTTTATTTTCGGGTTTCCGCTTATCAACTTGTCCTTTCTTATATATTAAATAGGCTTCGGCATTTATCAGTCTTGCTTTCTTTGTCTCTTCAATCGATTTTTCGGCTGCTTCTAAACATATATTTGCATATTTTACTGCGGCTGCCCAATCGCCTTTAATTCTGCTTTGCAATGCAAATTCTTTCATTTCTGCTGCAGTTTTAAAAGAATTTTTAGCAAAATAACCCGCACCTTCTAAAGTTGCTTCTTCAATTTTGCGGTTCATTTTTTTTATAATACTTTCTGTTTCTAATATTTTAGAAACAGGTATTATTAATTTTTGTCCTTTCTGTATTGAACCGGCATCCTTAATATTGTTGGAGCGTAAAATGTCCTCCCATAAATCGGGATTGTTTAAATGAACTTCGGCAATGCGGCGCAAAGAGGATTTGCCATCATAAATTATTGAAACGTCCTTCTGTTGTGCTGTTAAAAACACTTCAAAAAAAGATAAAGCAAAAACTATAAGCAGCACAGTTTTAAATTTATTTAATTTATTATTATTAATTCTTCCCCCTCGGCAATTCTACTGTAAAGGTTGTGCCTTTTCCGAATTCACTTTTAAATGTAACTTTCCCCTTCATCAATTCAGTCAGTTTTTTAACAATCGAAAGTCCAAGTCCCGTGGAATTTTCACCGCCTGTAGGACGTGCGGAAAGTTTTCCAAACTTTCTGAAAACTTTAGATTTATCATCTTCGGTAAAACCGGGTCCTTCGTCAGCAATACTGAAAGAGCCGTTTTTTTTCGATTGACTTATTTCAATTTTTACTACCTTTTCTTTAGCCGAAAATTTTAATGCATTCGACAACAGATTATCTAAAATACTCTGTAAAAGTTTTTCGTCAGCCGAAACAATACATTCTGTTTCAAGTTTATTAAAAACCACTTCTATTTTCTTTTCGGATGAATACATTTTGTTTTCGGAAATTACCCTTTCTATTGCCTTAACCAAATCCACATTCTTAATTTCAAAAGGAATTCCTTCTTTTTCAAGTTTGTTAGCTTCAAGAATTTTATTTATTATCTCAAACATCCGTTGCGACGAATCTACGATTATTCTGGCTGAATTGTCTATTTCCGATTTGGGAAGATTTTGATTATCCGCAATCCAGGACGCAAAATTTTTTATTCCCGCTAAGGGATTTTTCATATCGTGAGCAGCAATTCGGAGTATTTCGTCCTTTTCTTCATTTAAGTCCTCTAATCTTTTATTTGCCGCCAGCAAATTTGAATTTAGCTTTTTAAGCTGAAATGTTCTTTCATTTACTTTATCTTCAAGCGATTTGCTGTATTCTTCAAGCTCCTTCTTCTGCTGTTCAATTTTACTGAACGATGATTTAAGTTCCCTGCTTGTGCTTATAAGCGTATTGCCGAGAATGCCTATCGAGTCGCTATTTCTAAAATCTCCCTCAACGTCAAAATTACCTTTCGAAATTTCCTGAGCCATTTTGCTTATTTTTGTAACCGGGCGCGAAATGCTTCCGGCATAAAGAAAAACTCCGGCAAGTGAAATAGCAAGCCCCAATAATCCCCAGTAAATAGTTGAACTCTTCATTGCATTTACCGCAGCATAAGCATCTTCTTGTTTTATAACAGCAATAATTGCAAGATTTATGTTTTCGGAAATGGAACAGCTTGAAATGTACTTTTCACCCGATGAGTTTTTATAATTTATAATTCCCTCTATTCTTTTTCCTGTATTAAGCAGTGCTTTTACATCCTCGCACAAACCTTTGTGCGATTCATTATGCTCCGGTACCTGAACACCGTCCGAATCAAGCAGAAATACTTTTCCTCTTTTATTAAACGGATTTTCTTTCAACCGGTCAAAAAGCTTATCAATTTTGATTATTGCTCTTAAATATGATGTCTGCTGTTCATTGTTTTCAAGCTTCAGTAATGCCGCAACAACCCAAATATTAAATTCATCAATATAAACCGGATTCGAAAATATTTTTTTTCCGGCTTTTAATTTATTTATTGTAAATTCCTCGTTTAATCTGAAAGGATCGCTTATTTTTTTCTTTTCAATAGCTGCTTTAAAATCTTCGCGCGATAATTCAACTGCTTTTATAAATTGATTTTCTTCTGCTTCAAAAACAATATCCAAATTTAAAAAATCATCGACTGTCTTCATCGAATTGATAACCTGATATGTCTTTGTCTCGGCTGATAAATCCGGATTTTCAAGCGTCAGTTTAATAATTTTCAAATAAGCCAGCCAATTATTCAGATAAAATTGGTTAATGTCTTTCGAAATTGCACCGGTTAAATTTATAAGTTCGGTATTTGTGTTGCTTTTAAGTTCGTCTTCCGATAGTTTTATAATGTTGTAAGAAGCAATT
Source organism: uncultured Melioribacteraceae bacterium (assembly GCA_964437215.1). Lineage (GTDB taxonomy): Bacteria > Bacteroidota > Ignavibacteria > Ignavibacteriales > Melioribacteraceae > JAAYAN01. The sequence continues at coordinate 23,743 of CAYTFZ010000011.1, read as the reverse complement.
GAAAGCGGAATTAAAGAAGCAAGCAGGAAGTAAATGAATAGTTTTTTCTTCCAGCTTAATTGCAGTGATTTTAAAATATTCATAAACCCGGGTTCCGGAATAAGGATTTTTTGGTGACAAATATAATAAATTATTACCAAACGTTAAATTTTAGCCTTGATTTTGTTGTAATTTTCAAAATTAAGTAGTACCTTTCCAAAAAATAATTTTGGTTGTTTAATGCTGAATATATTAATTGCAGATGATCATCCAATATTTAGGGCAGGTATAAAGAATTATATCAACCGCGAACCCGATTTAAAAGTAATTTACGAAGCAGAAGACGGAACTGAAGTTTTTAATTATTTAATTGAGAATGATGTTGATTTAGTTGTTATTGACATTGGTCTTCCTGGAAGAAGCGGTTTGGATATGCTGCCAGATATAAAAAAAATCAAGCCTAAAATGCCGGTTTTAATTTTAAGTATGCACCCCGAAGAAAGATTTGGTTTGCGTGCAATTAAAGCAGGTGCCAGCTGTTATCTCAGTAAAGAATCGGATCCGAAAATTTTAATTGAGGCTATTAGAACAATCAGTACCGGCAGAAAATATATAACCCCGATAATTGCCGAAAAAATGGCAGGAGAATTTGAAAAAGATATAAAGCAAAATCCTCACGAAATTCTTTCGAACAGAGAATTTGAAATTATGAGACTTATTTCAATCGGGAAAACTATTAAAGAAATCGCCGATATGCTATCCATAAGCATAAACACTGTTAACACATACAGAGCACGAATTATGGAAAAGATGGAAATGCATTCAAATATGGAACTTGCTCATTATGCTATCGAAAACAAACTGATTGATTGAGTTCTTTGAAATCTTGTAACAGATAATACGACATAAAATTGTTTTTAACATTACAAAAACATCAATATTTGTGTTATATTTGTTTGTTGATATATATCCTAATTTTTAATTAGTAATTTTTGAGGATTAGGTATATGAAAAATATATTGATACAAGATAGTTCGCATTTATTTCGTTCGGGATTAAAAGAAATTCTGAAAATATTCCCGAATGTTAGAGTTTTTGATTCAACTGAGGACGATTTATTCATAGATCTTGAAATAGATATAATTATTGCCGATATACAGGAAAAAGATAAAATTAGAACATCTTTAATAAAAGAATTAAAGGATTTTGCACCGGATTCAAAAATGATTGTATTTACAACAAAAGATAATTATTATTTAAAAGAAGACATTCTTAAAACCGGCGCCGATTTCTTTTTAACAAAAGAGAAAGATTACAGCATCCTTATTCATATATTAGAAAATTGTTTAGCAGCTTAA
>CAYTFZ010000011.1:0-22306 GCA_964437215.1 uncultured Melioribacteraceae bacterium | reverse complement strand
AGAGAAAGATTACAGCATCCTTATTCATATATTAGAAAATTGTTTAGCAGCTTAATTAAAACAAAATAAATAATTCTCAAACTAATTTAGGAGAAACTTATAATGAACCAAAGTAGACGTTTCAAAATCTTCAGTATTTTTTTGTTTGCTGTTTTTTTCAGCCTGACTTTTACACAGGCTCAGATGTCCGATTATGAATATAAGTTAGGCGGACAAATTAATGCACTATCTCCGAGAAACGAATGGTACATAGGTGATAATTACAAAATATCGTACCTAGCTCGAGTTTTTTACAGACATGAATTAAGCTCATATTTCGATGCAGAATTAGGAGCCGGTTTCGGTTCTCTTGCTGGTGTTGATGCTACAAAAAATTATTACAGAACTCAAATGATTCCGGTTGATTTAAGATTGCTTTTCAGTCCGTTTGAAGAAGAATGCTGCAACCCTTACCTTTTTATTGGTATCGGCGGAATGCATTTCGACGTAACAAACAAACCTGCTATGAAAAATAACAGATGGACAAAATCATACGGATATGCTGCATTTGTTCCTGTTGGTATAGGTGTTGAGATACCAGTAGCAGAAGATTTTCTTTTGGACCTTCAGGCAAATTACACACAGACATTTACAGATAACCTGAACAATTACAACAATTTCGATAAACTCTTTTCTGAAAGAACATACGACGGATACTTATCAGCCGGTGTAGGTGTTGCTTATTCAAGTTCAGGAAGCAGCGACAACGATAAAGACGGGCTTACAAAACGCGAAGAACTTCAACTTGGAACAGACCCAAACAATCCTGATACAGACGGCGATGGATTGAATGACGGCGAAGAAATCAATCAATATAAAACCGATCCGCTTAAAGCTGATACAGACGGCGATGGATTGAATGACGGCGAAGAAGTAAGCAAAGTTAAAACAAGTCCTGTAAAAGCTGATACAGACGGCGACGGTTTGAACGACGGCGAAGAAATCAACAAATTCAAAACTGAACCTCTTAAAGCTGATACAGACGGCGACGGTTTGAACGACGGCGAAGAAGTTAACAAATACAAAACCAATCCGCTTAAAGCTGATACAGACGGTGATGGATTAAATGACGGTGACGAAGTTAAAAAACACAAAACCGATCCTTTGAAAACTGACACAGACGGAGAAGGTTTATCCGACGGCGAAGAAATCAACAAAACAAAAACAAATCCGCTTGTTGCTGATACAGATGCCGGATCAGTAAACGATTTTGTTGAAGTTAAACGCGGTACTAACCCTAATAACGCTGAAGATGATGTAATTCTTGAACTTAAAGAAGACACACCAATAGTACTTGAAGGCGTAAACTTTAAGAGCGGTAAAGCTGATGTATTACCTGAATCGGAAGAAATCCTTTCGAAAGTGGTAAGAACATTAAAAGCTTATCCGGATATGAAAGTTGCAATTAACGGTTATACCGACAGCCAAGGTGGTAAAGCTTTCAACCAGAAATTATCTGAAAGAAGAGCTAAAGCTGTTATGGATTGGTTAATAGCTAAAGGCATCGACAAAACACGTTTATCATCAAAAGGCTTTGGTCCAGAAAATCCTGTTGCCGACAACGCAACTGCAGAAGGCAGAGCTAAAAACAGAAGAATTGAATTTGCTCCTGTTAAAAAATAAGCATTAAATATTTTACCGGAAGGAACCTGCCTTGCGCAGGTTTCTTTTTTTTAAAGATCCCTCCTTTTTTAATTTTACTAAATAATGATGAATCCAAATACTTCTCATATTTTTTGTCATTTTGTCACCCAGTATATGATTTAAAACAAATGTTAAAAGTCCTTTAATATTTATTATCATATATCTGTTTTTTTATAGTATTTTTACAATTAGAATAATTTAATATTTGCAAAAATGACAGTCGAAGAATTTCAAAGATCAAATGGTATTATTGGTAAATCAAAACAAATCAAGGATTTGATTGATATTACCATGCAGGTGGCTTCGTCTGATATTTCTGTACTTATATATGGTGAAAGCGGAGTAGGCAAGGAAGTTTTTGCAAAAGCACTTCATAATTTCAGCCATCGTTCTGAAAAAAGACTTGTAAGTGTTAATTGCGGAGCCATTCCCGAAGGACTTTTGGAAAGTGAGCTTTTCGGCCATAAAAAAGGTTCTTTTACAGGAGCTATTGAAGACAGAAAAGGTTATTTCGAAATTGCCGATGGCGGAACTCTTTTTTTAGATGAAATCGGCGAAATGCCATTAACCACTCAGGTTAAATTATTGCGGGTTATCGAAACTCGCGAGTTTATGCCCATAGGAAGTGAATTGGTAAAAAAAGTTGATATCCGTTTGCTGGCTGCCACTAATAAGGATTTACAAAAGCAGGTAGATGCAAAAAAATTCCGGGCTGATCTATATTTTCGTTTGAAAGCAGTTACGCTTACAATACCTCCTTTGCGTGAACGCATTGAAGACATTCCGCTAATGGCATTTGAATTCCTAAGAAAATTTTCAGCAAGTAATAAAAAGGTAAATCCCGAGCTTTCCGATAAAGCAGTTGACCTTTTAATGCGGTACAACTGGCCAGGGAATATTAGAGAACTAAAAAATGTAATTGAAACCTCTGCTGCCCTTAACCGAAACGGAATGATTGATGCAGAAGATATTCTGCCTCTTATAAACAATTTTTCGGGGAAAGAAGAATCTAAATTTTTGCCTGTTCATCTCGACCAGCCTTCAACAACGCTCGACCGTGAAATGATATATAGGGCTTTAATTGAAATAAAGAAAGATCTTATTGAATTAAAAGAAATGGCAGCAAAAAACCCGGGAACTATTTCTCCGATGAACTATGACGAAATAAAAGAAGTTTCGTCTATTGATAAATTGGAAAAAGAAGCGATAGTGAATGCACTTTTATATACAAAAGGAAATAAACGAAAAGCATCGCGACTGCTTAGAATAAGCGAACGGACACTATACAGGAAATTGAAAGAATATGATATTCACTAAAAATGTACTGATCTTTATATCAGTGTTTTTATTTATTTTAAGTATTCCTGGATGCAGCTATTCTTTTACAGGAGCATCTGTGCCTGAACACCTGAAAACTATTTCCATACCTGTATGCAAAGACCGCAGCGGTTCGGGAGAAGCTGAACTTGTTGAGTTATTTACAAATGAACTTACAAAGCAATTTATTGACGATAATACTTTACGGGTTTCCGATAAACTTAATTCAGACGCATTACTCGATTGTACAATCCTTTCGGTAACTACCGCCCCGGCAGTTGTTCAAAACGAAGCAGCATCCGAATTGAAAGTTACATTAACGGTTAAAGTGCTTTATCGCGACCTTGTTAAAAAGAAAACGATTTTTGAAAAGAATTTTTCGAATTCTCAAAATTATAGCAGTACTGAAGATGTAATTAACGGCAAAAGAAATGCGCTTTCTTTTGCAATTGAAAATATAACAGAAGATATTTTATTAAGTGTAGTATCAAATTGGTGATAATATGGATCAAGCAGTTTTAGTTATGTATTTTATTTCTCTCTCAATTTTAATGATTTTTGGCTGTCACGGCTTTGTGATGCTTTATTATTATTGGAAATATTCCCATCAGCATCCCGAACAAAACAAAAATATGGTTTACGATAAAATGGTTACAATTCAGCTCCCATTGTACAACGAGCTTTATGTAATCGAAAGACTTATAAATGCAGTTTGCGAAATTGATTATCCGAAAGAATACCTCGAAATTCAGGTGCTCGATGATTCAACTGACGAAACTGTTCAGATTGTAGAAAAAATTGTAACTGAAAAACAAAAACTCGGGTTTGATATCAAACATATTCACAGAACCGATAGAACCGGATACAAAGCAGGAGCTTTAAAAGCCGGTTTAAAAATTTCCAAAGGTGAATATGTTGCAATTTTTGATGCGGATTTTATCCCTAAAAAAGATTTTCTTAAAAAGACTTTAAGTTATTTTACAAACGACCGGATTGGAATGGTTCAAACAAGATGGGAACACCTGAACGAAGATTATTCTATGCTTACAAAAATTCAGGCGCTTGCTTTGAACGGACATTTTGTAATGGAACAGCCTGTCCGTAATAAAGCTGGATTTTTTATTAACTTTAACGGCACCGGCGGCGTTTGGAAAAAAGAATGTATAGAAGATGCCGGAAACTGGCATTCGGATACTTTAACCGAGGATTTGGATTTAAGCTATCGTGCGCAGTTAAGAGGTTGGCGCTTTGTTTTCCTGCGCGATTTTACAACACCATCCGAACTTCCTATGGAAATTAATGCTTTAAAAGCCCAGCAGTTCCGCTGGACAAAAGGAGCCGTTGAAACCGCAAAAAAAATTCTGCCGGCTGTCTGGAAATCGGAAATTCCTTTCAGAATTAAACTTCAATCCACATTCCATCTAACAAATAATATTGTATTCCCTTTTATTCTTTTAGCAGCTATTTTAAATGTTCCTTTGATTTTCATAAAAAACAGCGGTCCGCACGATGTGTTTTTTAACGTTATGTCAATTTTTGTTCTTGCATTCATTAGTTCATTTTTATTCTATCTTTACGCTCAAAAAGCTGTAAACGAGGATTGGCGGAAAAAGATATTGTTTTTCCCTCTATTTATGGCAGGAAGTATGGGTCTTGCTTTTAACAATTCGCTTGCCGTAATAGAAGGACTTCTCGATAGAAAAAGTTCTTTTGTACGCACTCCTAAGTTTAAAGTTGTTGAGAAGAAGGATAAATGGAATAAAAATAAATATTTGGGAGAATTAAAAATTGATGCTGCAGTTTTCGTTGAATTGATGCTTGCATTTTATTGTCTTATCGGTGTTGTTGCATCAATATATTTTCTGGAACTTGCAGCTTTGCCGTTTCATTTATTGTTTTTTGTAGGATTTTCGTCGGTGTCAATTTTATCAATTAAACATAAACTGGACAATCTGAAAGCATAATATGGAAAGAGCATCTCTTATTTATGAATTTAATAATTCTTCTCCTTTGTTTGTCCGTGTGGCATATGAGGAGCTCGAGAAAAAAAGACCTGAAAAAGCTATTGAAATTATTGAAAGTAACCTATCAAAATATTCCAACTATCCAACAGCTTTTATTGTGCTGGGTTTAGCAAAAGCGCACCTTAAAGAATTTTTAGAAGCAGAAAATCTTATTACAAAGGGCTGCGAAATAATTGACTGCGAAGATACGCTTAGTTTTTATCTTGCCGAAATTGATAAAATTAAAGCCTCGTTCACTCAATTCCCTCAGGGGAAAAACATAAGTTTTGAAATGCCTGAAATAAGTGAAATTAAAGCCGAAGAAATTGCGCCTGAAGAAAAAAAGAAAAAAAGAATGCGTCATGGAATTGCATTGGAGCAGGGAAAAAAATCCAAACCGATTGCTGTTATCACCGAAAGCAAAAATGTTGATTCGCAAAGCGCTGTTGATGATTTTATTGCCCAGCTGAAAAAAGAGAAAAAAGCAGAAACATCAAAAGAGGAAGCTGATAAGATTGAGAAATTAAAAAATGATCTTTACGAAAATCCGTCTATTGCCTCGGAAACTTTGGCAGGGATTTATTTTGCGCAGAAAAGTTATCACGAAGCAATTCTGGTATACGAAAAACTTATTGAAGTAAGACCGGATAAGACTTCCTTTTATAATGAAAAAATTGATGAAATCAGAAAAACTCTTAATATTTAAGCCGAAAATCTGCCGGTCTAAAATTGAATTCAACTGAACTTCTAAATAATAAACTCGATAAATCTTTCTATTTTCAAAGCGTTACTGATGTTGCCCGAAATCTTTTAGGCAAATATATAGTAAAATTTGAAAATTCGGAGATTCTTGCCGGTAAAATAGTTGAAACCGAAGCCTACGATAATAAATTTGATGAAGCGTCACATTCCTTCAAAGGTAAAACAAAAAGAAACGAAGTTATGTTTGATGAAGGCGGCAAATTATACATTTATTTTACTTACGGAATGTATTTTTGCGCCAATGTTGTAACCGGCGGAAAAGATTATGGAAGCGCAGTTTTAATAAGAGCAGCTGAACCTTTGCAGGGGATTGATAAAATGTTTAAACGCAGGTTCCCGGATAAAGCTTTTTCTGAAAAAGATAAGACTAAAATTTGCAGCGGTCCCGGAAAACTGTGTATTGCCTTTGCGCTTAATAAAGGAAATAACGGAACAGACCTTTGCGGAAATAATATTTTTATCTCGGAAGGAGAATATATCGAGCCGTCAATAATTAAATCCGGAAAAAGAATTGGAATAAAAAAATCGCAGGACTTAAATTGGCGGTATTATATCGAAAACAATCCGTATATTTCTGTTAAATGATTAAAGCGAAAAACATTGCAGTTGTACGTACTGACAGAATTGGCGATGTGGTATTATCCATTCCGATGATTGATGTAATAAAAACGAATTTCCCGGATTCCAAGGTTACATTTATCGTAAGAAATTATACCCGTCCTCTTCTTGAAAACAACAAATCTCTTTCGGGATTAATTTCTCTATACGAAAAAAACGGGAAGATACTATTTTTCAAAAATCTTTTTATATTGCGGAAAAATTCTTTCGACTCTGCAATTCTTGTTTCACCAACATTTAAAATTGCTTTATTGCTTTTTTTTGCAGGAATTAAATACAGAATCGGTACCGGATACAGATGGTATTCGTTTTTTTTCAACAGAAAAATATACGAACACAGGAAATTCGGTGATAAGCACGAACTTCAGTTTAATATAAATATGCTTAAAGTATTCGGAATAAATGAAGTTATTTCTGAGGATAGTGTACATTTTAATATACATATTGATGAATCAGCAAAGATTAAAGTTGATAATTTTCTCTCGCAAAAAGGGTGCAACCGAAGCAAACCCATAATAATTGTTCATCCCGGAAGCAAAGGAAGCTCTGTTGATCTGCCAATAAACAAAATGAAAGAACTTATACGGGTTATGGCACAAACTTTGGAATGCTATATAATATTAACAGGTTCTGAAAACGAAAAACATATTTGCGAAGAAATGAAAATAAACGATAAAATATTAAATTCAGCCGGATTATTTGAACTGAAAGATTTGGTAGCGTTGATTGATAAATGTTCTGTACTTATTGCAAACTCAACCGGACCGATACACATTGCAGCGGCATTAAATAAACACGTAATCGGTTTTTATCCTAAAATTCAGGCGTGTTCACCTAAAAGATGGGGACCTTTTACAGAAAAGAAAGATATATTTATGCCTGAAATGGAATGCGATAACTGCAGCAGCGAACAATGCGCCAGATTAAATTGTATGGATTCGATAAATATGGAAAAAGTTTTAAATTCAATAAAAAGCGCACTTACTAAACAAAATGGTGTTTTATGAAAAAGATAATGATTATCCCTTTTATACTTTTCTTTGGAATTTTACTTTATTCTCAGGAAAATGAATTCCGTAAAATTGAAAACAAAGCTTTCAAAGTAGGAGAAAAATTAACATTCGATGTAAACTACGGTTTTGTTACCGCAGGAATAGCTACAATGGAAATTCCGAAAATCAAAAGGATATCGGGCAGAGATGCTTATAACGTAACATTTATGGTAAACACTGTACCAAGTTTCGATATTTTTTATAAAGTACGCGACCGTTACGAGTCTTATATCGATGTAGAAGGTCTTTTCCCCTGGCGGTTTGAGCAGCATATACGCGAAGGAGGTTTCTCGCGCGACTTTTCAGCTTTTTTCGATCAGAGAAAAGGCTTAGCAAAAACTACCGAAGGAAAACATGAAATACCAACCTATGTTAATGATATAATTTCGGCTTTTTATCTTGCCCGTACTTTCGATTATTCCAAACTTAAAGTCGGCGATAAATTTCATTTGGAAAATTTCTACAAAGATAAAGTCTATCCTTTGGATGTTGTTTATCTTGGAAAAGAAACAGTTACTGTTGAAGCCGGAACATTTAACTGCGTTATTGTAGAACCTCTTGTACGCGAAGGCGGTTTATTTAAAAGCGAAGGCAATATTGTTGTATGGCTTACCGATGACGAACTTAAAATTCCAGTAAAAGTAAAAACGAAAGTAATAATCGGATCGATTGATGCAGAACTTACTGCTTACGAAGGTCTTGCAGGAAAACTTACTTCAAAAAAATAAATTTTAATAAATATTTCCATAAATTTGAGGAGACATTTTCTGTCTCCTTTTTTTATTTATTGCGGATATGATTTTATGAACGACCTGGATTTAGAAAATAAAAATACTCTAACAAGCAACATCCCGCCTGCAATAGCATTGTTTTTTGGCATAACCGGCGTTTTTATACTGTATCAGATTGTTGGCGGACTTATTTTATTTTTTATCTTCGGCGCTGATATGTTAAATACTAACTTCAACGCTTTAAGAATTTATCAAGTGGCAAGCCAGTATATTTTTATTTTGCTTCCTGCAATATTTTTATCAAAACTTTTTTTTAACGATGTAACAACGGTTATGCGGATAAAAAAAATTCCGCTTAAAGAAACAGGCTTTTTTTGTGCCGGAATTATACTAGTCTCTGTAATGGCAGTCGATTTACAGGCACTTCAGGATATTGCTTTCCGGAAGATTGTAGATTTCTTCCCTGCACTCGAAATTATTAAAGTCAATCTCGATGAGCTTAACAAAGTAATGGAAGAAAGTTATAAAAGGCTGCTTTCTTTTAATTCTGTTTGGGAATTTCTTCTTGTGGTTCTTACAGTTGCTGTTACACCAGCCATTTGCGAAGAATTTTTTTTCAGAGGGTTTGTTTTGCGTGGATTTGAGTTTTTAACAAAACCGTTTTGGGCAGCATTGTTTACAGCCATTATATTCTCATTTTATCATGTAAATTTTTACGGATTTACAGCTCTTATATTAATCGGTTTATATTTAGGATATGCAACATACAAAAGCGGTTCTATTTATATAGCCGTAATTATGCATTTTATCAACAACTTTTCGGCTGTAGTGCTTTATTCACTTTTTGAAGACGAGGAATTTATTAATTCTACAGGCGCATTTCAAGATACTTGGATTCATCTCTTGCGATTTTCAATTCTTTTGGCAATATTCATTTTGCTTATATTTTTTATTAAAAAATATTATTCGAAGATTTCTCTAAAAAATCAGGAGGCTTTATGATTTGTCCGAAATGTGAATACGAATATGTCGACGGCATTAAAATATGTCCCGATTGCGGTACCGATTTAATTGACAAACAGGATTTTGAAGGAAATCTTGTTACACCTGAAGACTGGAAAATAATATACACTACCAGCGAAATTTATATTGCCGATATGATTAAAGCAAATCTCGAAGGCGCTGAAATTGAGTGTATGATCATCCCACAAAAAGATTCCAGTTTTCCGACAGTAGGCAACCTTGCTGTAATAAAAATACTTGTACAGGAAAAAGACATCCTAAGTGCCGGAGAAATAATAAATGATATTAACAATACAGAAATAACAGACGAGGAATAAAATTTAATGGCATTAAGCAACACTGCACAGCGGATACTGGTTTCGATTGCGGCAATTCCGCTAATAATTGTATCTTGTATTTACGGTAAATCGCTTTTTTTACTTTTTTCAATGCTTATCGGGTTGGGAGCGTTCTACGAATTTTCGCAAATGATAAGAAATAAGCGAGGCAATGTTTATCTTCCGCTGGGGCTAATTTCTGTTGCAGCAATTATTGCCAATAAATATTTCGATTTTATAAATTTCGAATATCTTGTTCTGCTGATTGTTTTATTTCAACTTTCAGCAGAACTTTTCGGAAATAAAGGCACAGAAATCAATAATATCGGGGCTTCTTTTGCCGGTATTTTTTATATCGGTTTGTTTTCTGCTGCCATTTTAGGAATCCGCGAATTTTTTCCGCAATATTCGCCATATTATAACCAAGGCGGATTGATGATAATAGGAATTCTAATTACAATATGGGTCTGCGATTCTGCTGCATTTTTTCTGGGAGTTGCTTTCGGGAAAAATAAAATATTCCCCCGCGTAAGTCCTAAAAAAAGCTGGGAAGGAAGCGCAGCCGGTTTTGTATTTGCAATTCTGGCTATGATTGCCAACAAATCAATTTTTATGGATTTTTTATCCTGGCAGGATGTAATAGTAATTGGAATAATTGTTGGAGTTTTAGGGCAAATTGGCGATTTTGTTGAAAGTCTTATAAAACGTGATGCCAGCGTTAAAGATTCTTCGAATCTGATTCCCGGACACGGCGGTATTTTCGACAGATTCGACTCGCTGCTTTTTACTGCTCCGGTGATTTATATTTATATGAATTCTTTTATGACTTATTAACACGAAAGGTTTTTTTTGAAAAGAAAATTGAAAGTAGGCGTTGTTACCCTTGGATGTTCCAAAAACACTGTGGATTCCGAAAGGCTGATAAATCAGTTCAAAGCAAATGAATTTAAAATTGTAACCGATCCAAACAAAGCAGATGTCGTAATAATTAATACCTGCGGATTTATTGAAGCTGCCAAAGAAGAATCTATCAATTCAATATTAAATGCGGTTGAATTGAAAAAAAGCGGTAAAATTAAAAAAGTTATAGTTTCCGGATGTCTTTCGCAAAGATATTTTGAGGAATTAAAACAAGAAATTCCTGAAGCAGACAGTTTCTTCGGAACAGAAGATTACAAAGGGATACTGGAAGAACTTGGAGCTGATCTGAAATACGAGCTTCTTGGAGAGCGAAGTATTTCAACCCCGAAACATTATGCTTATCTGAAAATTTCCGAAGGATGCGACCACCCCTGCTCGTTTTGCGCTATACCTTTAATAAGAGGCAAATACAGATCGTTCCCAATTGAAGAATTGATTGTGGAAGCCGGAAATCTTGCAAAAAAAGGCGTGAAAGAGCTTTTAATTATAGGGCAAGATACTACCGAATACGGAATTGATATTTACGGCAAAAGAAATATTGCCGAGCTTTTACGGAAACTATCCGAAATAAAAGGAATTGAATGGATAAAACTTTTATATTCATATCCTTCGCATTTTCCCGAAGATTTAATTGATGAAATTGCATCAAATCCTAAAATATGCAAGTACATCGATATTCCGCTTCAGCATATTTCCGATAATATTTTAAAATCGATGAGGCGCGGAATAACCGGTAAGCGCACAAAATTGCTTGTAGAGAAAATTAAAAAGAAAATTCCCGGTATAACTTTGCGCACAACATTTATAACAGGTTATCCCGGAGAAACAAAAGAAGATTTTGAGGAATTGTGCAAGTTTGTTAAAGAAACCGGCTTCGACCGGCTGGGTGTTTTTACATATTCTGCCGAAGAAGATACTGCCGCATTTAAACTGGAAGATAATGTACCATCTGCCGAAAAAAACAAACGCAAAAACCGTTTAATGAAAATTCAGCAGAAAATTTCTTATAAAAAAAACTTAAGTATAGTCGGAAAAACACTTAAAGTAATTATTGATGACGAAGAGAGCGATTATTATATTGGAAGAAGCGAAAGAGATGCTCCTGAAGTTGACGGCGAAATAATTATTTACAAAACCGGTAAAAAGTTGAAAACCGGTAATTTTTATGATATTGAAATTATTGATTGTAACGAATATGATTTAACTGGAAAAATTATTTCATAGGACAATTTATGAAATTTATATCAGCATTACTTATTTTCTTTTCGGGTTTGCTTTTTTCGCAGCCTGAAATTGACAAACAGAATTTCCCATATTCAGTTACGCCCGATTTTTTTATTGATGCGGTACCTTATAAATCCGCAGAAGCCGGTAAAACGCGGATGGATATTTTCATTCAATTGCCATACAGCAATCTTCAATTTATAAAGTCCGGCGATAAATATATTGCCGAATATTCTGCCAATATAATAATTTACAACGAAGATAAATCTTTAATGCTCGATAACCAGAACTGGGATCAAAAAATAGTAACAGAAGATTTTTATGCTACATCATCCCGCGGAAGCTTCAGTTTAAGTCTTAAAAGCTTTAACCTCGCACCGGGCAATTATTATGGAATATGCCAGGTAACCGATAAGGAATCGAAAAAAAATTTCAAATACGAAAATATTCTTTTTGTACCGCAGCTAAACGACAGTCTTTCTTTAAGCGGCATTTTATTAATCCAAAAAAGAATAACCGACAGTAATGGTAAAACGAGAGTGATGCCAAATATTTCAGGCGAAATTTCTTCAGATATAACAGCTCTGCCTTTTATGTTCGAAATAAATTCCGATAAATCCCGCGATGTTTCTTTAAAATACATTATAAAAAATGATCAAGAAGAAGTATTTCAAAAAGTTATCCCTGAAAAATTAGATTCAGGCAGGAATAATTTTTCCCAGGATATTGAAAACCTCAATTTCAATCTGGGCAATTACAAATTATTTATTGAATTAAGAAATGAACGCGATTCGTTAATATCAACTATTTCCAAATCATTCCATTCACAAATTTTTGGTTTCCCTAATACTGTAAATGATCTAGACAAAGCAATTGATCAGATGATATACATTGCCACTGGCAGCGAATATGCAGAAATTAAAGCAGCGGAGACCTATGATGAAAAAATGAAAAGGTTTACCGATTATTGGAAGAAAATGGATCCTTCGCCCAATACGTTAGAAAATGAAATTCTTAACGAATATTACAGAAGAGTTGAATACGCGAATAAAAATTTCGGCAGCTATTTCGGGGGCTGGCGATCGGATATGGGAATGATTTATATAACATTGGGACCGCCTAATAATATTGAACGGCACCCTTTTGATTACGACAGCAAACCTTACGAAAAATGGGAATATTTTAATTTAAACAGAACTTTCATTTTTGTAGATTATTCGGGTTTCGGCGATTACCGGCTGATAAATGCAGATTATGGAGAATGGATGAGGTACAGACAATAATATGATACTTTCTATAACATTAAATCCTTTGCTCGAACGAAGGCTTATATACAATAAAATTAATTACGGCGAAGTAAACCGGACTGAAACCGAAGTTTATAAAGCCGGCGGGAAAGGAATAAATGTAAACCGGCAGCTTAACTTTTTAGGGATACAATCTGCAGGATTAACATTTTTAGGCGGGAACAACGGTAAAATGCTGCGTAAAATTCTTACCGAAGAAGAAATAAATTTTACTGCCGTTAATACAAAAAATGAAACCAGGTCCGGATGCCTTGCTATTGACAATTCAACAAAAACAATTTCTACTTTCTTCGGACCGAATCCGGTACTGCTTTCCGAAGAAATAAATGAATTTGAGCAGCGGTTGGAAAAAGCAATTCTAAACAGTTCAATAGTAGTTATTTCGGGCAGTTCGCCCTCCCCTTTGGCAGATGAAATTTTCATCAAGACAATTGAATTATGCGGAATTAACGACAAGCTTTGCGTCCTTGATACTTACGGAGAACATCTAAAAGACTGCATTGATAAAGCTCCGGCAATTTTGCATAATAATTTAGAAGAGCTTGAAAAATCGTTAAATATCAGTTTAAAAACCGAAAAAGAAATAACGGATTTTCTGGATTATCTTTATTCGAAAGGGATAAAAATGGCTTTTCTTACAAACGGAGAAGAAACAGGTTACGCCTCGAAATTCGATTTTAAATACAAGTTCACTGTCCCAGCTGTAAACGAAATTGATGCAACCGGCAGCGGCGACGCATTTGTATCCGGAATTTGTTACGGTTTGGAAAAATCTATGGTCTTTGAGGATTTTCTTAAATTTGCCGCTGCAGCCGGCGCCGCCAATTGCACAAAATGGGATGCTTGCGCAAGCACAAAGGACGAAATCGAATCATTTGTTCAGGAAGTTAAAATTGAAACCGTTGGGAAAAAGATGAAGATTATTGATGATTCGCCAAATTACTGAAACTGCATTATTCCTTTTACTTTGTTTAAATCTCTCTGCTCAAAAAATAACTTCCGTAGAAGTAAGCGGTAATAAAGAGTTCTCAAAACAGGATTATCTGCAATGGGCAGAAATTAAAGAAGGCTCTTTAGTTTTTAACGGCATTGAAGATACAATAAAAAACAGAATTACTTCAAATTTGTTTCAAAACGGATTTATCAGCAGCAGCATAACAGTTCAAAATGTTCCGACCGATTCAGCAGGCTCAATTCTTTATATCAAAATTACTGAAGGTGAACCTGCATTAATAAAGAAAATAGAAATTTCCGGGAAAGATTCTCTTCTTACTTCTTCAGTAAATTTTTTAGCGGACGAACTTAACGGTTTAACTTTTTCCGTAAGTTTAGTAGAAAACTTAATTTCCCGAGCTCTTGAATACTGCGAAGAAAACGGTTATCCTTTTGCCTCCATTTCAATTTCATCAATCATTTTCACAAAAGACAGCTCCGGCTATCCCGAAGCAGAAATATTCCTTTCTTTAGAAGAAGGAATGTTCAGCCGGATAAATAAAATTGAAACAGAAGGAAACGATAAAACCAATTCGGACGTGATAATAAGGCAGACAAGAATACAAGAAGACGATGTTTACAGACAATCCGTAATAAACGCTGTCCCCTCCCGGCTTAACCGGCTTGCATTTTTTGAAATGGCTGAACAGCCTCAGTATTACTTCAACTCTAAAAATGAAGGTGTACTAAAAATAAAAGTAAAAGAAAAAAGCACGAATAATTTCGACGGCATCATAGGTTACAATCCGGGTGATGAAAATGAAAAAGGTTACCTTACAGGCTTTATTAATATCAGTTTGCGGAATCTTTTTGGAACGGGACGCGCATTTGCAATAAAATGGGAAAAAATTGACCGTTCATCTCAAAATCTTGAATTGAATTACAAAGAACCTTGGTTCCTGAATTTTCCGCTTAATCTTAAATTCGGTTTATTTCAGCGGAAACAGGATTCAACTTTTGTAAGACGGAAAATTACTGCCGAGGCAGAATATCTTGCCACCGAAAACTTTTCGGCTTCTGTAATATTTTCCACCGGCGAAACAATACCGGCGGAACTTAAAAACAAAAGATTTACTGTCTGGAAATCGGATAATACAGAAACTGGTGTGAATTTGAATTACGATATACGCGACGATATTTTTTCTCCCCGCTCCGGAATATTACTAAACAGTACATTTCTTGTAAGCAGAAAAAGAATTACCGGTCCCGAGGAATATTTAACTGATGAAACCGAGACGAAAATTAATTTGAACAAGATAGAAATTGATTTTCACTTCTATCAGCAGATATTTAAAAACCAGATAATTGCATTAAAGCTTCACGGACGCGAACTTGCCGGAAACAAGACCGAACTGAGCGACTTGTATCTTATGGGCGGAACAAACTCCCTTCGCGGATACAGAGAAAACCAGTTTGCCGGCAACAGAATACTTTGGGAAAATTTGGAATACAGGCTTTTACTTGGCGGAAGATCATTTGCATTTTTGTTTGCCGATGCCGGTTATTATTTACGAAAAGAAGACCCCGAATATTTGATTCCCGAAACCGAATCCTTTAAAACCGGATTTGGCGCAGGAATTAATATTGAGACAGGAATAGGAGTTATAAGTATCAGCTACGCTTTGGGAGAAGGAGATTCTTTCAGCAACGGAAAAATTCATTTTGGTTTGGTTAACGAATTTTAGGATATTTCGGTAAAAAAATAATGAACTCAACACTTAATAAATTTACCGGATTGTTCAAAATTATCCGGCCTCTTAACTGCGCAATTGTATTTTTGGTAATAGTTGCAGCAGCTTATTTTTGTTCGGGAAGCAATGTCCAATTCCACATCATTTTTTTTGCGGCATTATCCGGATTCTATGTTTCGGCAGCCGGAAATATTATTAACGATTATTTCGATTTGGAAATCGACCGCATAAACCGTCCCGATCGCGTGCTTCCATCCGAAATTCTTGCACCTATGGAAGCCGTAAGTTATTATTTTTTTATATCAGTTCTTGCTTTGCTTTCTGCCTCTTTCGTAAATATTTACTGTCTTGTTGTTGTAATTTATACCACAGCCGGACTTTATCTTTACTCTGCACGGATGAAAAAAATTCCTCTTTTGGGCAATATTATAATTGCACATTACGCCGGTCTGGCTTTTATTTTCGGTGGTCTTGCTGCAGGCAATTGGGAAGTATGTATTATCCCTGCAGTCTTTGCTTTTTTAATTAATCTTATCCGCGAAATTGTAAAAGACATTGAAGACATTGAAGGAGATAAAGCAAACGGCATTATTACTTTCCCGCAAAAATTCGGGATTAAAAATGCCAGAAATCTGATTTTCATTTTGACAGTAATTTTAATATATCTTACTTATCTGCCTTTCAAATATTCAATTTATAAGATAGAATATTTTCTTGTTATAATGTGTGTTGTAAATGTTATGCTTGTTTTTTCGCTTAAATTACTGTATAACTTTAACAGCAAAAACGATTTATCAAAAATAAGCGGTTTGCTTAAAATTATTATGCTTGCGGGACTTTTTGCAATTTTTACAGGAAAATGAAATGCTGAAAAATTTTGATAATTCATTCTTGAACGAAAAAATTAAAACTATTGCCGGAGTTGACGAAGCCGGCAGAGGACCTCTTGCCGGACCGGTTGTAGCTGCAGCAGCTGTTTTCGATAAATCAAAAAAAATCGAGGGAATAAACGATTCTAAAAAGCTTTCCGAGAAAGAAAGAAATATTCTGTACGATGCAATTATTTCAGAAGCTTCTTCATACGGAATAGGAATTATGCACGAAGGCATTATTGAAGAAATCAATATTTTGCAGGCAACACTTAAAGCTATGGAGCAGGCTGTTAACCAGCTTAGTTTGAAACCGGACCTTATCCTTATTGACGGGAATAAATCGTTCGCGTGCGATATAATTACCAGGACTATCGTAAAAGGCGACAGTAAATCCTTTTCAATTGCCGCAGCATCAATTCTGGCAAAAGTTACGCGCGACAGAATTATGGACGAAGCACATAAAAAATATCCGCAATACCAATGGAACAAAAACAAAGGTTACGCAACAAAAGACCACATAAATTTAATTAAGATTTACGGACCCTGTCCTTTGCACCGTAAAAAATTTTTACGAAACATATTTCAAAACGAAGAACAGATTAAATTATTTTAATATGACAGAATCCACAAAAAAAGCCGGAGATGCCGGCGAAGAAATTGCCGCTCAATATTTACAAAATAAAGGATATCAGATTATTGAGCGGAATTACCGTTACGGACATGGTGAAATTGATATAATTGCCCGGATTAATGATACTCTTGTTTTTGCAGAAGTAAAATCGCGCAGTTCTCTCGAATACGGCGAACCCGAATATGCTGTTACAAAAGCAAAACAAAATCAGATTAAAAAAATTGCACAGGCTTATTTATTCGAAAAAAATATTAAAGATCAGGATTGCAGACTTGATGTAATAGCAATAATGTTTATTGCAAAAAATAAATATACCCTTAATCATTTAGAAAATGCATTCAGCTAAATAAAACTTCACAAAAAAAGATGTAATTTTTTGTATTTTTGTAAACTTAATTACAATATGATATTATGAAAATTCCTATTCCCCGAAAAAAAAGGAACCTGAACTTTTCGGATTCTATTTATAATTTTTTTGTTATGATTACCGGCTTAACAATATTTTCGATGGAATATTTTAAAAATCTGTTTGTTCCGCCTTACGATATTTCCGAAATAAAAAAACATATGGATGAGCTCGGCGTAAAAACTTTCCCCATTGTCAGCGTTACCGGTTTGGTAATCGGCGTTGTGCTTGCGTTGCAAAGCCAGCCGATTCTGGTTAAATTCGGGGCGGCTGATTTTCTTCCGAAGATGGTTGCCCTTTCTGTAATTCGCGAGCTTGGACCTGTAATTACAGCCTTGATTTTTGCCGGAAGAGTAAGTTCAGGTATCGGTGCAGAGCTTGGCTCGATGCGCGTAACCGAACAGATTGATGCAATGGAAGTAAGCGCTATCAATCCTTTTAAATATTTGGTTGTTACCAGAATTACTGCTACTACCTTAATTCTGCCTATATTATCTACTTATGTGGTTTTTCTGGCTATTTTCGGAGGTTATTTTGCAATTATTACAACTCAGGGAATGAACTTCGCATACTATCAGCAATCTGTTGTCAGTTCAGTTCAGTTTGGCGATTTTATCCCCGGTATCGGAAAGACATTAATCTTCGGATTTATTGTAGGACTTGTAGGATGTTATAAAGGTTATATGGCAGAAGGCGGCACCGAAGGAGTGGGAAAAGCTTCCACAACAGCTGTAGTTTTAGCATCATTATTGATATTGCTTGTAGATACCGTATTAGTAAAAATCACACTTGTATTATGGCCGACAGTATAAATTTAGTAGAAATATATAATCTTTCCAAAAGATTTGGCGAACTTGTTGTTCTCGACAATATCTCGCTGAACGTGAAAAATGCTGAAAATCTTGTGGTTTTCGGGCAAAGCGGCACAGGGAAAAGCGTCCTGTTGAAATGTATGATCGGCTTGCTTGAACCTGAAAACGGAGAAATATTTATTAAAGGGAAAGATGTGCTGAAATTGGGAATAAAAGAGCTGAACAATACCCGAAAATTTATGGGATTCTTATTTCAAAGCGCAGCCCTTTACGATTCGATGAGCGTCCGCGAAAATCTCGAATTTCCGCTTAAAAAACACTTTAATTTCAGTCCAAAAGAATTAAATGATAAAGTAATGCACACGCTTGAACTTGTTTCACTGGAAAATGCCGTAGAAAAAATGCCCTCTGAACTTTCCGGCGGAATGAAAAAAAGAATCGGGCTTGCCCGTTCAATTATTACCGATCCGGAACTGATGCTTTACGATGAACCTACTACAGGTCTCGATCCGATAACTTCAAAAGAAATAAGCGAACTTATATTGGATTTACAAAACAAGCTGAAGATGACATCTATTGTTGTTACGCACGATTTAATCTGCGCAGAAATTATTGCGGACAGAGCTATTTTCCTGAATAAAGGTAAAATTGTGCACGAAGGAACAATAACTGATCTTACTAATTCCAAAGACGCTTTTCTTCGAAATTTCTTCAGCCACGAAAGAATTAAAGAATGATAAGGAGATATAATGTTTAAGAACCTTGCCGGAGCACGTTTGGGACTGTTCATTTTTTTAGGAACCGTTCTTTTTGCACTTGGTATTTTTTTGATTGGCGACAAAGGGGCACTTTTTTCGAGCACCTTTAATGTTACCACTCACTTTAAAAATATTGAAGGTTTGCGGACAGGTGCAGCCGTAAGACTCAGCGGACTTGATATTGGAAGCGTTAAAGAAATTTCGCTGATAACCGACAGCACACAAAAAGTAAAAGTTGTTCTTTCTATACGGGAAGATGTTAAGCATTTTATCCGGCTTGACAGTAAAGCGATTATCGAAACCGAAGGTCTTATCGGTGCAAAAATAATAAGTGTTACACCCGGCAACCCCGATTTTGAAATTGTTCAGGATGGCGGTTTTATTTATTCGGAAGAGCCGATTAATATTGGAGCAATTTTTAAGGAATCGCAGGGAACAATTGAAAACATCAGCGAATTATCCGGCGATTTTTCGGAAATTATTGCCAAAGTAAATGAAGGGAAAGGCACTATCGGGAAACTGATAAATGACGAAGAACTTTATAATTCTACTGTAAATATTACTAAATCTGCCGACCGCACGCTTAACAAACTTACCGAAGATATGGCAAGTCTTTCTAAAATTGTTCTTACCCTTGGCGGAGGGATTGAAAGGATTATTAACAATGTTGACTCTGCAACATACGATGTTAAAAGTTTGATGGCGAAAATTGATGAAGGGAAAGGCACTTTAGGCGCGCTTATTTCCGAAAGAAATTTGTACGATTCGCTTAATTCTGTAATGTCGAATCTGATTAAAACAACAGGAGAAGCCCAGAAAGGCGCACGCGGTTTTGCCGAAAATATGGAAGCTCTTAAACATAACTGGCTTTTCAAAAGCTACTTTGAGGAAAGAGGTTACTGGGACAGCAGCGAATACGAAAATCAAATTGATAACAAAATCAAAGAGATTGATGTAAAATCGAAAGAATTGGATGATAAAATTATTGAATTAAAAAAGCTTCAGGAAAAAATAAGTAAAAAATAAAAGAGGGTTTTATGAAGAAAATTATTATGCTTTTTACTGTTTTGCTGTTTTTAACAAATATTACTGATGCCCAGAAAAGAGGATTCGGTGTTGGAATTATTATAGGGGAACCTACAGGATTGTCCTTTAAATCTTTTATTTCGGGAACAACTGCAATTGACGGAGCAGCTGCCTGGTCTTTCAGCGATCATCACAGCGCTTTTCATTTGCACGTGGATTATCTTGTGCATAGCTACGATTTAATAAATGTTCAAAAAGGAAGACTCCCTTTTTATTTCGGGATAGGCGCCAGAGTAAAAGCTGCAGACGATGCTCAATTCGGCGTGAGAATTCCTGTAGGATTATCTTACGAGTTTCAAAGCTTCCCTTCCGATATTTTTCTGGAACTTGCCCCGATAATGGATTTAGCACCCGCCACAAAATTCCGTATGAACGGAGCAATAGGTATAAGATTTTACATTCAATAAATATTATTCATACCGGTCGGGATTTTCTCAATCCGGCCGGTTAATTATTTGTTTCTCCATTTCTGCTTTTATAACCATTTCCGTAATTTTTAAAACTTAATTTCTCTTTATATTTTTGTACGAAAAACTATATAAGGTTTTTTGCGGGTTCCAAATATTTTAACAAACCAACAATGAAAAATATGAGGCAAACAACAATAGCAAAAAAAAGTTTACAAATTATGGTTTTATTATTTAAGTTATGCCATTAAATAAATGAAATTTACACAATATGAATAAAACCAGAGTTGTGCATAATTTTAAAGGACAAACAACAAATTAACCTGACTTTAACGATTTTACAGTGAAAATAAAAAAATATGGACGGAACAAGTCTAACGCCGGAACAAGAAAAACTGAATTCATTAAGGCAAATTTTACCCGAAGCATTTAGCGAAGGCAAAATTGATTGGGAAAAACTGAAAGCCGCGCTTGGGGAAAATATAAACTTCTCCAACGAACGTTACGTGTTAAATTGGGCAGGTAAAAGTGATGCTTTCAAAGTACTGCAAACCCCGACTACCAAAACATTAGTGCCTGCAAAAGAAGAAAGCGTAAACTTTAACGAAACCGGAAACATATTTATTGAAGGCGAAAACTTGGAAGTGCTTAAAGTTCTGCAGAAAAGCTACTTCGGTAAAGTGAAAATGATTTATATAGACCCGCCTTATAATACAGGAAACGACAGCTTTATTTACCCCGATAAGTTTAGCGAAAGCAAAGCCGACTATGAAAAACGGGTGGGCGACAAAGACGAAGATGGCTATATGACCAAAGATGGTATGTTCAAAAAAAACAGCAAGGAAAACGGGCAATACCACAGCAATTGGCTTAATATGATGATGCCGCGTTTATATTTGGCAAAAAATCTTCTCAGGCAGGACGGCGTTATTTTCGTTTCTATTGATGATAACGAAGTGCACAACCTGCGCCTTTTGATGAATGAGATTTTTGGTGAGGAGAATTTTATTGCTGGTATTACAGTTAAAGCCAATCCAAGAGGGAGGCAATCAGACAATTTTATTGCAACACTTCATGACTACCTAATATGTTTCGCAAAAAATATTAATAATATTGATTTGGGTGGGATTCCATTAACACAAGAAGATATTGAAGATTTTGACCAAGATGATGGAGATGGCAAACTATGGAGAGAGTTAGGTTTAAGACAAAGAGGTGCCGCTTCATTAAGGACTGATAGACCAGAAATGTTTTTCCCAATTTTTGTAAACCCTTTGGATTGTACAGTTAGTATAACTAAAAATAATAATTACAACATTACAGTATTACCAAAAAAATCTGATGGGCGAGAAGGTAGATGGATGTGGGGTTATGATAAAACGAAGAATGAAATCAATAGAGTTTATGCAAGACTAATTAAGAAACGTAATGAGTTTGATATTTTCATAAAAGATTATTTGGAGCGTAATGATGAAATTAGGACAAAGAAACCAAAATCAATATGGATTGATAAAGATGTAAATACTGAATCTGGTGGAAAATTACTTAAGAAAATATTTCCTAATTCGGGATTTAATTATCCTAAGCCTATTGGTCTTCTGGTAAAAATGTTTTTAATAGCAACCACTGAAAATGACATCATTCTCGACTTTTTCGCAGGTTCGGGCACAACCGCCCACGCCGTAATGGATT
>CAYTFZ010000010.1:39380-48348 GCA_964437215.1 uncultured Melioribacteraceae bacterium | reverse complement strand
CAAACCTGCCAGCTTGTAATGGGTTTAACCGAACTTGATGAAGGAAGCGTTTGGAATACTATGCCGGGACACACTCACGTCAGGCGTTCGGAAGTATATATGTATTTTAATCTCACGGGCGATTCTGTCGTATTTCATATTTGCGGTTCTGCCGGGGAAACAAGGCATATTGTTGTCCGCGACAGACAAGCAATACTTTCGCCAAGCTGGTCGATGCACGCCGGATGCGCTACAAAAAATTATTCATTTATCTGGGCGATGGGCGGCGAAAACCAGGTTTTTGATGATATGGATCCTATAAAAATGAGTGAATTAAAATAGAGGATATTAAAATGATTCTGGATAAATTTAATCTTACAGGAAAAACTGCATTGATAACCGGCTGCAGCAGGGGAATAGGACAGGCAATGGCTTATGCTTTAGCCGAAGCCGGAGCGGACATTATCGGAGTTTCCGCCAGCGGAAATTTTACTGAAACAGAAAAATATATTTTATCGCTCGGAAAGAAGTTTACCGGATATGCCTGCGATTTTTCGGACAGGAAAAGTTTATATGAATTTATTGCGAAAGTGAAAAGTGCGTTTCCTGTTATCGATATTCTTATTAATAATGCCGGAACAATTTTGCGTAAACCTGCAGCAGAATATCCCGATGAATACTGGGATAAAGTAATTGAAGTAAACCTCAATTCTCAGTTTATTCTTACCCGCGAATTCGGAAAAGATATGATTGAAAGGGGAAGCGGAAAAATTGTATTCACAGCTTCGCTTTTATCATTTCAAGGCGGAATTACAATTCCTGCTTATGCCGCTGCAAAAGGAGGCATAAAACAGATTGTAATGGCATTTTCAAACGAATGGGCTGGAAAAGGAGTTAATATTAATGCAATTGCACCTGGTTATATAGAAACTGATAATACAAAAGCGCTTCGTGAAGATAGTGCAAGGAATAGTGCAATTCTTGAAAGAATTCCAGCCGGAAGATGGGGAAAGCCAGAAGACTTGGCGGGCGCAGCACTTTATCTTTGCTCGGAAGCATCTGATTATGTAAACGGTACCGTCATTACAGTTGATGGCGGCTGGATGGGAAGATAATAATGCAAAATAAACCGGTAAAATTGAAAAATATCGCTGAAAAACTAAATGTTTCTGTAGTTACAGTATCTAAAGCATTGCGAAATCATTCCGATATTTCGAAGCAGATGACAGCAACAATAAAATCAGTTGCAAAGGAAATGGGTTATACCCCTAATTATCTGGCTCGTAATCTTTCATCAAAAAAATCCCATATGATTGGAGTTGTAGTTCCTAAAGTAGCACATTTCTTTTTCGGAGATATTACTGAATGCATTTACGATTATGCAAACGAAAAAAAATATGAAGTCATTCTTACTGTATCGCAGGAAAATGCCGAAAAGGAAAAAAAGAATATCCAAACACTGCTTTCGATGCAGGTTGACGGTTTAATAATTTCTATCACTCAGGAAACTAAGGATTTTTCGGTCTTTAAAACTCTCATGCAACGGGGAATTCCAGTCGTTTTTATCGACAGAATTCCGCCTTTGGATAACATAAATATTGTTGAAGCGGATAATTTCGGGGGTGCATATAAAGCAATTACCCACGCTATTAATTTAGGATATAAAAAAATTGCACACTTTGCCGGCTATTCGGATATCAACATCGGTCAGGAAAGATTCAGAGGTTTCGAACAGGCTATGAAAGATAATAACGTGCCTGTTATGCCTTATTGGGTTTCGCGCGGCGGATTTGGTGAAAAACACGGGTACGATACTTTTATGGAACTTTATAAAGCAAAACGTCTGCCCGATTTAATTTTTGCTGTAACATATCCTGTTGCCCTGGGTGTTTATATGGCTGCCCGCGAACTCGGATTAAAAATTCCGGAAGATATTGATGTAATTTGTTTCGGAAATACTAAAGTCCAGGAATTTCTTTCACCTCCGCTCAGCTGTATAAATCAGCCAGTTAGTCAAATTGCCAAAAATGCTGTTCAACTTCTCATAGATAATATGAACAACCGCGAAAACTACGTTCCGAAAAAAATAGAGATAGATACAAATTTAATATTACGAGGGACTTGCATAAATTTTAATTCTAAATAAATTTATATCAGATATAAACTATGACTTCAAATTATAAAAAAGTTTTGCTGTTAATAGAATCGTCAAGAACATTTGGGCGGGAATTATTATATGGAATAGTAAGGTATTCCCGAAATGTAGGTGGGTGGACATTTTATTGGGAAGCCAGCGGAATTAAACATCCTGATGCCATAAAAATACATCAAGATGTTGATGGTATAATTTTGCGCGACTCAATGGATATACAAGACCTGTCGAAAATAAAAGTGCCGATGATATTTGTTCATCACGAAAAAGAACTTGATGAGTATGTACCGACCGTTGTAACTGATTCAAATATCATATCAAAACTGGCTGGCGAACACCTTTTAAGCAAAGGATTAAAAAACTTTGCTTTTTGCGGATTCAGTGATTTCGGCTGGTCAGGCGATCGCGAAAAAGCATTTTCCCAATTTATTTCAAATGCTGGATATAATGTTTCGGCATTTAATACTACAGCAATTAAAAATCCGGATCTGTGGTACAATGAATTTTCGGCGCTTCAGGAATGGCTTAATAATTTGCCGAAACCCGCAGGAATAATGGCTTGTAATGACGACAGGGCCTTGCATATTTTGGAAGCATGTAAAGTTTTAGGGATTAAGATTCCCGAAGAAATTGCAGTAATCGGCGTAGATAACGATTCAATCGTCTGCGAGCTTAGCGATCCTCCGTTAACAAGTATTGCGCTTAATACCGAGAGCGCCGGATTTTCTGCCGCCTCCTTATTAGATAAACTGATGAACGGTGAAAAAATAAACGGACAGAAAATAGTTGTTACAGGAACTCATGTTGTTCAAAGACAATCAACCGATTTATTAGCAATTAATAATGAAGATTTGAAAAAAGCATTAAGATTTATCAGAAACAATCAAAAAAGCAAGATAACAGTAGATGATGTTGTGGCGTGTACAAAACTTAGCCGCAGGAGTCTAGAGCTGCATTTTAAAAAAACAATTCGCAGAACAATATCCGATGAAATAAGGCGCGTAAGAGTAGAATCCATTTCAAAATTGTTAATCGAAACAAATCTTACAATTTCGGAAATTACCCAGATATTTAATTTTACAGACATTGAACATATATCAAGATATTTTAACAAAGAAAAAGGGATGGGATTGCGGTCATTCAGAAAATTAAATCAGAAATGTACACAGGTATAAATTGCGCAAATTGGTTAGAAAAAAGATTATATTGGTTTTTTTTAATGATTCCATATTCCTATTTTAGGCAAACTAATTCATTTGAAAAAGAGGATGATATGATTAAGTTAAATGGCATTTTTACAATTGTATTTATTACGTGTTTTTTAATTTTATCCTGCAAAAACAATACTGAGGAAAAGATGATTGAAGAAAAAGAATTCGGAAAATTAAGCGATGGCTCGGTTGTTACAATATATTCATTGAAAAATGAAAAAGGAGCAACAGCTAAAATAACAAATTACGGAGCAATTGTTGTTTCGCTTTGTATGCCGGATAAAAACGGAAAAATAGAAGATGTTGTTTTCGGCTTTGATTCTCTTGAAGGCTATGTTAATAACAAAACTTTTATTGGAACAATAGTTGGCAGATACGGAAACCGTATTGGCAAAGGAAAATTTAAAATTGATAATGAAGAATATCAGGTTACTGTTAACGATGGCAACAATCATTTACATGGCGGTAACGTAGGCTTTTATAAAGCTTTATGGAATTCAAAAGCTGAAATGACTGCAGACGGTCCTTCTGTAAAATTAGAATATTTAAGCAAAGACGGAGAAGAAGGGTATCCTGGAAATCTGAAAATTCAGGTAGTTTATACTTTAACAAATAATAACGAACTTGATATAAAATATACAGCTACAACAGATAAACCGACAATTATTAACCCTACTCAGCACTCATATTTTAATATCAGCGGCAATATGGAAAAAACTATATTGGATAATGAATTATGGATTGATGCCGATTATTATACTCCAATTGACAGCGAATCAATTACAACAGGCAAATTAGATTCTGTTCAAAATACTCCTTTCGATTTCAGAAAACCAACTAAAATCGGTTTAAGAATAAATGATGAAAACGAGCAATTAAAAAATGGAAAGGGCTATGATCATAACTGGGTGATTAATAATGCTGACGGAACTGTTAAAAAAGTTTGTACGCTTTACGACTCAGAAAGCGGCAGGTTAATGGAAGTTTTATCGGATGAACCCGGAATACAGTTTTATTCAGGGAATTTTATCGATGGTACTTTTACCGGAAGAAATGGAATTAAATATCAGCACAGAACAGCTCTTTGCCTTGAAAATCAGCATTATCCGGATTCACCTAATAAAGAAAATTTTCCTTCAGTAAGACTTAATCCTGGGGAAACATACAGCCAGCACACAATTTACAGATTTCTCATTAAATAATTAATTAAAATAAGGGAATAATTATGGGAATTTTACAACCTTTTGACTGGGTAGTTTTAGCCTTGTATTTCGCAGTAATATTAGGGCTCGCCTGGTGGGTAATTAAACGACAGAAAAAGACTACAGATGATTACTTCTTAGCAGGAAGACATCTTGGTTGGTTTATTGTTGGTGCCTCAATCTTCGCTTCAAATATTGGTTCCGAACATCTTGTAGGACTTGCTGGATCCGGTGCTACAGATGGTGTGGCTATGGCTCACTACGAGTTGCACGCCTGGTGTTTGCTGGTACTTGGCTGGGTTATGGTACCTTTTTATATGCGTTCTAAAGTATTTACAATGCCCGAATTTCTTGAAAGAAGATTTTCACCGGCATCACGCACAGTTCTTTCAATAATTTCGTTAGTAGCTTATGTATTAACAAAAATTGCTGTTGGAATATTTGCCGGCGGTGTTGTATTTGCAGTGTTATTACCTGAAATGAATTTTATGGGTCTCGACAGCTTTTGGGTCGGTTCTATTCTAGTAATAGTAATTACAGGACTTTATACAATTCTTGGCGGAATGGCAGCTGTTGCTTATACTGAAGCATTACAGACTGTAATTTTGATTATCGGTTCAGCATTGGTTACATTTTTCGGATTAGAAGCTTTAGGCGGCTGGTCGGAACTTAGAGCAGTTCTTGGATCGGATATGTTTAATTTATGGAAACCACTAGTTCCTGCCGGAGTAGAAGGAACTTGGGCTCCTGTTCGCGAAGCAGGTAAAATGGCTTGGTATTTTAACGATCATTATCCTTGGCTGGGAATGCTTTTTGCTGCTCCGGTAATAGGTTTGTGGTATTGGACAACTGATCAATATATTGTTCAGCGTGCTCTCTCTGCTCCTAATCAAACAGAAGCAAGAAGAGGATCAATAGCTGCTTCATTTTTCAAACTGTTACCTGTGTTTATTTTTATCATTCCTGGAATGATATGCATGGCTTTAGCTCAAAGCGGAAAAATCCCTGCTTTGCAGTCGGCTTTAATTGGCGCTGATGGGCAAGTAATCAGAGAAAATGCTCAGAGTGCTTTCCCTCTTATGGTTGCAAATGTTTTACCTGTAGGTGTAAGAGGTTTAGTTGTTGCAGGCTTGCTGGCAGCCTTGATGAGTTCTCTTGCCGGTGTTTTTAATGCTTGTGCAACATTGTTTACAATAGATTTTTATGCAAGAATTAAAAAAGATGTTACTCAGGAAAAGATGGTTTGGGTAGGACGTGTTGCAACTGCTGTTATGGTGATTGTAGGATTGCTTTGGATTCCTGTTATAAAAGGAGGAAGAGGACTTTACGATTATCTGCAAGGAGTTCAGGCTTATCTTGCTCCTCCTATTTTTGTTGTGTTTTTCCTTGGTGTGTTTTACAAACGTTTAAATGCAAAAGGATGTTTAGCTGCTTTAATTACCGGTTTCGGTCTTGGTTTATTCAGACTTGCAGTTGATACTCCAACAAAACTGATTGACGGGTTTGCCTATTCAGAAGGTTCATTCTTTTGGATAGTAAATAACATTTTCTTTCAGTATTACAGTTTGCTTATTTTTGTTATATGCGTTGCTGTAATGGTAATTGTAAGTCTTATGACTGAAGCGCCGTCATATGAAAAGATAAGCGGTTTGACTTATGGAACAACATCGGAAGCAGATAAAGAAGAAACAAGAGCAAGTTGGACAAAGATAGATGTTATGTTGTCAGTTTTAGTAGTTGTTTTAATATTGATTGCCTATCTCTCATTTACAGGTTGATAAATAGTAAGGCATCTTGCAAATCAAGATGCCTTTTTTTATACTTAATTAAATCTTAATAAACTCAGAAATAAAATGAAAAATAAATACGTAATAGGTTTAGATTACGGTACAAATTCGTGCCGTTCTTTAATAATGAAAGTAGAAGACGGAAGTGAAGTAGCATCGTTTGTTTTCCCATATCCATCGGGAAGCGCAGGTGTGATAATTGATAATAAAGATCCTAATTTGGCAAGACAAAATCCGGCTGATTATATCCTTGGAATTGAAACTACAATTAAAGGGGCAATTGAAAAAGCAAAGCAAAATAATGCAGAATTTAATCCTAAAGACATTATCGGTATAGGTGTCGACACAACCGGAAGCAGTCCTATGCCTGTAGATAAAAATGGTGAAGCTTTGTGTTTTAATCCCAAATTCAGCGGAAATCCCGATGCAATGTGCTGGCTTTGGAAAGACCATACAAGTTACGAGGAAGCCGCTTACATAACTGAAACAGCTGCAAAAATACGTCCGCAGTATCTTGCAAAAATCGGCGGTGTTTATTCATCCGAATGGTTTTGGAGCAAAGTATTAAGATTGAAAAAAATAAATCCAGAAGTGTATAACGCGGCATTCAGTTTTGTTGAAATATGCGACTGGATAACTGCCTCACTTACCGGGGCAAAAGATCCGCTGAAACTAAAAAGAAGTATATGCGCTGCCGGACATAAAGCAATGTTCAGCGAAGAATGGGGCGGATTGCCTGATACTGAATTCTTAAATACTCTATCACAGGGATTAGGAGATTTAAGGGAAAGGCTTTATTCTGAAGCTTATACTTCCGAACAAAAAGCTGGAAATCTTTCGAAAGAATGGGCTGAAAAACTTGGACTTACAACAGATGTAATAATTTCAGTAGGAGCATTTGACGCTCATATGGGAGCTGTTGGAGCTGGAATTACAGAAGGAACATTAGTGAAAATTATAGGAACCAGTACTTGCGATATTATGGTTTCCTCAGTTCAAAATAAATTGAAAGACATTCCCGGAGTTTGCGGTATTGTAAACGGTTCGGTGATGGATAAATATTATGGAATTGAAGCCGGGCAATCCGGAGTAGGTGATATTTTCCTTTGGTTTGTGAATAATCTTGTTCCGGAAAGTTATGGAAGTTCAAATGGTGAAAAGTTTAAAAATCTTGATAAAAAAGCAGCAGAATTAAAACCGGGAGAAAGCGGACTATTAGCGCTTGACTGGAATAACGGAAATCGTACAATTCTTGTAGATGTAAGACTAACCGGGCTACTTCTCGGACAGACTTTGCATACTCAGCCACACGAAATTTATAGGGCGCTAATGGAAGCAACAGCTTTTGGAGCACTTGCAATTATTGATCGGATTGAAGAATACGGCGTGAAAATTAACGATGTTATAAATTGCGGCGGTCTTGCTATTAAAAGTCCTATTTTAATGCAAATATATGCCGATATTACAAACAGACCTATGAAAATATCCGGCAGCGAGCAAACACCAGCATTAGGAGCAGGAATATTCGCATCTGTTGCTGCGGGTAAAAATGCCGGCGGATATGATTCTATTGACGAAGCAAAAAGAACAATGACTTCTATAAGCAAAGAATATTTTCCTATTCCCGAAAATGTTGAAGTCTATAAAAAACTTTATAAGCTTTACCGACAACTTTATGATTCATTTGGAACTGAAAGCTGGACAGGTAAGATGAATAATGTGATGAAGGACTTATTAAATATCAGGGACAAAGTAAGGGGGAATAATGTTTGACGAATTAAAGAATGAAGTATTTGAAGCAAATATTTCACTTGTTAATTCCGGACTTGTGTTACTCACTTGGGGAAATGTAAGCGAAATTAATCGCGCTGAAGGCGTTGTGATTATCAAACCGAGCGGCGTAGATTACGATAAAATGAAAGCCGACGATATGGTAATTGTAAATCTCAACGGCGAAGTAGTAAGCGGGGATAAAAAACCTTCGTCTGATACAGCAACACATTTAGAACTTTACAAAGCCTTTCCTCAAATAGGCGCTGTTGTTCATACACATAGTAAATTTGCAACTACTTTTTGCCAAGCCAATAAAGAAATACCTTGTCTTGGAACAACCCACGCAGATCATTTCTCGGGTACTATTCCGCTTACCCGGCAGCTTACTGAAAAAGAGGTATTTGAAAACTATGAATTAAATACGGGAAAAATAATTGTAGAAAGATTTAAAGGTTTGGATCCTGTAAGCATCCCTTCTGTTTTAGTTGCCGGTCACGCTCCTTTTTCTTGGGGGAAAAATGCAAAAGATGCTGTAAAAAACAGTATTACGCTTGAACGTGTAGCTGAAATGGCTCTATTTACTTTTCAATTAAATCCTTCAGCAATTTTGCCGGATTACATTTTAAACAAACACTATCAACGTAAACACGGACCGAACGCTTATTACGGTCAGAAATAAATTAAGGAAAAATATATGAATAATTTTCAAAATTTTGAAGTCTGGTTTGCAACAGGAAGCCAGCACTTATATGGTCCCAAAACGCTTGAGCAGGTTGCAAAGGACTCACAGGAAATTGTTAACGGATTGAATAAATCCAATACTATTCCAATAAAAATAGTCTTCAAACCGGTTCTTACAACACC
>CAYTFZ010000010.1:1576-39280 GCA_964437215.1 uncultured Melioribacteraceae bacterium | reverse complement strand
TTTGGCGATAATATGCGCGAAGTAGCAGTTACCGAAGGCGATAAAGTTGAAGCACAGATGAAATTCGGTTATTCTGTAAACGGTTATGGAGTAGGCGATTTAGTTAAATGTGTTAACGAAGTAAGCGATTCTGAAATAGATAAACTCGTGAAAGAATATGCTGAGAAATATATTCTTTCAGCAGATGTTAAAAATGACGGAAGCAAATATTCAAATTTGCGCGAAGCTGCAAGAATTGAAGCTGGAATGAGAAGCTTTTTGCAAGCAGGAAACTTTACTGCATTTACTACAACCTTTGAAGATTTGCACGGACTAAAACAGCTTCCGGGAATTGCAGTTCAAAGACTTATGAACGAAGGTTACGGATTTGGCGCTGAAGGCGATTGGAAAACATCCGCGCTTGTTCGTGCAATGAAAGTTATGTCAGAAGGGTTACCAGGCGGAACTTCATTTATGGAAGATTACACATATCATCTCGATCCATCAGGAATGAAAGTACTTGGTGCGCATATGCTTGAAGTTTGCGAAAGTATTGCCGAAGGAAAACCTTCACTTGAAGCTCATCATCTTGGAATTGGTCAAAAAGAAGATCCGCCGAGATTAGTGTTTAATGTTCCTTCAGGAGCAGCAGTAAATGCAACTATTATCGATATGGGTAACCGTTTCCGGATGATTGTTAACGAAGTGGAAGTTGTTCCGGCCGATCAGCCGCTGCCTAAACTTCCTGTTGCACGCGTAATGTGGATACCGAAACCAAATCTGGAAATTGGAGCTGGAGCTTGGATACTTGCAGGCGGAGCTCATCATACTTCTTTCAGTCAGGTTGTTACTTCCGAATATCTTGAAGATTTTTGCGAAATGGCTGGAATTGAAATGGTTACAATTGACGCTAAAACAAATATATCCGATTTCAAAAAAGAATTACGCTGGAACGAAGGTTTTTTTAGTAAGTAATAATTAAAAGTAATAATTAAAAATTATTTTATCCTGTTTGCTTGATGCAAACAGGATTTTTTTATTAATAGTGAAATGAAAAATGGCAGAAATAGAAATTTATAATAATGTTAAAGCTTTGATATTTGATTGCGATGGAACACTTGTCGATTCGATGCCGATACACAATTACGCTTGGGAAACAGCAATAAAAGCTAACGGTGCGGAATTTAACTTCGAGTTTTTCGATTCTGTTAAAGGAATGAAAAGCGTTGATATTGTTCCTCTTTTTAATAAAACATTCGGGACAAATCTTATTACACAAAAAGTGATTGAATCAAAACACTGTGTATTCTATGAGAAACTTCCGCAATTAAAAGCAATTGATCCGGTTATTAAGATTGCAAAGGAGAATTACGGGAAGTTTCCTATGGCAGTCGTTTCCGGAGGAAGCGGGAAAATTGTCAAAGCCGAGCTTGAAACTGTCGGAATTCTGGAATTGTTCGACTTGATTTTAACCGCTGATGACAATATAAAACCGAAACCTGCGCCGGATCTCTTTTTATATGCAGCTAAGCATTTTGATGTTTTACCTCAGGATTGTCAGGTTTTTGAAGATGGTGAACTTGGAATTGAAGCGGCAATTAATGCAGGAATGAAAATTACCGACGTTAGGGATTATATCTGATTATTCAGCTGATATTTTCAATTTCTTAATTCAAATTTGTTATTTTTGTGCAGATAAAATAAAGGAAATGAAAATGGCATTATTTGAGATAAAACCATATTTGTTAGAAAGCAGCATACAACATTACCAGTGGGGAATGAAAAATGATGATGCTTTTATCCCAAAATTATTAGGTTTTGAACCCGAAAAAGATAAACCTTATGCGGAATTATGGATTGGCGCGCATCAAAAGCTTCCATCTCTGGTTATTACTGATTCAGGGAAAGTAAAACTTGATGAATTTGTTAATAAATTTCCTGAAGAAATATTAGGTAAAAAAGCTGCCGGAAAATTTAATAATCAGTTTCCATTCTTATTTAAAATATTATCTGCCGGCGAAGCTCTTTCAATCCAGGCTCATCCTAATAAAGAACAGGCTGGAGAACTGCATAAGAAAGATCCGCAAAATTACCCCGATGATAACCACAAGCCCGAAATTGCAATTGCTCTGGACGATTTAACTGCATTGGTTGGTTTTCGTTCGGTTGATGAAATTATTGAAACATTAAAAAATTACAGAGAAATTGCTGAGTTTGTTGGATCAGAATATTTAAAACATCCAGGTAATAATGATGAAGAAGCAAAAAATTGGCTGAAAAATCTTTATTCCAAACTAATGATTAAAGCGCTGAATGAACAAGATGCACTTGAAAAAGCATTAAAGAATTTAGAGAAAAATATTCTTTCAAAAGATGAAAGAAATGAGCGCGAAACGCTTTTTATTGAACTTAAAGAACAATATGGAAACGATGTCGGTCTGCTTTCTATATTTATGCTTAACTTGGTTCATCTTAAAAAAGGAGATGGAGTATTTTTAAAAGCCGGAATTCCTCACGCATATCTGAAAGGAAATATTGTTGAATGTATGGCAAACAGCGATAACGTTGTGCGGGCCGGGCTTACTCCAAAATTCAAAGATGTAAAAACTCTTGTGGATATTTTAACTTACGAAAGTGCGCCTGTTGAAATATTAGGAAAAGACAGCTCTGGCTGCGATTTTATTTACAAAACTCCTGCACCAGAATTCGAAATAAAAAAGTACCAAATTGAAAAAGATACAATCCGGCTTGAAAAATCGGATACTGTTTCCATATTTATAATTGTTGAAGGAAAAATAATTTGTAAATGGCTGGAACAAGAAGTTGAATTTATAAAAGGGCAAACTGTTATGGTTCCGGCAATATTGAATGAGTATTCCATTTTTGCAAACGAAGATTCTCTTTTATATAAAGCTTATATTCCTTGATTCTTGTTAAGTAGTTATTTTAATTCAAGATATGAGTTATATATTTAAACTCTTCTGCAAAAGTGAAAAATACTCTACCGGATTGTAAAAAAATGCATCCTTAGTAGTTTTTTTCAATTATCTGCAGATTCAATAACTATAAAAGTCTGTAAACCTTTATTATAACATACGGTTCTTCGCCCGGTTTAATTTCGGGGATTTCCAAAGTTCCTAAAAATATCGAATGATTAAGATATTCGTAAGGGCTTCCGGCAGGAGCTTCGAGATCGATTACAGATTTAATGTATGCTGGTTCGTCTGCTGAATTATGAATGAGCACTTTATTAATTACTTGGAGGATGTAACCATCATCAGTTTTTAATAAGTAGCGTGCATTTAATTCAGTATCCGCATCAGGACGTATAAGCTGCCAATCGGCGCCCACTGGCAAAATTTCACCTTTAATTTTTGGACCGCTGAAAGTGCCGCCTGTTATGGGAATAATATTTCTAATACCATGTTTGCTTTTGCCTACCGGTAATGCTTCTCCAATCTTTACTTTTGCTTCCCAAGCAAATTCCGCTGTAAAATCTTTGTATAATTCACTTCCTTTATTTACTTCAGAATTTTGTGCGGATAATTTTCCGGATAATAAAGATGAGAGAAATATAACTACTAACAATAAATTCATAAATTCGATTATTTTTTTCATGGTCAATCCGGTATTTAATTAAAAAATATTAAAATTATAATAATCAATATTGTAATTTTTTACGCTAAAGTTCAATTAAATTTCGCAGATTATTTTGGTTTTCAAAAATTGTATAATAAATGAAGTTTCCAAAATGTACCTGATTGAAATAATATATCTAAAAAATGAAATTAGTAATTAAAATATTAGTATAAATTATTTTTTTTTGTAAGTTGTAAAGTTGTTTTTTTCAAAATTAATTGACTAAAATTAACTTTACTAAAAGAGGAAGTCTTATGAAAAAATTAGCTTTAAGTTTTTTTGTTTTTGCATTGTTTCTATTAAGTTCCTGCAGTGATCCAAATCCTGTTTTAACAATTGAAGGCGGTAAAATTAAAGGAGTTGAAACTCCGACAAAAGGAATAGTCGCTTATAAAGGAATTCCATTCGCAGCTCCCCCAGTCGGCGATTTACGTTGGAAAGAACCTCAGCCTGTTGTGCCTTGGGATGGTGTAAAAGTAGCTGATAAATATGGTGCAGCATCCATGCAGACAGCCTGGGATCCTGAAAGTTTTTATGGTAAAGAATGGAGAGCAAGCGGCACTGTACCTTTTAGCGAGGATTGTCTTTATTTAAATGTATGGACACCAGCCGCTGGAGAAAACAATAAAAAATTACCGGTTGCAATGTGGATACATGGTGGCGGATATCGCGAAGGATTTGCATTTGAACCTGAAATGGACGGCGGTGAAGATTGGGCTTCGCGCGGAGTTATTTTGGTAACAGTAACTTACCGTCTTGGCGTTCTTGGATTTTTATCCCATCCATTACTTTCTGCTGAAAGCAAACAAGGTGTATCAGGCAACTATGGTTTAATGGATCAGATAGCAGCTTTAAAATGGATTAAAAATAATATCGAGCAGTTTGGCGGCGATCCTTCAAACATTACAGTATTTGGTCAAAGTGCAGGCGCCGGCAGCATTCAATCTTTATGCGCTTCACCGCTTTCCAGAGATATGGTTAGCAAAGCTATTAGTATGAGCGGCGGCGGACTTAGCAATTTGAGACCAGGTATTGCTCTTGACACAGCCCAAATTCAGTGCAAAAAAATGATGGATTTCTTTAATAAATCAACTTTAGCTGATATGCGCGCGCTGTCTTTTGATGAACTTACAAAAATGGCTACAAAATATTCCGATACAACAAAAACACGCATATTCTTTTCTCCTGTTGTTGATAATCATGTTTTAACTGGAACATTCAGCGAAACGGCATTACAAGGAAAAATTGCGGATATTCCATATATGATTGGATATACAGCTAATGATTTAATGGATATGTCGCAAGCTGTAGGCGATTTTTGCGCTTTGCGCTCCGAGAAAAGTAAAAAACCGGCTTATGCTTATATTTTCCAGCGTCAGTTACCTGGTGATAGCAGCGGTGCTTTTCACTCTGCTGATTTATGGTATATATTCCATTCATTCAAACATAGCTGGCGTCCATTTACAAAAGGCGATGAAGAATTAAGTTTACAAATTGTAGATTACTGGACAAACTTTGCTAAATATGGCGATCCTAACGGAAAAGAAAAAGGCATCTGGACTCCATATACAAAGACTTCACCTAAGTTTATGATTTTGGATGCAAAAGGAGATAAAAAAGATTTAAAAATGAGCGAAACTCCAGTTTTTTTTGGAAGTCCTTTTAAATGGAGATAACCATTAAGAAATAAATGAAATTAAATCCCGGATACATTTCCGGGATTTATTCTCAATGTCTTGTCCTGAAATAGGTTGACCATAAAAAGTCAAAAAGAAAGGAGAGACAGAATTTTTATTTCACTTATCCAGCTTATGGCGGTCAGTTTTTTTTCTTTATCTTTTTGAATAATTTAATGCAATATTATTTTCTCTCCTATTTCGTGCAATTGAACTTTGTTTTTAAAAACACAAAATCAACAAATCTGTTTTAGCAACTTGTTCCTTCTTGATATTTTTAATAATCCCAAAACGGTTAATAATCTATCCCGATGCACCTAGCAGATGGAAGGCAGAAAAAAAGTTACAGACAATTGTTTGTCTTTTTTTTATAGAAATACTATGTTTAAATAAAATCAGCGGGGAAAAAAGTCCGGCATTAAACCGGACTTAATCAAAGAAAATTTTCAACTAATTTACTTCTACTTCAACAGGGTCGCTTTGCCACAAACCGTGTTTTGTGCAATAAGCGGTTGCTGTAAGTTTTAATTTTTTTTGAGGGACGATATTAAAATCCACTTCAACATTTCCAGGAATGCCGCCCATCGCACCTGCAACTAAAGTAGTTTGAGCAAGCATCGTTTCGCCGTTCCATAATTGAACATACGCAATATAATGATCGAAATCGTCGGGATGTTTATATTGGTTTCCTACTTTTACTTTAACTTTAAACATTTCACCTGTTTTGGCAGTATTTTCACAATAAACAAATGCCGAGTGACGGTCGATATAATCTTTTTTTGCTTCGCGCTCAATCAGAGCAATGTCTTCGTAGGTATTGATTTTCATAATAAACTCCTGAAATTATATAATTAATGTTACTTATTGTTTGTTAACTATTTATTACCGGTTTTTCAGTTTCTTCGTAAATCTCTTTTTTCTCTTTATCAAAAATAAAAATTTTCCGGCTGCCGAAATGGCTGCTGTTGTTATAATAAAGTCCAAAAATAATTCTTCCGTTTTCAAAAAATTCTTTTTTAAAATTAAAAACGCCTGAACTGTTTTGAAGAAATTTATCTTCGGGAAGAAGTGAACATCTGCCGTCATTTTCAGATATGGAAATGTTTAATATCGAATCGCCTTCGTTTACGGCAAAGCACTTAATGTTTTCGGTAGTTTCAATAACCCTTAAAATACGGAATTTTGGGACAGATTCAACGGGGACAGCAAATGCATCGTATTCTTTATTAAGCTCATTCATCATTTGAATTTCGTAATTGTTTAAAATTCCTTGTCCGTAACTTTTATAATCATCTTTCGAAAGATGCGCTTTCTGAATATTTTTTTCTAAGCTGCGCTTCCTTTTTTTGCTTTTTCCGGAAATAACATCAAGCAATGTATCCTGATCGGGGGCAACTTTGTTCATTAAGAGCATAAAAAGACCAAAAGCAGTTCCGCCTAAAAACCCTCCGATATGAGCATAATGGGCAATTCCCCCGCCGGAAAAAAACAAACCGAAAAAATAGCTTAAAAGATAAAAAAGAGCTACAATTAATGTAAATACACTGAAAGAACCAAAATGAAAGTAAAAGTAATAATAGAATTTTACCTTGCTTTTGGGAAACCAGACCATTGCCAGTCCGATTAACCCTGATATTGCTCCGCTTGCTCCCACTGCAGGATTTCCGTCGGCAATTAAATGCAGCAAGCTTCCGCAAATTCCAAGCAGAATAAATACCGGCACATAAAGTATATTTCCAACTGAATTGCAGATAGCATTACCGAAGACATATAAAAAAAGCATATTAAAGAAAAGGTGCATAAAATCACCATGCAGAAAAATGCTTCCGACAATGCCAGCCGGATTCCAATTCTTCAAAACAAGATTATCAAACAAAAAACCGCTTTCCTGAAACATTGTTAACAAGAAAAAAAACGTAATAAATGCAATAAGAGCATAATTAGAATAAGGTCTGTTAAAAGATTGTATTTCTACTTTTACCGGTATAAGCATTTATTGGCTCCTTTTCGAAATTATGTTCTTTTATTGGTTTAAATTGCAGCGTTAACCTTATTATTTTTGCAAAGTTTCATTGCGTCATTTTTCAAGCAGACAATAATGCCTTATTTTCTGTTTTTATAAGAGTTATAAATTGCGCCTAAAAGAAACACAAAGTTAACCGACCACGCTGTTAGAACCGGATTTACTACACCGTTTTTACCGAATGCCTCGGCAATTTTCATTAAGAATAAATAAGTAAAAGTTACCAGGAGAATAATAAGCACCTGAATTGCCATCCCGCCTTTTCGCTTATTGCCGGAAATAGGCAAACCAAAAAAAACAACAATCAAGCTTGCAAATGCAAAAGAATATCTGGAATGATACTCAATTAAAATACGTGTAGGGTCATTGCCTGTTCTTAACTGGTCGGAAGCAAGTTCATTTAATTCCGATAAAGTCATTTCAACAGGTTTTTGCTGCTTTTTTACCACATCAGCCGGTTTAAAGCCAAGATAATCAATTTTAATTTCTATAAACGGATTCATCGTTTCTTTATTGTTCCGGAAAAATCTTTGAACACCGTCTCGTATAATCCAAATTCCTGCAGAAGTATCGTACTGCATTCTTTCCGCGTCCAGACGTGAAATCATTTGTGTTATATCTTTTGCATCAAATTCCTGAATGCTTACCTTATGCGCAATATTATCGCTGGTATTGAAATACTGTATCGAGACTATCCTCGTTCGGCTATCCTGAAAAAAAACATTGCTGCCGGTTCTTTCAATACCTTTCTCCATATAATTCTGTTCTATATAAACCTTTTCTTTATTAGCATCGGGAACAACAAATCCGCCGAAATAAATTGAAATTAGGCTGATAAAAAAAGAAGTAACAAGGAAAGGCACCATAAAGCGGTACAGACTTATTCCGCTGGCTTTCATTGCAGTAAGCTCGTTCAGGTTGCTCATTTTCCCGGCGGTAAAAAGGCTTGCAAGCAAAACGGCAACAGGAGTTATAAGTCGTAATATTTCCGGGATAAAAACGATGTAATATTTTATAATCATACCGTTCGAAACATTATGATCAATAAAATCATCAAGATTTTCCATCAAATCGATTACAACAAACAAAAGAGAAATTGCCAAAAGTCCGAAAAGAACCATTGTAAGAAATTGTTTTACGAGGTATTTATCAATTATCTTCATTTCCGCCAAACAATTTTTTAATACTTTTTGGAACGAGTCTTTGAAATCTGCTGAAATCGAGAGTAATTCTTTCGCGCGCGCTTTGGATAGTCATAAACACACCCAATACACCGAGAACAACATTTGCGCTCCACATCCCCCACAAAGGCGATAAAAGTCCGCGGTCGGCAAGTTTTTCGCCCCCTATTAAAAATGCCCAGTAAATAAAAATAAAAATAAGGCTCAAAGGAGCGGCAACACCCATTCCGCCTTTGCGCGCTATTGCTCCCAAGGGAGCGCCTACAAGAACAAAAACAATGCAGGCAAAAGGGATAGAGTATTTTTTGTGAATTTCCACCCAAAAGTTGTTGATGTTTTTCTGCCTGAATGAAATATCTGCAAGACTTACTCTTAAAGAATTCCGGGCTGATTTCAACATATCTTCGGCGCGGAAAAAGATAAATCTTTCAAGCCTGTAATATGTTGCCCTTGATTTGTTGAACATCAGTGAATCGGCAAAAAAATAATTGTCTATCAGTTTCGAGAAGTTTTCTTTCATCGGAATTACTTCCCGGTTAAGGCTGTCGGCTATTACAACAAGCTCAGCAGCGCCAAGTTCACGGTTGCTGCGGGGTTCGCCGGGGCCGGTTTGCTTAAAAGAAAACTTATCGCCGTTCATTACAATTTTATGTTTATCGAATTTTAGTATTCTGTAAACCGATTTATCTCTTGTTTCAGCTTCGTGGATCTGCCCTTTTTCCAAATCCATAATGATTTTATCGTGTTCTTTTGCAAAATATATTTTCCCTTTGCGGGCTGTAATTATATTCACTTTTTCGATGCTGGAATAATCGTAAATTGTAAGGTTTGTTAGGTCGTTTGTTTCTGGATTTATTCCGCGGGCAAGAATTGAATAGTTTTCAACATCCTGGCTGAATACGCCCGGAACTAAAGATAAAGTCGGTTTTTGCTTGCTTATATCAACCATTAAAAGCCGGGCAGCGTGGTTTGCGTCGGGATAAACGTGATTGTTAAATTGAATTAGCGAATAACAAAGTAAAACTGCAAAAGCAACCGGAGGAATCATTAATTTGTACAGACTTACTCCCGAAGCTTTAAGAATGGCTATTTCGTTATTCTGCCCCATGGTGCCGAATGCCATAATTGTTGCAACCAGAACCGCCATAGGAACAACAAGCACAAACATCCAGGCAAGGTTATAAACTACAAGTTTTATTATTACAAAAATGCTAAGCCCTTTGCCTACAAGATTATCAGCAAACTTCATAAGAAACTGAAGAAGCAGAACCGCAGTCAGGACAAATATCGCTCCTAAAAAAGGGAATAGCAGATTCCGGAATATATATCGGTAAATTATCATTTGTTCATTGTATGAATTAAACAATTGCAAAATTAATTAAATATCTCAAATAAATTTTATTTTTTATTGAATTTCTTTATCAATATTTAATTTTTGCTTATTTTATTTATTAAATTTGAAACATAGCATTTTTAATAATCGGACTGAGCAAATATGGAAAACGTAAAAAATTATGCGCAATTGCATCTGCAGGAATTTATTGAACAATTAAAAGAATATATCCGAATACCAAGTATCAGCACCCTTGCCGAAAATAAAAAAGATATTTTAAATTGCGCCGAGTTTGTTAAAAATAAACTTACAGAAGCGGGGATGGAAAACGCGTGTTTGTTTGAAACAGAAGGACATCCATTGGTATATGCCGATTGGCTTCACGCAAAGGATAAACCTACTGTATTAATTTACGGACATTACGATGTTCAGCCTGTCGATCCGCTTAATCTTTGGAGCTACCCGCCGTTTGAGCCGGTAATAAAAGACGGTAAAATTTACGGAAGAGGTTCCGACGATAACAAGGGACAGAATTTTATTCATATTAAAAGCGTTGAATCGTATATTAAAACAAACAAATCTTTACCTGTTAACGTAAAATTCTTAATTGAAGGCGAAGAAGAAATAGGAAGCGAAAATCTTGAAAAATTCATAAAACAGAATAAAAAGTTATTAAAATGCGATGCCGTTTTAATTTCGGATACAAGCCTTTATGCTGAAGGAGTTCCAACAATAAATTACGGATTGAGGGGACTTTGTTATATGGAAGTTGAGCTTACCGGTCCGAACCGCGATCTTCATTCGGGCAGTTTCGGAGGAGCGGTTGCCAATCCGATAAACGAGCTTACAAAACTAATTGCAAAGCTTCAGGATAAAAACGGTAAAGTTACAATCCCTAATTTTTATAAAGACGTATTAAAATTAACCAAAAAAGAAAAAGATAATTTTGCCGGATTAAAATTCAGCGATAAAGAATACGCAAAGGAATTAGGCGTTAAAATGCTGCAAGGTGAAAAAGGTTTTTCAACTTTAGAAAGAATTTGGACAAGACCTACATTAGATTGCAATGGAATTTACGGAGGATTTACAGGCGAAGGTGCAAAAACTGTTCTTCCTTCTAAAGCTTCGGCAAAAATAAGTATGCGGCTTGTTCCAGACCAGGATCCTGAAAAAATTGCCGCCGAATTCACAAAATATGTTAAAAGTCTTGTTCCCGAAAGCATTAAAGTAAAAATTACAAATCTGCACGGAGGTTATCCTATTTTTATTCCTCTCGAAGAAAAAGCTATAAAAACTGCTGCAAAAGCTGTATCGAAAGCCTATGGCAAAAAAACAGTATTTACCCGCGAAGGAGGTTCAATTCCTGTAGTGGTTGAATTTGTAAAACAGCTTAAAGCTCCTGCAGTGCTTATGGGGTTCGGCTTGGATTCGGATAATATACATTCGCCGGATGAACATTTTGTTCTTGATAATTTCGAAAAGGGAATTTACAGTTCGATATACTTTTTAGAAGAATTTGCAAAAAGCTGATTAATGATAAAAAAAATAAATATATTTCTATTATTCTCAGTCTTGATTTTTCTTTCCGGCTGTTTCAGGGATAGCGAAGAGGAAAAACTTAAACAGATAAAAAGCTATAACCTCGAAATGGAAAAGAAACAGACTGTAAGCAGGCAGCCCTGCGATACAATAGCAGTTAAGGAATATATAATTCAAAATTATCCAGCAGGTACGCATTTAATTGAATTCGATAGATCTTTTACTTATAA
Organism: uncultured Melioribacteraceae bacterium; assembly: GCA_964437215.1. Taxonomy (GTDB): domain Bacteria; phylum Bacteroidota; class Ignavibacteria; order Ignavibacteriales; family Melioribacteraceae; genus JAAYAN01. Next base: position 27,680 of record CAYTFZ010000010.1, on the reverse strand, counting down.
TATTCCAAAGCCGGCAGTTTTGTATTTTAACGAACAAAGAAATTATGTTTTTGCTGTTATTGCCAAATCCAAACCAGGTGAGCGAAATATTGAACCAAAAAATGTAATCGGATTTGAATCGAGTTTTATAAACCTCGACAGTACAAAACTTGGAACAGCTTTTTTTTATTTAACTTTGTTCCGCTGCGATAACGGTAATTTTTCGCTTGTCTGGGAAAAAGAAGTCCCCATACACGGCGGATTTAATTATATGACAATGAAGAAGTGGATACCTAAAAATATTGATTATATTCAGCTTAATTTTGAAGACGGAATAATTTCGGGATTCCGTAATTATAATTACTTTTTTATTAATGGAATTTCTGAAACACCGCATTTGCTGGAAACATATGAAGGAGTTGCTTATAAACGGACGTTGCTTAATTTTAACAACGACCTTTATCCCGATTACTATGAATACAGATTTTCAGATTCGCTGGATTATAACCGGCTGATTGATTCCGTGTCGTTTTTTTGGGATGTTAAAAAGAATATTTACAGAACAAATCAAAGTAATAAATGGATTAGAAAATTCTAAAAAAAAGAATTTGAGGAAATTATGGATGAAGCTTTACAGCCTGTAAATTTAAAAACCGATATTTACAAAAATATCTTTCCCGAAATTTTATTCGGCGAAAACGGTAAAGTTAAAGTTTTTACTGATATCGACAAAGAATACTATTCCCTCACAAAAGGTGTTGCCGTGCGTTGTCTCGATGCTTCGGTTTTTAGTTTTTCGGGTGAAACTACACCGGATTTTATTAACAGAATATGCACGAATGATGTTAAAAATCTTCAGGATGGTAAGACTATAAGAACCTTGTTTACAAACGAAAGAGGAAAAGTAATTGACCGTACTACCTTTATAAATCTTGGTGCTGGCGAATTTATTTTAGCAGGCAGTTCCGAATACAGAGAAAAACTTAACAGCTGGATTCAAAATTATATTTATCTCGAAAATATCGAGAAAAAAGATGTAAGCGATGATTTTTTGATACTTGAAATATCCGGACCTCAGGCAAATTCATTTTTAACGCTTATATGCGGCAATCTGGTTGATAAAATTGAATATGACAGCCTAATACCTTGCAACGCAGACGGGTTTATTTTTAATCTTTTTAGACTTCATAATATCCGCAATCAGGAAAAATACTGGCTCATGATTGAATTAGAAAAAGCAGAAGATTTTATAAAATATATTATCGATAAAAACATTGTTTTTGATTTATCTTTTACAGGAGCCGATTCTTTTAATGTTTTCCGTACAGAGATGGGAATACCGGTTTCCCCAAATGAAATTAATTTATCATTTAACCCGGTTGAAATAGGACTTGCTGAAGAAGTATCATTAAAAAAAGGCAGTTATATAGGACACGAAGTAATAAGTAAACTTGGTTCGTACGAAAAAATACAGCGTAACCTTACAGGCGTTATTTTCGATGAAATTCCCGAAAACTCTGAAAGTTTGCCTGTTCATCTAAATGATTCTTCCGGAAACGATGCTGGGAAACTTACTTCTGTGGCTTACTCTAAAAAATTAAAGAAATATATCGGATTAGCCGTAATTAAAAAGAATTATATCGAAAGCGGAGAAAAGCTTTTTGTTAAATTAGTTAACTCAAGCTTTTCAATTAAAACAACAAAACTGCCTTTTGAAAAATGAAAATATACACAAAAACCGGAGATGACGGAACTACAGCGCTTTTTGGGGGACAAAGAGTAGCAAAGAATGATTTAAGGATAGAATGTTACGGTACAGTAGACGAACTGAATTCGATATTAGGTTTAGCGTTTTTTAAGGTTAAAAGTGCCGAAATTCTGAAAGTAATTAATCAGATACAAAACGACTTATTCATTTTAGGCGCCGATCTGGCAACTCCTTCTGATAAAAAAAATGCTAAAGTATTAAGAATTGATTCTGATAATATTAAGAATTTAGAAAAAATTATTGATAATTTCAGCGGACAAATACCAGAACTGCGCTCATTTATTCTTCCAGGCGGAACAGAAGGATCTGCATATCTTCATATTGCCCGGACGATTTGCCGCAGAGCTGAGCGACTTGCTGTATCCCTTTCTAATTATGTTGATATTGGTCATTATATTGTTATATATTTGAATCGTCTTTCAGATCTTTTTTTTATTTTAGCCCGATTTGAAAATCATTCTTGCGGATTTCCTGACAAAGAATGGAAAAACATCCGGGGGTGAAATTGGCTTCGACGGGATTACTTGCTCTTTGAATTGCGCACCGTGTTCTCCGTAGACACGATAAACGACGGAAAAAAAACTAATTGGCGAATATAATTACGCTTTAGCTGCTTAATAAAATAAAGCAGCCGTTCGCTTGTTCTTTGCATACCGAGAACAAGATGAACGTCGATTAGGTATGATAGCCAAATTGAGTGTCTGAGTAGAAGAGGCGAAACTTTATCAGGCTGGTTATTGCAAATCATGTTAGTTTGAGTTGCTTTAACAAGATTAAAAAACTGACTATGTGCGTAGAAGTTCTCTGAACAGTTTTTTCGGACGCGGGTTCAACTCCCGCCACCTCCACTTTAAAGGCAATTAAAAATGAATAATGTATAATTAACAATTTTAATAAATGTTATATTCATTTTATATTGTCCTGAAATTCGTGATTTATTTCTTTTGTCACATTTGTTTTTCAATGATGAAAGTTAATACACTGTAGTATATTAATGAACTGTTGTAACCCTATACCAACTGTATAGTATTTGGCCAAATATCCTTACAAAATCAGCAATTACTTGAAGAAAGCAAAAACTTATTCTGATTTGATTATGATTTTAAAAAAATAATAATAAACTTCATACACTGCTTTAAAATTTATCTTTTTTCTAATTAACCAAATTGTTCAAATATATCTTTATCACATTAAAAGAGAAGCAGAATTTTAATCACAAAAAGATAATTAAATTTAGCTTAAGTTAACAGGAATGAAAAATTTTATAACCAATTTAATTGGATAAACTTATATTTGTTTAATTCGATTATATAAAGTATTTAAAATTGATTAGTTTAAGTAAATAATTGATAATAAAATTATAAACGGATGGAAATTAAAATAGTTAAGCCCATCTCACTCTGGTGTATTAAAATCTGCATCAAAGCATTTTTTATTCTTGTAACATTAAATGCTCAAAGCCGAACCTTTCAGTATATTAATTCCACAAGTGGTTTATATTCAGATAATGCTCATCAAATTATTTCGGATGAAAAAGGTTTTATATGGATATCCACACGCGATGGATTAACAAAATACGATGGTTATAATTTTAAACATTTTCGTAATAATGTTAAAGATGCTAACTCGATATCAAATAATGATGTTTCATCAATTGCTGTTTTTCAGGGTACTATTTGGGCGGGAACCTGGGGAGGCGGATTAAATAAATATTTAGGTTCAAATAAATTTGAAGCATTCAGGAGTGATCCTAATGATAATACAACATTATGCAGTAATAGGATTCAGAAATTATTTGTTGACAGTGATTCAAATTTATGGATTTGTTCTGATAAAGGGCTTGATAAATATAATGCTGCAAAGAAAAAATTTAAAAATATAATTAGTGGCATACACATATTCAAAATTGTTGAAGATAAAGATAAAAACTTTTTAATCCTTAATGCTAAAGGACTAATTAAGTATAATCCTCGAACTCAAGAAAAGATAACATATCCAGATTTTAAAGAAAAAGGAATATTGGAAATATTTGATTTATGCATTGACGAGTCGGGGGATTATTGGCTTGGAACAGAAAATGGACTTTTCAAATATATAGTTGAAAAAAAAGAAATTTCGAAATTTGAAGAATTTGACCTCAAAGGATTGCACGAAGAAAGAATCCGATCTATTGTTGAACATAATAAAACACTTTGGATTGGAACAGTCGGAGGCGGATTATTTTCTATCAATGAAGAAAAAAAAGAGACTATTAGATATGTAAATAATCCAGATGTAATTGGAAGTCTTAGCTCAAATTTCATATTTGGTTTATATTTAGATAAATCTGAAAATTTATGGATATCCACAATTGATGGCGGAATAAACAAATTAAATCTGAAACCCCCAAAATTCAAATTATTCAAACACGAAATAGATGAGCCCGGCTCTCTTATTCACAATACAGTATCCTCTTTTTTTGAAGATAGCAAAGGGAATATTTGGATTTCGACAGGGGCAGGATTATGCAAATTTGATAGAAAAACACAGACTTTTGAAGCAATTAAAACTGATCCCGGTATTTCTCAAAATCCTAAAATAAAAGTAGTAAAAATTTTCGAAGCCCCAGACGGCACAATTTTATTGAATATCTATAACAAAGGATTAGCCAAATATAATCCCAAGACTAATAAAATTGAAGAGTTAGAGAAAAAAATACAAATACCTGATTATCTTTTCGGTCAGAATTTTTGGGGATATTATAAAACCAGTAATAACGAAATAATTGTTGGTACTTCTTCTCAGGGGATTTATAAACTCGATTTCGAAAAAAATAGTTATGTGCCTTTTTTGCAATTTACTGGAACAGAAATTCTATTAAATAAATCTATCCAGTCATTGTTTGAAGACTCAAATGGTGTTTTTTGGTATGGAACTACTGCTCATGGTCTTTATCGTGTAGATTATAAAAATGAGAAAATAAATATTTTTTCAAGTAATTCTGAGCAAAATTTATCTTCAGATTTCATAGTGGGTATTTCGGAAGATGAAAACTATATATGGGTTTGTGCTTACACTGGGTTGGACAGAATTGATAAGAAAAAATTAACGGTAGAACATATAAAAGAAAATAATGAATCGGAAACAAAATTTATCCAGTCTATGGTAATGGATAATCAACAGAATTTATGGATTGCATCAAATAAAGGTTTAATGAAATATAATATTAAAAAAAATGAATTCGTTAATTATAATAAGGGAGATGGCCTTCAGGAGAATATTTTTAATTTAGGCAGTGCTTTAAAAACAAAAGATGGTGAGCTCTTTTTTGGCGGGAATAATGGATTCAATTCCTTTTATCCGGAAAGTATAATATCAACTAAACAATCTTCGCCAGTATTTATTACGGAATTGCTAGTTAGGAATAACGGAAAAGATGTTTTTTTTGATTTTGATGAATTAAAAGATATTGACCTAACTTATAAAGAAAACAACATTAGTATTAGATTTGCAGTGATGGATTATACCAATCCAAACAGCAATAGATTTAAGTATAAGTTGGAAAATTATGATTCCGATTGGATTTCTTCGTTTGATATAAATTCTGCTAATTATTCTAATTTGGAGCCAGGTGAATATACATTTAGAGTTATCGGGTCTAATAGCGACCAAGTTTGGAATAAGACAGGAGCTTCACTTAAAATAAAAATTATTCCTCCCTTTTGGCAGACTGCATGGTTTAAAGTAGCTGCTTTTTTCCTTACAGTATTTTTAATTATTGCAGTTTACCGAATAAGAGTTAATTCTCTTGAAGTTTATAATAAGAAACTAGAAAAAGAAGTAGAAGAAAGAACAAAAGAGCTTGATAATTCGAATAAGGAATTGATGGCAGCAAAAGAGAAAGCTGAGGTTGCAAGCAAAGCAAAAAGTACTTTTCTCGCTCATATGAGTCACGAGTTGCGTACACCTTTAAATGGAATGATGGGGTATACACAGATTCTAAAAAATAAATCGAAAGACAAAGAATTTATAAGCAACCTAAATATTATTCATCAAAGCGGATTACATTTGTTGACTTTAATAAATGATATTCTGGATATTTCTAAAATTGAAGCCGGTAAGATGACATTGGTTAATATGCCTATTAATTTCCAAAGCTTTTTAGATAATATTACCGGAATTATAGGTTCTCGTGCAGTTTCTAAGGGACTAACATTTAAATCGGATTTTGATCCTCTTTTACCTAATATGATATTATCGGATGAAACAAGATTAAGACAGGTGTTGCTTAATCTTTTAGGAAATGCTGTAAAATTTACTGATGATGGAGAAATTATACTTAAGGTTGCAAAAATTAAAGACACATCTCACGATAAGCAGCTTGTTCGTTTTAATATTATAGACACAGGTTCGGGAATTGAAAAAGATGATTTAGATAAATTATTTAAACCTTTTGAGCAAGTTGGTGATCTATCCAAACGAAAAGAAGGAACCGGGTTAGGTTTAAGTATCAGCAAGCATATTGTAAACCTAATGGGCTCCGATCTCCAAGTGCAAAGCACTGTTGGACAGGGAAGTAATTTCTGGTTCGAAATAGAACTTCATATAATCAGCAGCGATCTGCGTTTAACAAAACAATCAGATAAACAAATTGTAGGTTACGAAGGCAGCCGGAAAAAAATACTTATTGCTGATGATATTTCTTCAAACAGAAATGTTATTGTTAAACTTTTAAAACCTCTTGATTTTAAAATTATTGAAGCAGAAGACGGTACCGAAGCAATAGATAAAGTATTAAAGAAAAAACCTGATTTAATATTAATGGATAGATGGATGCCGGATATAAACGGAATTGACGCCCTCAAAAGTCTGCGTGAAATTCCCGAAATAAAAGATGTGCCATTTATTGCGGTTACTGTAACAATGTCCGATGACGATACTGAAACAACATTAGCAGCAGGATTTAATGATATTCTTTTTAAACCTGTTATTTGGCAGAATCTTATCGAAATACTTCAAAAACATCTAAATCTTACATGGATTTTTGAAGATGAAGAGGCGGAAAGTATATTAAATCCAAATTTCAAATCGATAATTCCATTGGTTCAGGAAGAACTTGTAGTCATAAAAGAATATGCCAAACGCGGAGATATTTATGCTATACAAAACTATGTAAAAAATTACGATAAAAAAGATGAAAAATTTACTGCGTTTATAGAAATATTGCAAAAACTTGCAAATAATTACGAAGAGAAAAAAATATTGGATTTTGTTTCACGATATATTGAGAACAATAATTGAAAAATAAAACAAAAATAGATTTTGAAGAAAGCGAATACTCAATACTGGTAGTTGATGATAATATCACAAATTTAAGAGTTATTTCAGATTTTCTTAAAGAAACTGGTTATAAAGTTTACATTGCCCAGGACGGAGCCAGTGCAATAGAAAAAGCAAAATACACGCTTCCGGATCTTATTCTTCTCGATGTTCTTATGCCAGGAATAGATGGTTTTACGGTATGCAAAAAAATTAAAGAAGACAGTCAGCTAGAAGAAATTCCAGTAATTTTTATGACTGCATTATCCGAAACGCAGGAAAAAATCCGCGGATTTCAAGTTGGAGGCGTTGACTATATCACCAAACCTTTTCAAGCAGAAGAAGTTATTGTCCGGGTAGAAACACAGATAAAATATAATTCGGTAAAAAAACAGCTCGAATCGAGAAACAAGCAGCTTGAAAAAGAAATTAAGGACAGAATTGCTGCAGAAAAAGCTCTTGAAGAAAGCGAAGCACTGGTAAGGGCTCTTATTAATAATCTGCCGTTTGACGTTTGGGCAATGGATAAAGATTTGAGATATATTTTGCAAAATGCAGTAAATATAAATAATTATGGAAACCATATAGGGAAGAAACTTGATGAATTAGAAATTTCGGAAATTATTAAACAACAATGGCTCGAAACAGATAAAAAAGTTCTTGAAGGCAAATCATTCCACAGTGAATACGAAAAAAATAACGGAGGACTTAAAGCTTTTGAAAGTTTTAAGGTACCGGTTTACGTTAACAAAGATATTGTTGGAATGATAGGGGTTGAGATTGATGTAACTGAAAGAAAAATTGCCGAGATAAATTTAAAGAGAGCCTACGATGAAATGGAACAAGAAGTAGAAAAGCGTACAGCCGATTTAAGATTGACTAATTATAAGCTTGAAGAGGAAATTGAAGATAGGATAAATGCAGAAAAAGAACTGGTTTATGCCAAAGAAAAAGCTGAACAGGCTGTCAGGCTTAAAACTGAATTTCTTGCACAAATGTCGCACGAAATACGTACACCCATCAGTACATTATTAAATTTTACAAGTCTGCTACGCGAGGAAGTTCAGGATAAAGTTAGCAAGGAAATTCAACAATATTTCCCCTCAATGTTTTCTGCAGGGAAACGAATTATACAAACGATAGATTCTATTCTTAATATGTCCGAACTTCAAGTAGGGGCATACATTCCGGAAATAAGAGAATTTGAAATAGACAGAGAAATATTGAACAAACTTTACAACGAGTTTAAAATTACTGCCAAAAATCAGAAACTTGACTTCAATATTAAATATAAAACTGAAAATAGACTTATTAAAGCAGATACATACAGTGTTGAACAAATATTTTCGAATATAATTTCGAATGCCTTAAAATATACAGATAAAGGAAAAGTTGATATAATTGTTACGCGCGATAAAAACAATAAACTAACAATTGATGTTAAAGATACCGGAATAGGGATAAGTCCAGAATTGGTAGAAGAAATTTTTGAACCATTCCGTCAGGAAGAACAAGGATATACACGTCAGCACGAAGGCAACGGACTCGGTTTAGCTCTTGTAAGAGAATACTGTAAAATAAATAATGCCGAAATAAGCGTAAAAAGTAAAAAGGGTTTCGGGTCAACTTTTACAGTTAAATTTCATTAAAAATTTCATTCTTATAAGGTTTTAATACGTCATTTATTATATTACTTACTTTAAGAAAAACAATTACTAATCAATGAAGTTTTTTAAATTCAGCGGTTCCGGAAATGATTTTATTCTGATTGATCAGAATATCGTTCCGGATTTTATTCCAGAAAAAGAAAAAGTTATTGAAATGTGTGCCCGGGGTACAGGAATAGGTGCCGATGGATTTCTTTATATTTCAAAGAGCGATGAAAGCGATTTTAATATGCAGTATTTTAATTCTGACGGCAGTGAAGGATTTTTATGTGCCAACGGAGCGAGGTGCGCTGTTAAATATGCGCATTTAAGCAAAAGAATTGATCGAAATGCAGAGTTTCTCTGCTGCAGAAGAAAGTACACAGCTAAAATCAATCAAGATAATTCTGTTACAATTTATCTTAATGAGCCCTCCGAAATTGAACTTGAAACTAAAATAAAACTTGAAGGTTTAGTTCTAAAAGCCTCTTTTATAAATACCGGAGCCAGACACACAGTTATTAATCTGACTGAATTAAATAAAGTTACAAATAACAGGTTTAATCAATTAGAAAATATTCCTGTTGATATATTAGGTAAGGAAATAAGAAATTTGCCTCAATTTTTGCCTGAAGGAACTAATGTTAATTTTATTGATATTCATGGCGAAGTAATAAGAATACGGACATTTGAAAAAGGTGTGGAAAATGAAACGCTATCCTGCGGTACGGGAATTACAGCTGCAGCTATTATCAGTTATTTAAAAGGAAATATTAAACCTCCGGTTACAATAATTCCAAAAAGTAACGATAAACTTATTGTAAATTTTGATTATATTAACAGCATAATAAAAAATATTTCTTTAACTGGTCCGGCAAAGTTAGTTTTTACCGGAGAATATATTAACAAATAAATTTTGATTTTCTGAGGAGTTGAATGGCAAAGGTGATTTTTTCCATCAAATATGAAATACTTCCTGAAAAACGGGAAACCTACCTTGAAGTAATTCGTGAATTAAAAGCTTTGATAAAGGCAGAAGGGCTTGAAGGGTACTCGGTTTACGAAACCAAAAATAGAAAAAATTGTTTTGAAGAGCATTATGTTTTTACAGACAAAAATGCCTACGAAGAATTTGATGACAATCCTAATGAACGCGTAAACATTTTAATGACAAAATTATCGGATATGATCAAACAACAATCTACCGAATATACCACATTATTCGAAATCTGATAATTTCTGATGAACAATTCTGAAAAAAAATAAAAATTTAATCTCTATGTATGAATTAATTGGTGCAATTCATATTCATTCAAAATACTCTGATGGATCCGGCGATGTTAATGAAATAGCCGCATTTGCTGCAGAATCGGGATTAGATTTTATTATGCTTACCGATCATAACACATTAAGGGCAAAAGAAGAAGGTTACGAAGGATGGAATAATAATGTTTTTATAGTTGTAGGCTGTGAAATTAATGATAAAGAAAATAAAAATCACTACCTGGCATTTGGAATTGATAAAACATTCTCAACACGAATGTCTGCAAAACAATATGTGAAAAGTATAAAAGAATCCGGCGGTATTGGTTTTATCGCCCATCCGCACGAAAAAAGGAACAGCATTAAAGAGCATCCGCCTTATCCTTGGCTTGAATGGGATGCCGAAGGGTTTACAGGAATTGAAATATGGAACCATATGTCCGAATGGATGGAAGGACTGACTGAAGAAAATAAATATAACAGGTTCCTTCATCCTCTTAAATCAATTGAATGTCCGCCAGCAGAGACTTTAAAAAAATGGGACGAGCTGAATTCTAATAGTAAAGTAGTTGGAATTGGAGGAATTGATGCTCACGCGCATAAAGTAAATGTTCTTGGATTTTTGGAAATGGAAGTTTTCCCGTATAAGGTATTGTTTAAATCATTAAGAACTCATATTTTTACGGAAACAAAAATTGAAAATACAAGTTCTTTGAATCCTGAACAGTGTAAAAATATTATTCTTAAATCACTATCGCAGGGAAGATGTTTTGTTGCAAATGATTATCTGAAAGAATCAAAAGGATTTCGTTTTTTTGGGAAAGATAATGACGGAATTTATAAAATGGGTGATACTGCCGTTTTATCAGCTTCTTTAAGATTTGTAGTTTTGCTTCCCGGAACGATTGCAAAAATTCAGCTTGTTTTTGATAGTAAAATCGTATCTATAATCGAGAACACTGAAGCTGAATTTCTTGTAAAATCTGCTGGTGTATATCGTGTTGAAGTATATTTTGAAGGGAAAGCCTGGATATTTTCTAATCATATTAGAGTTGTAAATAAAGATTATAATTGATAAAAAAAGGAGATAATGTGTTAGCTAAAAAGAAGAAATTTTCGAAAAAAGAAATGAAAGAGGACAAGCTTGTTACTTTGTACTATAAAAGCATGCAATATTTCGAAAAGTATCAAAAACAAATTTTAATAGGGGTTGGATTTGTTGCCGCAGCCGGATTGCTTGTTTATTTTTATATTACAAATAATCAATCCAAAAATGCTGAAGCCTCAAAAGCTTTAGCAAAAATAATTGATATTTATGAAGCCGGTATGTACAACGAAGCAATTGAAGGAAGACCGGGAACTGATAACAAAGGCTTAAAATATATTGCAGAAGAATTCGGCGGCTCTGAAAACGGCGAAACAGCCAGAATTTATCTTGCAAACAGTTATTATAACAATGGTGATCTTGATAAAGCTCTTGAACAATATGAAAATTATTCAGGAGATAATGAAATGTTTTCTGCGGCAGCTTTTTCAGGAGTGGCTGCTTGTTATGTTGAAAAGAAAGAATATCAGAAAGCTGCCGATTATTTTGTTAAAGCTTCTAAAGTGAACAGCACAAATCCTCAAAACAGCACATATTTGCTTGAGGCCGGTATTAATTATCTTAAAATAGGAGATAAAGAATTGGCGAAAGAGGCTTTAAACACTATTAAAGAAGAATATAAAACAACACAAGAATTTACCTTAGCAGACAGATATCTCGCTCAGTGTATTTAAAAACAATAAGAAGAAAAATTATTCAGAGGATATATGGCAGATACATCAGATTTTAGAAATGGTTTAATAATTAAGTTTAAAGAAGGACTATATACAATTGTAGAATTTCAGCACGTTAAACCTGGAAAAGGCGGAGCATTTGTCCGCACGACGCTTAAAAACCTTAAAACTGGGAAAGTACTCGAAAACACTTACCGTTCGGGTGAAAGCGTTGAAATTGTAAGAGTTGAAAGAAGAAAATATCAATATTTATTCCGCGAAGGCGATTCGCTAGTGCTAATGGACAATGGTACTTACGAACAAATTAATGTTGATCAGAAACTTTTTGGCGACGGAGAAAAATTCCTGAAAGAAGGAATTGAAGTTGACTTGCTTTTGGATAATAACGAAGAAATAATATCTGTGGAAATACCGATATTTGTTCAGCTAAAAGTTACAGCTACCGAACCGGGTTTTAGAGGTGATACTGCAACAAACGTACTAAAGCCGGCCACTCTTGAAACAGGAGCAGTAATAAGCGTACCAATATTTGTTAACGAAGGTGATCTGCTGAAAGTGGATACAAGAACCAGCGAATATGTTGAAAGAGTAAAAAATTAATAATAAGAAAGCCGGCAAAATGAACCTGATAAGTATTAAAAAGCTTATTAAAATAATTGAAGACAGCAGTATTACAGATTTTTCCATCGAAGAAAAAGATCTGAAAATAACAATAAGCAAAAAGGCCGAAATAATTCATTCGGCTTATCATCAAGCTGTGGATTATACGGCTAAAGAACCAATTAATATAAATGCAACAAAGACTGTTGAATATGAAAAAAATTCAACACAGGATGAAAAATTCCATGAAATCTGTTCGCCAATTGTGGGTACATTTTATCGCGCTCCTTCACCTGAAGCTGAGCCTTATGTTCAGATTGGCGATCACATTACAGAAGGTAAAGTAATGTGTTTGATTGAAGCAATGAAGCTGATGAATGAAATAGAATCGGATATTAATGGTAAAATAGTTAAAGTATTAGTAGAAAACGGTTCGCCGGTTGAATATAATCAACCGCTATTTTTAATAAAACCCGATTAAAAAGGCGGATTATATTGTTTGATAAAATACTGATTGCAAATCGCGGTGAAATAGCTCTCCGTATAATACGAACCTGCAAAGAAATGGGAATTAAAACTGTTGCAGTGTATTCGGAAGCAGACAGAGAATCTCTCCATGTTATATTTGCCGATGAAGCCGTCTGCATTGGTCCTGCCAGCAGTAAGGACAGTTACCTGAAAATTCCAAGCATAATTTCGGCAGCGCATATTACAGGAGCCGATGCAATTCATCCCGGATACGGTTTCTTATCGGAAAATGCTGAATTTGCAGATATTTGTACAGGATCGGGATTTAAATTTATTGGACCTTCTGCCCGGATGATAAAACAAATGGGCGATAAAGCTTATGCAAAAAAAACAATGCGGGATGTTGGAGTGCCTGTAGTTCCGGGAAGCGATGGAATTTTAGAAAATGCCGAGCAGGCAAAAACTATTGCAAAAAAAATCGGTTATCCTGTAATGCTTAAAGCTTCTTCGGGCGGAGGCGGTAAAGGTATGCGGATTGTATTCAAGGAAAATAATCTTGAAAACGCATTTCAGAGTGCCAGTGCAGAAGCATTGGCATCGTTTGGAAATCAGGATTTATACATGGAAAAATTTGTTGAAAATCCTAGGCATATAGAAATTCAGATAATCGGGGATCAGTTTGGCAATGTTTATGATTTTGGCGAAAGAGATTGCACAATTCAGCGAAGGCATCAGAAACTGATTGAGGAATCACCTTCTCCGTTTATCAATTCCGAAATTCGGAAAAATATGATTGCAGCAGCTGTCCTTGGTGCTAAAAGCGTAAATTACGAAGGTGCAGGAACAATAGAATTTGTGGTTGATAAAAATAAAAATTTTTATTTTATTGAAATGAATACACGAATTCAGGTTGAACATCCGGTAACAGAAATGGTTAATAATATTGACTTGATTAAACAGCAGATTCTTGTAGCTGCAGGCGAAAAGCTTAAGGATATTCCTGTAACTCCTCGCGGGCACAGTTTTGAATTCAGAATTAACGCTGAAGATTCTGAAAACGGATTTATGCCTTCTCCTGGAAAAATAAAATATCTTCATTTTCCGGGAGGATTCGGTGTTCGCGTGGATTCTCATATTTACGACGATTATGTGATCCCGCCATTTTACGATTCGCTAATAGGAAAATTAATTGTATGGGGAACAGATAGAAAACATGCAATTATGCGGGCAAAAAGAGCATTGGAAGAATTTACTATCGATGGAGTAAAAACAACAATTCCTTTCCATAAAAAAGTTCTCGAAAATAAAGAATTTATTAAATCAAAGTACGATACATCTTTTTTAGAAAAATTTTAATAATCAAGAGGAAAAAAATGAATATACCTGCAAACTTGAAGTATACAAAGGATCACGAATGGCTTCTAATTGAAGGAAACATTGGAACAATAGGAATAACAGATTTTGCGCAGGGCGAATTAGGAGATATTGTTTATCTGGATGTAGATAAAAATTTACAGACACTAATTGCCGGTGAAACATTTGGAACAATTGAAGCCGTAAAAACGGTAAGCGACCTTTATGCTCCGGTAGATGGTAAAGTATTGGAGATAAATGAAGGTCTGAATGACGAACCTCAAGTTATAAATACCGATCCTTATGGAAAGGGATGGATTGTGAAAATTGAAATAACAAATGCTTCGCAGATAAATGAATTAATGACCGCAGAAGAATATAAAAATCAGATTGGACAATAGTAAATACAGGAAAAAATGAAACATACAGAAACAATTTTGATATTGGATTTTGGCTCGCAATACACTCAACTAATTGCAAGAAGAATCCGTGAAAGCAAAGTATATTCCGAGATTCACCCGCATAGTTATTCAATAGATAAAATATTGGATATGTCTCCAAAAGGAATAATACTTTCGGGCGGACCGATGAGTATTTACGATGAAGATTCACCTCAGGTGGATTCAAAAATATTTGAACTCGGAATTCCAGTACTTGGTATTTGCTATGGAATGCAGCTTGTATCCGAATATTTTAACGGAAAAGTTGAACCTGCAGATAAAAGAGAATATGGTAAAACAGATTTAGAAATTATCGGAAATTCCAGAATATTTCAAAATATAAAAAGCCTTTCAACAGTTTGGATGAGTCACGGCGATTACATAACAAAAATTCCGCAAGGATTTTCTGTTGTTGCAAAATCTGCTAACTCTCCTATATGCGCGCTTTCTAACGACGAAAAAGGTATTTACGGGGTGCAGTTTCATCCTGAAGTTGCACATACTACCGAAGGCAGAAAGATAATTGATAATTTCCTTTTCGGAATTTGTAAATGCAAACCTGAGTGGACACCTGGCAACTTTATATTGCAGGCTGCTGAGGAAATTAAAAACAAAACCGGCAACAGTAAAGTAATTTGTGCATTAAGCGGAGGTGTCGATTCTTCAGTTGCTTCTGTTTTGGTTCATAAAGCTATAGGAAATAATTTAATTTGTGTTCACGTTGATACAGGACTGATGCGGAAGGATGAAAGTTCTGCAATAATAAAAATGTTTGAAGAAAATTATAATCTTCACATTATTCATATAGATGCATCGGAAGAATTTTTAAGCAAATTAAAAGATGTTATTGAACCTGAAAAGAAGCGAAAGATTATAGGCAACACATTTATTGAGGTATTTGAAAGAGAAGCTAAAAAATTCGGAGATGCAAAATATCTTGTTCAAGGTACGTTATATCCCGATGTGATTGAATCAGTTTCGGTTAAAGGAGCTTCTGTTACCATTAAAACCCATCATAATGTTGGCGGTCTGCCCGAGAAAATGAATCTTAAACTTATTGAACCTTTCAGGGAATTATTTAAAGATGAAGTAAGAGCGATAGGTAAGGAATTAAGTTTGCCGGATGATTTTATAGGAAGACATCCATTTCCGGGACCGGGACTTGCAGTAAGAGTATTAAGCGATATAACAAAAGATAAACTTGATATTTTACGCGAAGCTGATTCTATTTATATTGAAGAACTTCATAAAGCCGGAATTTATAACGATATCTGGCAGGCATTTGCTGTACTTTTACCTGTAAAAACTGTTGGCGTTATGGGCGATAACAGAACCTACGAAAATGTTATTGCGCTGAGAGCAGTTACTTCAACCGATGGAATGACAGCAGATTGGTTCCGGTTTGATTACGATTTTCTGGAAAATGTTTCGAATAAAATTATCAGAAATGTGAGAGGTGTGAACAGGGTTGTTTACGATATAAGCTCAAAACCTCCTTCAACAATCGAGTGGGAATGATTTATGGAAATTCAGTCGGATAATAATTTTACAAAAGCGATATATCTGGCTCGTGAAGGTAAACTGCTTCATTCGCTTCAGATTTTATTAAAATTATATGAGCAGCATCCCGAAGATAATCTTCTTATTTTGAAAATTGCTGAGGTATACGAAAAATTAGGAAATCCGGATTCGATAATTAAATTGATTGATGAAGTAAACCCAATAAATCTTGCTGATGAATATCTTTTACAAATTGCACAGATTTATATCCGCAATTCATTTTTCGAAAAAGCAGCCGATCTCATATCGATTGTTGATAAAACGTTATTTCCGGAATCTTATTTTCTTAAAGGGCAATCCTTGTTTTTCAATAACGAATATGAAATTGCCGCAATGAATTTTTTGGAGTTTGTTAACAATTGCAAACAATCGGACATTTTAGGCGAAGCATACCAATATCTTGCAGAGTGCAGCCTTATTCAGAAAAAATACGATACAGCGCTTCAATATGCCGAAAAAGCAGAGAGCCTGTCGGTTCTTAATCCGGAATTAAATTTTATATTATCAAAAATATATTATTTAAAAGAAATGCATTTCCATGCAAAAGAATATATTGTAAAAGCATTGAAAATGAATGAAAGCGTTAAAGATTTTCAGGATTTGGCTGGACGAATATTTTATATGACAGGAGATTATGGAAAGGCTGAGAAATATTTGAAAGCTTCTGCCGAAAATAAAGACGATTCTGAAATTTATTCGTTGATAGGTCTTAGCTGCTTGCGCCAGAAAAAGTCGGAAGAAGCATTTGAATTTTTTAATAAATCGTTAAAAATAAATCCGAATGACTTAATTGCAAAAAGCGCTCTTGCCGATTGCAACAAATGATTATAAAATTAAGAGGGTATTTTGAAGGTAAAAGAACTGCCGCCTGATGACAGACCCCGCGAAAAATTACTTTTACACGGAGCTCAGTCGTTAAGTGATGCAGAGTTGATAGCAATTCTTTTAAGAACCGGAACAAAAGGTGTCTCAGTTATAGAAATTGCAAGAAATTTACTTTTGCGTAACGAGAATCTTGCTGTTCTTGCCACTAAATCAATTGGAAATATCAAAAAAGAAAGCGGTATTGGGAACGATAAAGCTGCAACACTTTCGGCGGCATTTGAAATCGGGAAAAGAATTGATCAGGATAAGAAAACCCGTTTTGCTAAAAAAATTACTTCGCCGCAAGATATAGCTGAATTTTTCATCCATTTATTAAGGGACGAATACAAGGAACATTTTATTGTTGTATGCCTTAACAGCAACAATAAAATAATAAAATACGAAGTAATTTCGGTTGGAAGCTTAAGTTCAAGTATTGTTCACCCTCGTGAAGTATTTAAAGTTGCAATTGATAACAACTCAGCAAATATAATTTTAGTGCATAATCATCCTTCGGGTAATCCTGAGCCGAGCCCCGAAGATATTGCAATAACAAAGAAACTTTTAGATGCTGGCATACTCTTAGAAATTAAAGTTTTTGATCATATTATAGTTGCAGGTAAAAATTATACTAGTTTTGTAGAAAAAAGGTTGATTTAGTAGTAAATAAATAATTATCTTAGCGAATATTTTCACAGATTATTATTTTATTATAAATTGGTATTTAAAATTACTAATAATTAAAAACAGGAGGAACAAAATGACTAAATTAAAAAGGCTTTTTACTTCAGCTTTGGCTGTTGGTATTCTTGCTTTTGCTATGACTGCATGCGGCGTGAGCGATGAACAGTATGCTGAACTGGATGCTTTATCTGCAGAAGTTAAAGTTCTTGAAAAAGACATTACCCAATTGAAGAGCGACAAAGCTAAATTGGAAAGAGAAATTGCAGAGCATAATGCTAAACTTGATGATTGCAACAAAAATATGGCAGAAACTAAAAAGAATCTTGGATCAATTAAATAATTATTGTAAAAAGTTTAAATTTACGGAGGAAATCAATGAAGTATTATAATAAAATAGCTGCAATAGCATTTGTACTTCTTTTTACAGCAGGGTTGTTCGCTCAGACAAGAGATATGTCTACTGACGAATGGGAACAGGAAATGGCAAGATTAGGGAAACAAAAAGTTGAACTTACAGCAGAACAAGCTGGATTAAAAGCTGAAATTGAAGCTCTTAAAGTAAAAAAATCAGCTTTAGGCGCTTTATCAGATTGCGAAAATGAAACATTAAAATTAATTGGTGCAACACAAGCAGAAGTTGATGAATTTGCTGCAAAAGTTGCTGCTCTTGAAGCAAAGATAAATGCAAAAGAAGGCCCGAAAGCAGACAGACAAGCAGAACTTGATGCGCTTAAAGCAAGCAAAATATCAGCTTTGCCAAAATTCTTTGATAAAGTTCATAACCAGTTACAAAGAAAATTGGATGCTTGGGATGACAAACCAGCTGAAATCCAGTACACAGTTGTAAAAGGTGATTATCTTTGGAAAATTGCTAAGAAAAAAGAACATTACGGAAACGGATTTGCTTGGCCAAAAATATACAATGCAAACAAAGATAAAATCAAAAATCCTGATTTAATTTATCCTAACCAGGTTTTTGCTATACCAAACTTATCTGAAGAAGAACAGGCTAAATACGATAAATTAAGAAGAAACTACAAACCGGCTCCGGTTACAACAGCTCCTTAATTTTTGTTAGATGTTGAATTTAAAATGCCCTTTTCATTTATTGATAGGGCATTTTTTTTTATTTAGGAGGATTTACGGTAGTAGAAAAAGTTTTAAAACTCGAAAATGTTGATATGCTTTCTCTTCTTGGATTTAACGATAAAAATTTAATACCTATTTACGAAAGATTTAATACATCTGTTACTGTTAGAGGCGAAAACGTTTATATTAAAGGTATTGTTGAAGAAGTTGAGGCAGTTGAAAAAGTATTCAAAGAGATGGCTTACGTCCTAAATACTACCAATACTTTAAAGACTGCTGACGTTGAAACGATTATTGATCTTACAGTTCAAGGACGCGAAATAATTTCGGAAAAAGAATACGACAATATAATTCTATATACTAAAAAAGATGTAATAAAGGCAAAAACTCCTACTCAAATTAAGTATATCGAAAGTGTAAAAAGGAATGATATTTGTTTTGCCGTTGGACCTGCCGGTACCGGAAAGACTTATCTGGCTGTAGCTTTTGCTGTTGCAAGCCTTAAAAAGGGAAGTGTGCGTAAAATAGTTCTTGCGCGCCCAGCGGTAGAAGCTGGCGAAAGTTTAGGCTTTTTACCGGGTGATTTTAAAGAAAAGGTTGATCCGTATCTGAAACCTTTATACGATTCGCTCCAGGATATGATTCCTGCAGAACAACTGAAAGGATACATTGAAAAAGAAATAATTGAAATTGTTCCTTTAGCTTATATGCGAGGAAGAACACTGAATAATTCCTTTGTTATTCTTGATGAAGCTCAAAACTCAACATCACTTCAGATGAAGATGTTTCTTACAAGATTAGGACCTAATTCGAAAGCCATTATAACAGGAGATGTTACTCAAATAGACTTACCGCATAATACTAAAAGCGGATTAGTTCAGGTTCAGCAAATTTTACGCGGAGTTGACGGAGTAAGCTTTATTTATTTCGATCGCGAAGATGTTGTAAGGCATAAACTTGTAAAAGATATTATTTTTGCTTACGAAGAATATAATAAAGAAAACGGGAAAGGATAAATATCTATCCGTTTTTTTTGCTTTCTTCCCAAAACTTATCCATTTCTTCAAGTGATGATTCAGATATAGATTTTCCGGAAGCTGATATCTTCTCTTCAACAAATTTGAACCTATTAATGAATTTGGTGTTTGTCTTTCGCAACGCGTTTTCGGGGTTTACACCAATAAATCTGCAGTAATTTATCAGTGCAAAAAACAAATCGCCGGTTTCTTCCTCAAGTTTTTCTTTATTATCAAGTATTTCAGCTTCGTGCATTTCATCAATTTCTTCAAGAACTTTTTTCCAAACATCATCCTTTTTATCCCAGTCGAAGCCGACTTTTGAAGCTTTATCCTGAAGACGGCAGGCTCTTTGAAGTTCCGGAAGATTTTTAGGTACTCCGTCCAAAACGCTTTTACGCCCTTCTTTAAGTTTTATTTCCTCCCAATTTTTTATAACTTGTTTGCTGTCTTTTACTTCAGTATTTCCAAAAACGTGCGGATGTCTGCGAATCAGTTTGTTTTTGATAGTATCAATAACTTCATGAAGATAAAATTTTCCATCTTCTTCGGCAATAATAGTGTGAAAAATAACATGCAGCAACAAATCGCCAAGTTCAGTCTTTAGTTCTGTAAAGTCCTTATTATCAATTGCCTCAATTACCTCATATACTTCTTCAAGCGTTTGCGCTTTAATTGAATCGTGAGTCTGCTCTCTGTCCCAAGGACATTCTTTACGCAACCGGTTAATTATTTCAACAAGCTCATTAAATCTGTTTTCTACCATATTACATCCCAAAAATATTGAATTCAAATCTATAAAAAAAAGCGATAACTTTTAATTGATTTTCAAATAAATTATATTTGGATTATTAAAGGAGTTTAATATGATTGAAGAAAGAATAAAACAGCTTGGATTTACATTACCTGATGCTCCGGCACCATTAGCAGCATATATTCCTTGCATCAGAGAAGGAAATCTTGTTTTTACAGCAGGTCAGCTGCCGATAGTTGACGGAAAGCTTCAATATTCGGGGAAAGTGGGTGCTGAAATAACTACTGAAACAGGAATGAAAGCTGCAGAATTATGTTTGCTGAATTGTCTTTCAGTTATTAAATCCTTGATAGAAAATCTCGATAATGTTGAAAAAATCATAAAGTTAACAGTATTTGTAAACAGCGCCGATTATTATACAGCACAGCCAAAAGTAGCTAACGGAGCCAGCGAACTGTTGGTGAATATTTTCAGCGAAGCAGGCAAACACGTCCGAAGCGCTGTTGGAGTAAGTGAATTACCGCTTAATGCTCCTGTTGAAATTGAAATGATTGCAAAAGTGAAATAAAACCAACTGTCGATTTGTATTGATTTACTGTTAAAGGTTATTTAAAATTGAATGTAAAAATAAAAATGGATAAAAAGTAAGTTATGACAAGAGAAATGTTCAGATCAAAAATTCACATGGCTACAATTACCGAAGCTGATCTGTATTATGAAGGAAGTTTGACTGTTGATGAAGAATTATTGGAAGCAGCAAATATTTTACCGTACGAAAAAGTATCGGTTGTAAATATAAATAATGCAAGCAGATTTGAAACTTATACAATTGTAGGAAAAAGAGGAAGCGGCGTTATCGGACTAAACGGTGCAGCTGCAAGGTTGGGGCACATAGGCGATAAAGTGATTATTATGACATATTCGCAAATGAGTGAAGAAGAAGCCTTAAAACATAAACCTACTGTTGTTGTGGTTGACGATAATAATAAGGTAAAAGCGAAACTTTAGAAATTTAGATTTGTTAAAAGCTGCAAAAAGGTGAAATTATGAGATATTTGCTTTTGATTTTTTTCATGCTGGTTTCAGTAAATATTAATGCTCAATTTAAAGATGCTGAAAAACCGGTTAATATAAGGCAGGGAATTGTACAGAGCGAATATACAAGCATGTATCTTGGGTTTATCAATCCCGAAAATTTCAGCATGAATCACACATTTTCGATGTCTTATTCTGCAGGAAGTAATTTTGGTTATGCGCTTGGAGTATATACAAATACTATGGCTTACAAATTTACACAAAATTTGAATTTGGAAGTGGATGCCAGTTTTGTGAATTCACCTTACAGCACATTCGGCGACGGATTTGCTAAACAAGTAAACGGTATTTATTTAAGCAGAATCCAATTAAATTATCAACCATCTGACAAGACAAGTATTACTTTGCAGTTTAATCAGAATCCGACTGGATTTTATAACTCACCTTTCTACCGGAATTCATTCTGGTATTAATAAAATTTCACACATTCGATAAGAATTTATTATTTTTACAGACCGGGTTTTTTTCTCCCGGTTTTTTTTATTAGTGAATAAGAAATAAATCATTTTGGCAGAAATTATATAGATAAAATAAATGAGCAGCGAAAAAAAATCATTTAACAATACCGCTATTAATGCTTTAATTTTTCTTTTGGCAATTGTAGTTATCTATCTCGGTTATTCCTTTATTATAAAAATAACCGATCAAAACAGATACAATAAAGCCGGAGATGAAATGGAAGCACCGGCCGATATTGTCCAGCTAGAAGTTATGAACGGTTGCGGAGCTTCGGGGGTTGCGGACAGGGTAACCGATTATTTGCGTCAAAAAGGCTGTGATGTAGTTAATTCGGGTAATTACAAAAGTTTTGATGTTGAAAAAACTCTGGTAGTTGACAGAGCAGGCAACTATGCAAATGCATTAAAAATAGCTAAAATGTTAGGGGTAGCCAAAAAAGAAACAATTATAAGACAGTTAAATGACGAGTATTTTTTAGATGTATCTGTCATTATTGGAAAAGATTATTATTCATTAGAACCATTTAAATAGGAGTAATTTTGGATTCACAGGAATTTGTTAAAATAATATCAGAATATATTTTATCTAAAAAAGGTTACGATATAAAAATCCTAGAGTTAAGAAATGTTTCTTCAATTGCAGATTATTTTATTATTTGCAGCGCCGATTCGGATACTCAGGTAAAAGCAATTGCCGATGAAATTGATAAACAGCTGAGGGAACGCGGAATTAAATACAGCAATCTTGAAGGTTACGACACATTGAATTGGGTTTTGGTAGATTATTTTGATGTGATTGTGCATATATTTAAAAAAGAAGCGCGTGAGTATTACAATCTCGAAAAATTCTGGGGAGATGCACCTGTTACCGACATTAAAGACGAACCTGTAACAGAAGTAAAAACAAAAAGCAGAACAAGGAGCAAGAAGTGAAGAATTATCTGGATAAATTATTTGAAAAAGCCTCGCTGAAATTAGAATATCTTAAAAATAGAAAAGCAATTTTTAACGTTCCAAATCAAAAAGAAAACGGAGATATTTCAACTAATATTGCAATGATTTTATCAAAAGAATTGAAAAAAAATCCTCGCCAGATTGCAGAAGAAATAATTGCCAATCTGGAAACAGAAAGCAGTTATATTGATAAAACAGAAATTGCGGGACCCGGTTTTATTAATTTTTTCTTCAAACCGGATTTTACTTCGAACATAATTAAAGAAGTTTTGAACGAAAAAGATAATTTCGGAAAATCGGAAAAGTATAAAAATATAAAAGCGATGGTGGAATTTGTTTCGGCAAATCCTACCGGGCCTCTTACAGTCGGGCATGGAAGAAATGCCGTTGTGGGCGATACCATTGCAAATATGCTTGAATGGATTGGTTACAACGTTGACCGCGAGTATTATTTTAACAATGCCGGCAGACAAATGAGGATGCTCGGCGAATCGACAAAATTGCGCTATCTGCAATTGCTCGGGCAAAATATTGATTTTCCGGAAGATTATTACCAAGGAGAATATATCAAGGATATCGCTCAGAAATTAAAAGAAGAATATGGCGATAAACTTATAAATGAACCGGGCGACGGTATCTTTAAAGATGTATCGGAAAAAGAGATTTTTGCAGATATCGAAAAAACAATGAACCGGCTGAATATAAAATTCGACAATTATTTTAACGAAAATTCTTTATACGAAGACGGAAGGATAAAAACCCTTTTAAATATTTTCCAAGAAAGAAAAGTATCCTACGAAAAAGAAGGTGCTGTGTGGCTTAAACTTACCGATATGGGGCAGGAACAGGATAAGGTTATTGTAAAATCTACCGGCGAGCCGACTTACAGACTCCCCGATATTGCTTATCATATTACTAAATTCGAGCGCGGATACGATTTGATGGTAGATCTTTTCGGTTCGGATCATAATGCTACATATCCCGATGTAAAAGCCGGATTGCGTTCGTTAGGTTACGATGACGAAAAAGTTAAAGTTGTTATTCATCAGTTTGTAACCATTACCGAAAAAGGCGAAATTGTAAAAATGTCCACCCGTAAAGCCAATTTTATTACGCTCGATGAGCTTATTGATGAAGTGGGTCCCGATGTTGTACGCTATTTCTTTAATATGCGCGGTGTTACAAGCCACTTGAACTTTGATATAGCTCTTGCAAAAAAACATTCGGATGAAAACCCGGTGTTTTATTTACAATATGCACACGCAAGAATTTCATCCATTCTAAAAATGACCGATGAACAAAAACTGAATCTTTCTACTGAAAACTTGAACTTGCTTGTTGCTCCTGAAGAGCAGGATATCTTGAAAAAGCTTCACTCTTTCCGTGAAGAAGTACTGTATGCCGGCGAAAATTTTGAAACCCACCGTATAGCAAACTACCTTGAAGAACTTGCTGCCTTGTTTCATAAATTTTATGCTCAATGCAGAATTATAGGTTCTGAAAAGAATCTTGCTGAAGCTCGTATTGCGCTTATTGTGGCAGTTCAGATTGCTATTCGCAACGGATTAAAAATTCTTGGTGTTACAGCTCCCGAAAAGATGTGATGAAATAGATCAGGGTTCAAGATTAAGGTTTAAGAGTAAGTTCGAAGATTTTTAATTAATTGTTTAGCCTCGCAGCAGCGAAATGTTATTAAAAAATTTGATCGAAAAAAATAATTAGTTCTATTGGAGCGGTATAAATATTAAGACAATTTAAATATTCGTAATTGCAACGCTTACGGCAAATACATCTTTAGCACCGTTTTGTTTTAATACCTTTGCACATTCCTTAATTGTTGCACCTGTCGTGATAACATCATCTGTCATCGCGATGGTTTTGCCCCTAATTATTTCAGGATTGCTTATAATAAATGCTCCGTCCATATTTTCCATTCTCTCAGTGATGTTTAATTTGGTTTGCGTTTTTGTGTTTTTTACCCGTTTTAAAATATCGGTTTTAACCGGTTTTCCGTAAACTTTACTTATTCCGCGTGCAATAAAATCCGATTGATTAAAACCTCTTTCGGCTTCTTTGGAATGAAAAAGCGGAACCGGAATAAAAATGTCGATATTGCTTTCAGGAAATGTTTTTAACAATTTTGCGCCGACTTGCTTTCCTAAAAATATTCCTGCCCTGAAACGTTTCCCGTACTTCAGATGATGAATAATATCCTGAATAGGTTGGTCCGCTTCGAAAACATATAAGCTGAACAGACCCGAAATAATATTATCCGAAGCAAATTTTCGCTGGTATTCTTTTTCAATAAAATGTGTTTCTGCCTCCTTTAGTTCTTTGCTGCATCCTAAGCAAAAATATTTTTGCTTTGTATTTAATTTTTCATTGCACGAAAGGCAAAAACGCGGAAACAGGAAATCGGAAAGTTCGGAAAGAAAAGACATCTACTTAATCCCTTTTCTGTTAAGATATACGCCTATTTTCCGGTCGTTTAGTTCTAAATGATTTATCAGCCAGTTTTTTACTGATTGCAGGAATTTCATTGTAACTTCTTCTTCGCCTTGTTCAAAATTATTCGCAAAAGAAACAAGTTTGTTTAAGAAACGGTCGTGTTCAAGTTTGTGGCTGAAGAATCCTTCGTAATTACTTTCTTTCATTATTTTTTCTTCAGTTATAAAATGGAGTTTAGTAAGTTCAGTAAGCTCTTTTAAAAGCATTTCAGTTTTCCATCGTTTTTCGGAACCGAGATTTTTGTATAGTTCGTTTGCAACCGAAACAAATTTTTCGTGTTGTTCATCAACTTCGGCAATATTTATATGCTCTTTGTCAGTCCATTCTATTAAATTCATTTTAACCTCTTTTCAGTTTAAAGCAATCCGGCTTTTTTTCGTAAAAACCATTCAGCAGAAAACAATAAAACAATTAATGCAAGAATCCATTCGTAATTCCACAATGGAATTTCTTTGCGTTTAATTTCAGTCTTCACACCGGAATCCACAGTATTCTTAAAAATATCTTCCAAATCTCCGGTTTCTGTTA
>CAYTFZ010000010.1:0-1476 GCA_964437215.1 uncultured Melioribacteraceae bacterium | reverse complement strand
ACACCGGAATCCACAGTATTCTTAAAAATATCTTCCAAATCTCCGGTTTCTGTTATTTTAAAATAATTACCGCCGGTCAATTCGGCAAGTGATTTTAAAAACGCAATATCCTGCTTTAGGTTTACTTTTTCAATATCGCTTCTGTTAACAACAAATTTGCCTGAAAAAGTCATTGGACGGATACCTTGCGCATTCAATTTTGCAGTATAAGTATATTCTCCGGGAGTATTAATTGTTAAGCCGCTTTCGTAAATACCCGATTCGCTTTTAAAAAGATTAAGACTGCTGCTGTAATCAGTTCCTTTTATTTCTAAAACAATATCGGCATCTGCAACAGGTTCCATCAAATCGTTATAAATCTGTCCGCTGAAAATTACTTCTTCGCCCTGATAAAAATATTTTTTAGATGTTTCAACATAACTTTTTGTCTTGCCCGATGCAGTAAGCCATTTAATTGAAGAGTTAATAAAATTATCGTAAAGATTTTGGCTTTGGGTAGATGACTGTAATTTCCAGCGCCAGGTTTGCGCAGCAGTTACAACAGCTCTTTTTGACGCGCCGGTTTCATTCAATATTATCAGCGGGAAAGGGAATTTTATATTTTTTACGGAAATTTCGGCAGGAACAATACTTCCTGGTGAAACAGTAATTTCGGAATTTGTACGTAAAACCGGCGGAAGATTTTCCCACTCCGATACATCTTTTTCTATTGCCGATTTTATCAATGGGTGATTAGGCATTTTAATTACAGGCTGAATCTGCGAAAAAACGCTGTTAATTCTTTTTGCAGAAAACGGCAATAATCCTTCGAATTGATTTATCATAGTAAGGTCAAAATTTTCGCCGAATATAAAAAGGAAAGGTATCTTTTTATCGGAAAGATTTTGTTTAAGCAGATTTAATGTTTGCCGGCTGCTGCTTTTTGCTGGGAAATCTAAAATAATAACAGCATCTGCCGAATCCTTCATTTTGTTGAAAAAAGAAATATCGGGCGGCTGGTTTCGTATAATTTCGGTGTAAGTTCGGATATCAATATTTTTGTTCTGTTCAAGTGAATTATTTATAAAGGATAAGTCCGATGAAGGCGAACCGGAAACCATAAATATTTTTAATTTTGAACGGTTGGCAAAAATAAAAGTATCTTTCTTGTTATTTTCGAAAGTCTGTTCACCCGAAATTCTGCTTACAGAAGCGGAAATCTTTTTTTCGCCCGGACTGGCAGGAAGATAGCTGGCTGAAATCCGGTTTATGCCGTCCTTTAAAGTTATATTCTTACTTTCAAATAATCTGCCGTCTTCATAAAAATCAATTTTAATTTCCTGATTTTCAAATCCGTTGCTGAAAATTTCGGCGGAAATATTTGTTGCTGTTCCGGCGTAAACCGCTTCGTTATGGATTATTCTGTTAACAGTAATGTCTTTTGAAAGGGAAGTGTCGCCGAGACCGATTGTAAATACTGGAATGCCGGCTTTTTCG
>CAYTFZ010000009.1:0-49104 GCA_964437215.1 uncultured Melioribacteraceae bacterium | reverse complement strand
ATCAACAGCTGGCATAACGAATTTTTTCAATTATATATTGAAAGCGGGATATTTGCTTTTTTAACTGTAATGTTTTTTTATCTTCTCATTTTTACCGAAGCATTAAAAAAGTTTAAATTGTATGAAAAAGGTGAACCGAAAGATATAATTATCGCGATGCTGTTTTTAATCCCATCCTTAATACTTGCTTCAGTAACTGACTTTTTATGGGGAAGCATAATTATTTCAGCGCTGATTGCAGTGTCATCGAATATTTATATTGGAATAAAACAGAGCGACTAATTCCCAGTATTTCTTCCTGTAAAAACCTGCCAAATAGTTTCAAAAATAATCTGGAAATCCAGCCAGATACTCCAGTTTTCGATATACCAGATATCATATTCGATGCGTTTTTTTGTGCGGATTTTCTTCTCTTCTTCATCATCAACGTCGCCGCGAAGACCGTGTATTTGCGCCCAGCCTGTAATTCCCGGTAAAACTCTATGACGAAGCCGTATTTCATCAACTATTCCGCTGTAAGCGTTTTGAAAGGGAATTGCGTGCGGACGAGGACCGACAATGGACATATCGCCTTTTAAAACATTTATAAACTGAGGAATTTCATCAAGGTTAGTTTTGCGTAAAATCTTCCCGATTTTTGTAATTCTGTCATCATCGTCTGTAACCGGTTTATCCGAATTTTTATTTGAACTTGCTTCTAAATTCATCGTCCGGAATTTGTAGCATTTAAATATTTGGTTATTAAAACCGACTCTTTCCTGAATAAAAAATGCTGGACCTTTCGAAGAAATTCTAATCAAAATTGATATAACCGGAAGAAGCCACCACAAAATTAAAACTGCCACTAAACCGGAAAATAAAATATCAACCGTACGTTTAAGCCATCTCCACTGAATTTCTTCAAGAGGATTGTTTCTGACAGTGATTACAGGAAAATTTCCGAAAAGATTTATTTTGAATTTATTTGAGTGCAGTTTGGAATAATCGGGGATGATATACGATTTAACGGCTTTTCTGTCACAAATTTTCATTATTGTATCGAGCTGTGAGTATTGGGTTACAGGCAGCGCTATTACAACATCATCAATATTTTTGGAGGCTATTGTTTCTTCAAGAACTTCGGCTTTTCCCAGCACATCTGCGCTATTTTCAAAATCATCTAAAAATCCTGCAAAAGAATATCCGAAACTCGGGTTTGAAAGAAGAAAATCCTTAAACTCGCAGCCAAGTTCGCCTGCTCCGATTATAAGAATTTTCCGCAATGAAATATCTTTTTTTCGATATTTTTTATGCACCACACGGAAAACAATTTCCTTAAAAATTATCAGAATAAAAGTGAGAAAGGTATTTATAAAAATAAAGTTACGCGTAAAAAGATTTTCTTTGAATAAGAATAGGAATAAAACATCAGTAATCAAAATCAGCAGTACAGATTTAAAAATAACTATTGAGTGAACTGAAGCAGACCGGGTGTAAAAATCCTCGTAAATTTTTAGCGGATTTGAAGCTGCAAGCCATACAAGATTTTCGATTGCGAGAAGGATGAAAATAAAATTCCGCTCCAGCAAAATTTCAGCGGATTGCGCGATTATTCCAGCAGCAATAAATGCAATATTAAGGATTAAGAGATCAGTAAATTTGCGGAAATTATGAATTGAACGGCTGTTTATTATCATAGTTTTATCTTTTAAACACCGAGAATTTTTCTTGAATAAAGTTCGATATATTTTGTTCGAATGTTTTGCGCGAAAAATTTAAAGCGTGCCGGCTTATTAAATCAGGCGCGGATAAACTCGCATTTTCAAAATTCTTAACTGCTTGAATTACTGACTCAGCAGTCTGCTCGCTGAATAAAATTCCTGTTTTGTTGTCAATTACAGTTTCGCTGGCTCCTCCAATTTTGTATGCAATTACGGGTGTTCCGCAGGACTGGGCTTCAACTATTGTAATTCCGAAATCTTCTTCGGCTGCAAAAACAAAGGCTTTTGCTTTCTGAATCAATTTAATCAATTCGTTTTGATTTTGATGACCTAAAATTTCAATGTTTGATGAGGCTAAGTTTTTAATCTTCTTCTCATCAGGTCCCGAACCGACTACTAACAGTTTTTTATCAGGCATTTTTGAAAATGCTTCAACAACAACATCAACTTTCTTGTAAGGGACAAATCTTGAAATTATGAGATAGTAATCATCTTTTTCCGAAACGCACGAAAATAAATCAGTATCCACGGGAGGATAAATAACTTCGGCATCGCGGTTGTAAATCTTCTTAATTCTTTTTGCAACGTGACTGGAATTGGCAATAAAATAATCAACGCGGTTAGCGGTTGATAAGTCCCACATCCTTATTTTGTGAAGCGCATATTTTGCAATCAATCCTTTCAATCCTTTATTTAATCCGCTTTCGTTTATGTATTGATGATACAAATCCCAAGCATAACGGATGGGAGTGTGGCAATAGCAGATATGAAGCTGGTTGGCGTTTGAAATAACGCCTTTAGCAAATGCGTGCGAACTTGAGATTATGAGTTCGTAACCCGAAATATCAAGCTGCTCGACGGCAAAAGGAAACAGCGGGAAATAGTGACGGTGAAATTTTGAAGCTAACGGCAAATTTTGAATAAAACTGGTGAAAGGTTTTTTATTATTCAGGATTATTTTTCTTTCTTCGGGCGATTGTAAAAAATCTGCAATCGTAAAAATATCCGATTCCGGATAAAGATTGTTAAAGGATTCTACGCACTTTTCGGAACCCATATAACTTGTAAACCAATCGTGAACTATTGCTGTTTTCACAAAACCTGCAGAAATTTACTTTAAAAAATTCTTATCTTTTAATTAGATTTAATAACCATATTATAAGTGTTAAAATAATAAAAATTGAGTAAAATTGATAACAGTTGTAACCATAACGTTCAATAACTTCGAAGAATTGGTCAAAACTCTTAACAGTGTTCCAAAATCGGCAGATGTTGAATCAGTTGTTGTTAACGGAGGGAATTGTCCGAAAACATTTGAATTTTTGAAAAATTACAATGGAATTGTAATTAACGAAAAGGATAAAGGAATTTCGGATGCGTTCAATAAAGGGATTAAAAAATCTTCCGGCGAATTTATAATGTTTCTCAACAGCGGGGATATTTTAATTGATTCCACATATCCCGTAAATGCGGAAAAAATATTTCGTGATAATCGGGAAATTTCATTTATCCATTCAAATTTTATTTTTGAAGATAACATCGGCGGCAGACTTTTGATGAAGCCCATAATGAAAAATATCGGGAGAGGTATGC
This sequence comes from uncultured Melioribacteraceae bacterium, assembly GCA_964437215.1. Classification (GTDB taxonomy): domain Bacteria; phylum Bacteroidota; class Ignavibacteria; order Ignavibacteriales; family Melioribacteraceae; genus JAAYAN01. The sequence continues at coordinate 45,811 of CAYTFZ010000009.1, read as the reverse complement.
CTTATTTTCATCCGACAATGATTGTGCGGAAAAGCGTTTTCAGCAAGACCGGATTTTTTGATACCGATTATAAAATTGCAATGGATTACGATTTTGCCATAAAACTTGATAAACACGGAATAAAAGGATATTATGTTTCCGATAAAGCGCCTGTAGTAATGGATGGTACCGGAAAATCGGCAGAGCAGGAATATACAGCAATAATGGAATGCTGGAGGGCTTTAAGAAAAAATAATTATTTAAGTGTGACTGTTATTTTAAATTTCGGCGTACGAATTGTCTTATATTATTTCAGAAGAATATTAGTTGCAGCCGGGTTATCGTCACTTTTAGGAAAGCTGAAAAAAATCAAGCATAAAATCGCCGTTTGAGATGAATCATTCCTTTTATTAAACCGTAAAATCTCCCGGCTAAAGCTGCCAGATTTGTAAGCACAAAAGAAGGATTTAACTTTATAAGAGCGCGGAAAAATTGAAGAAAGGGTACAAAAAACATTTCAAAAAACTCATAAAGAACAATAGGTTTTTGTTTTAGGATAAGCCATTTCCAAACAAGCGCGCCTTTTCCTATCCCATATTTAAACGATTTCCTGAAACCTTTTTTTAATGATTCATTAAACGGAGGAACGTGATACACAATCAATTCCGGGAAAAATTCCATTGGGATTTTGTTAAAAAAGGCTTTCCAACAAAAATCAGTTTCTTCGCCGCTTCCGAAATATGAACCTGCACCGAAGGTTTCATCAAATCTTCCTAATTGATTAAAAATATCTTTGTGTACAACAAAATTTGAGCCCATAAGATTTTTCGTATTCCTGAAAAATTTAAGACTTCCGCCTTTTTTATGACGCAGGCTGTAAAATTCGTTTGTGTCGTCGCGTACTATGCTGCCGGCAAAAATTTTAAGCTGCTGGTTTTGTTCAATTAAATTTCGCAGAATTTCGGAATAATTTTCGCAGGGGTAACCATCGTCATCGCAAAAGAAAATCCATTCGGTTTCTTCAGGAATTTTAAGGCAATTGCGCGCAGCGGATACAGATTTTTTATCTGATTTCTGCCTTTCGAAAATTGGATTTCCGGTTATTCTTTCCGGCAATTCAAGTTCAGTTTTGTTTTGGTCGATTAAAATAACTTTTAATGGTTTATTTTTTTGGTTTAATGAAGAAGTCAAACTTCTTGCAACAAGTTCTGCCGGGCGGTTTATTGTATTTGTAGCGATAATGTATTTCATTTAGTCCAAAATTAAATAATACATTTATTTAAGGCAGAAATTTTATACTTTCCAACACTTCAGCATTGGTGCATAGTTATCAAAAATATTTTTAAGCGTATCGGTAACAGAGGTTTCACTTAACTCATTAAGCCTTTTAATTCCTTTTTCTATCAAATTATTTCTCAATTCTTCCGAATTGAGCAAGCTTATAAGGTTATCAGCCAGACTATCAGGATTATTAAGATTACATAATAAAGCTGCATCCCCAACTTGTTCACGAAGTCCGTCTCTGTCTGGGTAGCATACTGGTGTCCCAACAAAAAATGCTTCAAGAGGAGGAATGTTTGTAGGACCAAAATAACTTGGCATTACCATCGCAAGTGAATTTTTGTAGAGTGAATACATTTCATCATTTGGGGCAAAACCAATATATCTGATTAATTCCGAAACACCAATGTTTTTTGCATATTCAAGCACATACTTCAAGTTCCCTTTATCGGCACCTGAAAAAATCGCATATAAATTTATTCCTTTATTTTTAAGGATACTAATTGCATCAATAATATATATATGATTTTTATGTGACCAAAACTGAGCAGGGTAAAATATAAAATTACCTTTAATATTATATTTATTTTTAATATCGACTTCTGTTTTTTGAATAATATTCAGGGAAGGGCTAAAAGGAACTACTGAAATTCTGTTTTCGTCAATCCCATATCTTTTTATCATATTGCGCTTGCCATATTCACTATCTACAAGTATTGCAACAGCTTTATATAAACATTTATTGTATAGTTGTTCGCGGGATTCAAACATCCTGTAGAAATTTACTTCCGGAAACTCAGGAGTATCCCGATGACATAAATCCCATACGGTAACAATATAATTATGAGATACTAAATCCGTTGCCAGTAATGATGGAAACAGAAAGTAAACAAGATCAATATCAAAGTAGTCAAGTTTCTTTTCAAAAAAAGTTTTAATTCTTAATTTTTCACAAAATTTATAAAAAAAATCTTGCCGAAGTATGTATCTGATTGATTTATCAAAAAAAGTTTTTTTAATAAAGACTGATTTAATTCCTTTTGATTCAAATAGAGTTTGGTTTTCTTTTGAGAATACAAAAGTAATAAAGTTGTATTGTTCCAGCTTTTGAAGTTCTAAAATTGTTGAAAGCTGCTGCTGATAGCCTCCGCCTCCCTGGAGTTCTTCATCAAAGACAATTGCGATATTCATTTAGTTATTACCCATACAGCATACCAGCTGTTAAAATCAGGAGTTACCTTACTCATCCACCTATATTTATTTAATATTTTAAATCCAGTATTTTGGCAAATCAACTCCAATTCTGTATCAAAAAAATATCTCATCTTATGAATTTCCTTTTTTTCTTCAACTTCCTTTGTCAGCTTGTTTTCGATAAATACATCATAATTAACATCAACAATATTTTTCTGACAATGAAGTTTTGGTTCTGCAATTCGGGTAACCCTAATGTTTTCATTTTCAAGTCTTTTAATTCGTGTTACAGGTAAATCGGTTAAAACTGCAGGTCCATACCAGAAATCAAAAATAAAAAAACCGTCATTATTAAGATGTTTTTTAATTACTTCAAAGGCTTTTACCAATTCAATATTACTATTAATGTAACTCATTACGTGAAATAATGAAACTATCACATCATAAGTAATTCCGAGGTTTAAGTTTGAAATATCAGACTGACTAAACGTAAGCTTGTCTTCCTTCCCAAGCCTTCTACTTTCGGCAACTTTAAGCATTTCACTGCTTAAATCAACACCATGTACTGTTAACCCTTTATTACAAAATATCTCACTGTGTTTGCCAGTTCCGCAACCAAGATCAAGTATGTTTTTTATATTTTCAAAATTTGGTATTAAACTTTCAATATAATTTACTTCAGCAATATAGTCTTTGTCCTTATATAACAAGTCGTAGTATTGTGAATACAAGCTGCCAAATTGATTTAACATAAAACCTCGTGTAATACATCGGATACTTCATTTATTTGTTCACTTGTCAGTGCCAATCCACTTGGAATATAAAAACCTTTTTCATAAAGTTTTTCGGAATTTGGATATTTTTCGTTTACGAACAATCCCATTTTATTAAATACAGGTTGTTTATGCATTGGATAGAAAAACGGGCGTGTACCTATTTTGTATTCGTTCAATTTTAACATAATTTCTTTAGCTGATTTTGGAAAATTATCCTTTAGAACTAAAGGATATACCCAGTATATATTTTCACAATAATCTGTTTTTTTTACAGGCAGCTTGACATTATCAATATCCTTTAAAAGCTCGTTATATTTATATCCAATCATTCGTTTTTTTTCAATTATTTTATCAATTCTTTCCAGCTGGGCAACTCCCAATGCTGCCTGCATATTAGTCATTCGATAATTCCATCCAATTTCAGTGTGCACAAATCTGTCAGCAGTAAAGCATAAGTTTCTGAGAGATTTTGCTCTTTTATCAAGGTTTTCATCATTTGTTAAAACCATGCCGCCTTCACCAGTTGTAATATGTTTATTTGGGTAAAAACTGAATATGCTTATATCTCCAAAACTTCCGCATTTTTTACCTTTATATTGCTGGCCATGCATTTCAGCAGCATCTTCAATAATTTTAAGATTATACTTTTTGGCAAGCTCAAGTATCGGATCTAGATCAACAGATAGACCAAATATATGAACTATCATTATAGCTTTTGTTTTATTTGTAATCTTTGCTTCAACGGATTCAATATCCATATTAAAAGTATCTAGATCACAATCTACTAATACGGGTTTAACTCCTCTTGTTACAAGCGATTGTGCGCAGGATATTATTGTAAAGGTTGGCAAAATAACTTCATCGCCCTCCATTAATTCCAGTGCTGCTACTGCAATATCCAGAGCCGCACTGCCGTTTGAACATGCAGTTGCATATTTTCTGCCAACGTAAGATGCCATATTATCTTCAAACTTTTTTATAAATGGACCTTCGCTGCTAACCCATCCGGTATCAATACATTCATTAAGATATTTTTTTTCATTTCCATTTAAAAGTGGTTCATTAACAGGTACCATTATTTAATCTCCAATTTATCCTTATCGATTGGTTCGAAACGTATTTTATCCATCTCACCAGCGTAAGGACCTTGTTTAATTTCTATAATCTCGCTGTCTTCAAGCATCTCAAAACCATGTCCGCCATAAGCTAAAAGTACTACATCACCATGATTTAAAACTTTGCTTTCGAGATAATTTTTATCATCATCATAATAATCAACTCTAACTTTTCCACTTCTAATTACTAATACCTCTTGAGTAAAATGAACGTCTCTTTGAACTGGATTATGTACATGCGGCGGTATTACATATGTTTTTTTTCTGTTCATATAAGCTAATTGTTGAGAAAAATCATTTGGGGTAAAGAATTCAATTCCTTCCATTTTATGATTTGCTCTTATTATTACAGATAACAATTTATTATTATGAATTACGTTTTCTATCATTTTATTTTTCCATTATTAATATAGCTTTCTCTTTTTATCCATTCCATAAGTTTTTCATCTCTTTTTGCTTCATTTTGATGATAATAAAAACCTGATAAATAATTATAATCAATTTCAACATCTTTAAATAGCAAATACTTTTTTATAAATAGCTTGATTTTCTTACTACCTAATCTATTAGTTATATTGTTTCTAATATCAGTATATGAATCTGAAATACCCTGGTTAAATGCTCGTTGAAAAAAATATTTTTTTGTCATCCTATCGGTTGGAACTAAATGAAAAACTGATGCTTTGGGGTTGTACACTGCTCTGTATCCATTTTCTTGAATAAATTTAGAAATATAACTTTCTCCATCTCCCCGATATTTTATTAATTCTTGCGGCATACCATCAGGATGAAATCCTCCAGCTTCAATCAGTATTTTTTTTCGTATAGAAAAGTTACATCCAAATACATAATAAGGATTAATTTCTTTTTTCTTTTCACCAAAATCCAATATACTTAAATAACTTATAATTTTGTTGTTTCCGCCTTTCTCCCACATTTCTTTTATCCATTGAGGGGGAGCAATTTCAAAACACGGAATGTTTTTTCCACCTACAAGAACAACATCGCTTTGTTCAAAAGACTCTAAAATTGCTTCTAACCAGGTAGGCAGTGCTTCAATGTCATCATCTCCAAAAACTAAAATATCAGATTTTGATTCAAGAAGTCCTCTGTGCCTGCCGATATGAAGTCCAGGATTATCATCATATATATATATAAGATTTGGTATTTTCTCAGTAAATAAATCAACTACTTTTTTAGTATTATCAGTAGAGCCGTTATCCACTATAATGACTTCAAAAAATTCTTTATCAATAGTTTGGGATACTAAACTATTGAGAGCTTTTTCTAATATGTTTGCGCGGTTTCTTGTGGGAATAATAACTGATAATTTCATTTTTTTATAGCTTTAATAAATAATCTATTACATTTATTTTCATTATTATTTACAAAAAAAAGATTGTTTTTATAGTATTTGTAAAGCATATTCTTAACTTTTGAGCTATTTAATAAGAAAAATCGGTTAGTTAAAATTAAATCAATCAATTTCTTTATTATACTATTAGATTCAAAAGGTATTATTTCTTGAATTAGAAATTTATTATTAAAACAATCAGCAATTGATTCTGATGAAAAGTGTCTATAATGCTTATATTCAATTGGTTTGTTAATATGCGGAACTGTAATAAATAAAACTCCGTTTTTATTTAAATGTTTGTGAATTCCATCAACAAAATTTGCTGAGATTGAAGGGTGAATGTGTTCAAATACTTCAATCAGCGTAATTACATCAGCATTATATTTTACTTCTTTAATTATATCAACACATGTAAAATTGCAATTGGGATTTAATGCCTTTGCTAAATTAATAGCTTTTTCCGAATAATCTATGCCAAATATTTTTTTATCGGGGAATTCTGTGTTTAACTCTCTAACAAGTCTTCCATCACCACAGCCAACATCAATTAAAGTTTCAAAACTTTCTTGTTTTAATCTGTAAAGAATATATTCAATTGTTGCAACATAATTAATCCCCCAGGTATCATTAAAAGTTTGTGTGAATTTTTCTCTAAATTCACTTACATAATGATATGGGAAATTATACTCTTCTTCTTGTTCGGATTGTATTTTGTCCATGCTTTAATATTCAATTTACTTGATGAAAAATAAAAAAAATAGTTTAATAATATGGGATTAATCGGTTAAAAATATAAATGGATTGAAAATTATTAGTTTACATTTATTTGTTTTGATTCTTTAAAAATTTGAATAAATCATTAATAAAAGGTTTATCGAATTTATAAATAATAAATAAATATATGTATATTGAAATGAATATTGAAAGAAATGTAAAAATGATATTAGTTGTGTCTATTAAATAAAAAGTTATTGAAAAAATAACTAATAACGTAAATAGAATGTACTTTATATTTGAAAATGTTAAATAATAACCAATGCTTAAATGTTTTTTGCTAAAGAAAATATGTAAAAATATTGTACACATTGTAAGTATTAATCTGGCAATCAGGAACGCTTTAAAACTTATTTGTGCAAATATAAGATATGTCGCCAGATAATACCAAATAGCAATAAAATTAATCTTACTTTCTATATCTGGTTTCCCAATTGCGGAGAATGCGGTTGTGTTTAATCCGATTATCCAAGATATCGCTTGTTGCAAAGAAAGAAGTCCAATTACAGAAGCTATTCCTGTCCATTTATCACCAAAAATTATGTCGCTTATTTGTGTTTGCATAATAAATAGGAAAGTTCCGGCTGGTAATATAAAAAAACTTACTGTTTTCGAACTCATCAGCAAAGTGTCTCTTACTCTGTCTTTATTATCCTGAATTTTTGAAAAATAACTATACATAACAGGAATCAACGGAGTTGTGATTAATCCAAAAATTGCGCTGATAAAATAATTTCCTGTCCTATAAAGACCTAACTCATGAGATGAAAAGAAAAATCCTAAAACAAAGGTGTCACCCCAAGAAAAAAACCAACTTAATAAAGCAGAAAATAACACCCACTTTGAAAAATTAAACATTTCTTTTGCAGTCTGTAGGTTATATTCAAGTGAAGGTCTCCAATCACTTATATGCCACAATATAATTGCTTGTAATATGAATGAAACAATTGATCCATAAACTAGTGACCAATATCCAAATCCTAAATAAGCCATTATCACAGAAACAATTCCAGGTATTAATGCCCCGACAATTCTGCTATAAAACAATTTTTTAAAACCAAATTCTTTTTGCAACAAGGCGGTTTGTACAGACATAAAAGGACCTATTATTATTGAAAGGCCAGAAACTTTCAATACATCAGAAACTCTTATATCATTAAAAAAAGAAGCGATCTGATATGAAAAAACGAATAGAATTATATAAACCGCAACGGATAAAACAATATTTGAATATAAAACTATATTTGACATTTGCAGTAGTTTATTATTATCCTGGTTTTGTATTATTGCCTTTGATAAACCTGCTTCCCAAAGTATTGATGCAAAAGCAACTATCATTGATGAAATTGCTACTATTCCAAAATCATCAGGTGTTAACAATCTTGCAGAAATAATGTAAAATAAAGGAGGCAATACTTTTGAAGCGACTTCAGAAAGCGCTGACCATTTAAATGATTGTAAAACCTGGTTATTTAACATTTAAAACCTGAAAATATTAAGTGTAAACTTAAAGAATATTCAAAGAAAAATTTTAATAAATATAAGTTAACTGATGAACAAAAAGTAAAATACAACTCATTTTATATCTTTGCTTGAAAAGAAAATGGCTTATTATTTAAAAGGTTGGGTTGTGCAAAAACGTTACTTTGCTGTATTTAGTTAACCGTTATATAAACAATTACTGAATATATAAAAATAAAGGGCAGAAATAATCTGCCCTATTAAATGATTTTATTTACCTGCTGAAACTGCGAGCCAGCTTCCGCCAATAGCATAAAGTTTAGTATCACCCCAAGTTTTAATAGTAATCATAAAACCGTCGCGGGAAACTGATTTTGCAACGACATCATATCTAAGATTTGCACTTTTATCAGATTCAATCAAACTAACAGATAGAATAATGTCAGGTTTTACATCAAACCCGTTTGGGAAAGTTACTTCAATTGAATAAGTTCTGTCTCCGGTTCCTGCACTCAGAGTATAATTCTGCGATGCTGAGCTGGCTGAAAAACTACCTGACTGTACTTCCTGAGCAAATGTGCTTACCATACCCATTACAAAAAATAATGCAATTACTAATCCTGCTTTTTTCATGTTACCTCCTGAATATTGAATAGTTAAGATAAATATGTGAATTTTAGAAGTCTGATTTCGAAATTGTATTTTTTGATGAAATAATTTAATAAAAAAATTGTAAAATTGTTCAGTAAAAAATAAAAAATGATTTTTATGAAACTATCATCGATTCTTATTGCAAAAAATGAAGAGCAAAATATTGAAAAATGCATTATAAATATGTTGAATTGTATTGACGAAATAAATGTATTTATCGATGACTTATCAGATGACAAATCATTTGAAATTGCTGATAAGTTTAACAATGTTAAATTAAGAAAAATTAAATGGCAAGGTTTTTCGGAAACCAAACAAGAAGCATTGAAATTTGTAACAAACGATTGGGTCTTTTGGATTGATGCTGATGAAGTTATAACTGAAAAATTATCGGAAGAACTAATAAGCTTTAAGAATAATTTACCACAACATTCAGTTTATTCAGTTCCTAGGAAAGCATTTTTTTTAGGAAAATGGATAAAACATTGTGGCTGGTATCCGGATAGGGTGAACAGACTTTTCAATAAAAATGAGGCGAACTTTTCTCAAAGTTCGGTGCACGAATTTTTACACTATAAAGGGCAGACAGGCAAATTAAAAAACGACCTTCTGCATTTTACCGACCCTGATATATTTCATTATTTTGAAAAGTTCAATTCATATACAAGTCTTGCTGCAGATGACCTTAAAAAAAAGAACAGAGTTTTCAAAATATCAGACATCCTTCTGAGACCGGCTTTTGCTTTCTTTAAGATGTATATTTTAAAGAAAGGTTTTCTTGATGGAATTCAAGGTTTTATTTTGTGCGTATTTTCATCAACATATGTGTTTACAAAGTATTGTAAATTATGGGAATTAAATAGAAAGGAATCCTAAAATGACGGTAGGTATAGTTCCGAATCTTGCAAAAAATAATATTTTGGAAATTCTTCAGAAACTAGTTCTAAAATTAGCAGAATTTAAGTTCAACATTCTGATTCAAGAAAGTACTGAATTGCCTGATGATATCCGTAATAAAATCATGGGTTTTACGGATTTCGTAAATTTTTCTGAATTCTATTCAAAAAGCGAAATAGTTTTTACCTTAGGCGGCGACGGCACAATGCTAAGCACAGCATTTGAGTCGAGAAACTATGATGTTCCTCTTGTAGGAATAAATTTGGGAAAGCTTGGTTTTCTTGCAGAAATAAATTTAGACAATTTCGATAAATTTATTGATGATATAAAAACGGGAAAAACAATAATTGAAGAAAGAATTACGCTTGAAGCTTTTTGCACGGAATGCCCGCTAACAAATATGTATGCTGTTAATGATATCGTTATTGATAAGGGTATGTGGCCAAAAATGATAGAAATTACGATTAAGGTAGATGATGAATATGTATCAACGTTTTCGGCTGACGGAGTAATTGTTGCAACCCCCACCGGTTCAACAGGTTATTCTTTATCTACTGGAGGCCCAATTGTTTTCCCAAAAGCAAAATCAATTATTATCAGTCCTGTTGCCCCTCATACTTTAACAATGCGTCCGCTTGTTTTATCCTGCGAACAGAAAATAAATATTACTGTAAATTCACAGAATAAAAGTGTTCAAGTAAATTGCGACGGACAGAGGGTAAATCAATTCCGCTCTCCAGCATCTCTTCAGATAGGTAAAAGTTCAAGACCAATGAGATTGCTTCATTCAAAAGATAACAGCTATTTTAGTATTTTACGTGAGAAGTTATTTTGGGGACTTGATGTAAGGCAGAACAGCTAAGACCGATATTATTTATCCTATTTTAGCAAACTGAATTTTACTCGAATATTTTTCCTTAATTATACTTTTTATAATTTTATTTTCGTCATTTGTTAATGTGTTATCCTCCGCTAAAATATTAAATGCAGCTTCGCGTGCAAGATTAAGCTCTTCGGTATCTGTAATTATATTGCCGTATTTTAAATCCGGCAAACCGCTTTGCTGTAAACCGAAAATATCACCGGGGCCCCTGAGTTTAAGATCAATTTCAGCAAGTTTGAAACCGTCGTTGTAACTTACCATTGCATTCAGTCTTATTAAAGATTTATGTTTTTCAATTTCGGTTTTGGAAAGATATTCAAAATTATAATCGAAGTTACTGTTAGTTATATTTTGTTTTGAAATTAGAATACAATAAGCCTGCTTGCTGCTTCTTCCTACTCTTCCTCTCAGCTGATGAAGCTGCGAAAGTCCGAAACGGTATGCATCATTTATTACAATTATATTTGCATCGGGAATATCAATCCCAACTTCAATTACTACTGTCGATACAAGAATGTCATATTTTTTGGACGCAAAATCAATCATTACCTGTTCTTTTTCCTGCCAGCTGAGTTTTCCGTGAATTAATCCAACTTTAAAATCGGGAAAAACTTCATTTTTTAGTTTTCGGAAATATGTTTCAGCATCTTTCAAATCACTTTTTTCCGATTCCTCAACCAGGGGATAAACAATGAAGGACTGATAACCTTCGGAGGTTTTATCAGAAATAAATTTATAAATATCCGGCAGTTTATCTTCCTTCCTCACAATCGTTTTTACAGGCAGCCTGTTAAGCGGCATTTGATTGATTACTGATACATCAAGATCGCCATACATTGTCATTGTTAAAGTTCGGGGTATTGGTGTTGCCGACATTACAATTACGTCCGGAGAAATTCCCTTTTCAGTTAAAACTTTTCTTTGAAAAACTCCGAAACGATGCTGTTCGTCGATAACAACTAAACCCAGTTTGTTAAAATTTACTGCTTCCTGAATTAATGCGTGAGTTCCAATTATTATTTGCGCACGGCCGCTTTCAATTTCTTCGAGCGCAGATTTCCTTTCGCGCTTATTCTGGCTGCCCAGCAATAGTGAAATATTTATATTAAAATTTCCCAGCAGATTGTTTATGTTTTTAAAATGCTGATCGGCAAGTATTTCTGTCGGCGCCATCATCACAGCCTGAAATCCGTTATCAATACAGATAAGCATTGCAATTAAAGCTACTATAGTTTTTCCGCTGCCAACATCTCCCTGAATCAACCGGTTCATAGGGCTTTCACTTTCCATGTCTTTTCGGATATCGCTTAATACCGATAACTGTGACTCGGTAAGCTGAAAAGGAAGTGAATTTAAAAAATTCTTTACAATCCCTGTTTTTATTTTTTTTGACGTACCTTTTATTTTGTTTCTGCGTTTTAATTTTCTTCCGGCAATCAATATCTGCTGGAAAAAAAATTCTTCAAATTTAAATCTTTTTTGTGCAGCTTCCAGCAAAGATTTGTTTACAGGAAAATGAAGATTCAGGATAGAATCGTTAATGCCAAGCAGAGAGTAAGATTTAATTATGGCGTCAGGAAGAGTTTCTGGAATTTTATCGGCATTTTCAGCAACAGCTTGTTCCATAATTTTCCGCAGACTTAAATCTCCTAAATTTGCAGAGCGGACGTCTTTTGGTATTCTGTAAAAACTGATAATTTTGCCGGTGTTGTGAAATTCAAGATTTTCAGAATCGTCAATAAAATCAAAATCGGGATGAACAAATTGCAGGTGGCCGTAACGTGTAATTGCAGGTTTTGCGGATAAAGCATATAGCTGGTTTTCTTTGAACCTGTCTTTGAAAAATTTTATCCCCTGAAACCAAACACATTCAAAAAAACCTGCCGAATCTTTCATAGTTACTTTGAATACTTGCTTTTTTGCCCGCTGGATTAGCTCAGTTTCAACCACTTTACCAATTATTGTAACTTCGCCCTCGTAGCCTTCAATTAAATATTTAATTACTTTAGATGAACTTAATACCGAAGATCGGTCGAGATAACGCGAGGGAAAGAAAAAAATAAGATCATAAATTGTTTTCAGACCAGCGGTTTCAAAAGCTTTTGCTCTTTGCGGTCCGACATATTTAAGAAATTGAACGGATTTATTTAATTCATCTGGAATTTCCATGAATCAAATATATTAAAATTAAGCAGAAAATAATAATGTCGGGTCAGTATTCCGATTTGATTTCGCGGGTCATTAATTCGAAAGTGGCTTTAATTGGATCTTTATCCTCAAAAAGTATTGAATAAACAGCCGAAGCAATTGGAAGTTCGATGTTATATTTCAATGATAATTGATGTACGGCTCTGCAGGTTTCAACACCTTCAGCAACCATTTTCATCGATTTAAGGACTTCCGGTAATTTTAAGCCTTTTCCAATCTGTTCACCGACATATCTGTTACGGCTGTGTTTGCTTCCGCAGGTAACAATAAGATCACCCATTCCCGAAAGCCCTGTAAAGGTTCTTGGATCAGTTCCCAAAGCTGTTCCCAGACGAGAAAGTTCAGCAACGCCTCTTGTCATAATTGCAGCTTTTGTATTATCGCCAAAACCAGCTCCGTCAATGATTCCGGCTCCGATAGCAATCACATTTTTTAATGAACCGCCTAATTCAACCCCGTAAATATCGGATGAGGAATAAACACGGAAATATGAGGTACTGAATGCAACCTGAACTTCCTGGCAGGTAAAAGCATCATAAGATGCCGCTACAACAGTTGTTGGTATTTTCCGGCTTACTTCTTCAGCATGACTAGGTCCAGATATTACGGCAATATACTTTTCCGGAAGTTCGGGCATCTCATCCTTAATAATTTGCGAAATTGTCATTAAGGTTCCCGTTTCAATTCCTTTCGAAACGCTCACAAGAATTGTGTCGCTTATATCAAGCAATTTAATTTTCTGAATAACCTTACGCATAAACTGGGATGGAACAGCAAGAACAATCATTTGCTGTTTTTCGCATGCATTGGTTAAAGAATTTGTAATCAGTATTTCTTCGGGAATCTTTACACCCGGCAGAAATGTGTCGTTACAGCGGGTTCTTGAAATTAATTCGGCGTATTCCGGATCAAATTCCCACAATGTAACATTGTGTCCGTTATAATAAAGTAATATGGCGAGTGTTGTACCCCACCCGCCTGCGCCTATAACTGAAATATTCATTTGTCAGGATTTTTTTCTGGAAAGAGAAATTTTATTCTCGCTGCCTTCTAAAAGTCTTTTAATATTAGCTCTGTGAGTATAAACAATTAATAATGCAATTAGAATACTGAAAGGAAGAACAGTATGATAGCCAAAGATATCAACATTAAAAACATTTTCGCGTATTATCATAATAAGGGGAATTGAAAGTGTTGCAAGTATGGATCCAAGCGAAATGTAGCGCGAAATCAGCACAACAATAGCAAAAACCGCAACAGCTAACAGCATATCGATAGTGATAATTGTTATAAGAAATCCTAACCCTGTAGCAATGCCTTTGCCGCCTTTAAAACCTGCAAAAATAGTCCATATATGTCCGATAACAGCAAAAATACCGGCAACAATCTGAATCAGCGTGAAATCATCAAACGGTGTCATATTATTAAACGGAATATTGCCGTAATGAAGTCTGGCAATTACAATTACTGCAAAAGCTCCTTTTAATGCATCCAGAAGAATAACAAGCAATCCGTATTTCCAGCCGATTACTCTGAAAACATTAGTTCCGCCGGCATTACCGCTTCCGTGTTTGCGGATATCGATGCCTTTAACAAGTTTGCTGATAATTATGCTTGTTGGAATAGAACCTACAAGATACGATAAAAGAATTATTAAACCAAATATATACATAGTAAATCTCCGTTACGAAACTTATACAATTTGAAAAAAATTTACAATGAAATTATTTTGACTGAGAACACAGAGCCGAAAAAAAATCGAGATCGGACTGAGTGGTTACTTTAATATTCAGCGAAGATCCTTCAACAATTTTTATTTTATAACCTGCTTTTTTTACAAGCATCGATTCGTCAGTTCCGTAAAAATTTTCATTATAAGCTTTTTGCATTGAATCAAGAAGAATACCAGCCCTAAAGATTTGAGGAGTTTGGACGTAGTAAATTTCTTCTCTTTCAATATAACTTTTAACAAAATCATTTCCCTTTAAAAGGGTATCTTTTGCTTTTATTGCTACCACAATACTATCGAAAATTTCTGCTTGTTTTAAAGCTTCATCTATCAGCTTTGATGAAATTAGCGGACGTGCGGCATCGTGTACGGCAATAATGTCATTTGCTTCTGCGCTGCAGCTGAGAAGGGCATTATAAACAGAATCCTGTCTTTCTTTTCCGCCTTCAACAACTTTTAAAACCTTGGAAAGCTTATATTTTTTAATACAGTCATTTATCAACCCGAAATATTCAGGCTGTGCAGCAATGATAATAATATCGGTAAGGGAGCTGTTCTGAAACTTTTCAATGGTATAAACAAAAAGTTCTTTTCCGTTAAATTTTATGTACTGTTTGGGCAGGGAAGCATTTAATCTCTTCCCTGACCCTCCAGAAGGAATAATCACAAATCGTTTCATAGTTTATAAAATCAACATTGCATCGCCGTAACTTAAAAAGCGGTATTTTTCTTTCAAGGCTTTTTTATATGCTTTCATCATAAAGTCGTAATCTGCAAACGCAGCAACAAGCATTAATAAAGTAGATTCAGGCATATGAAAATTAGTAATCAGTTTTTTTGTTATTTTAAAATCGTATGGCGGAAAAATAAATTTATCAGTCCATCCATAATTTGCTTTAACCAATCCATCGGCAGTAACGCTGCTTTCAAGCGCGCGGGTGGCACTTGTTCCGGTAACAAAAATATTCTTTTTCGAATTTATTGCATTATTTATAATTTCTGCAGATTCTTGTGGAATTTCAAAATATTCTGAATCCATCTTGTGCTTGGTTAAATCTTCTACTTCAACCGAGCGAAAAGTTCCGAGTCCGATGTGAAGAATAACCGGGACAATTTTAATGCCTTTTTTCTTGATTTTTTCAACCAATTCATTTGTAAAATGCAGACCGGCTGTAGGTGCGGCAACACTTCCATCCACTTGGGCAAAAACCGTTTGATAGTTTTCTTTATCTTCAGGAACGGCTTCGCGTTTAATATATGGGGGCAGAGGAGTAAGTCCTATTTTTTCAATGGCATCAAAAATATCTTTGGAATCGTTATTAAACCTTACTGTGCGTCCGCGGCTTGTAGTATTATCAATTACTTCGCACCAAAGATTATCGTTGAAATATATTCTGTTTCCTATTCTTACTTTACGAGCCGGATCTACAATGACATCCCAGATATTCTCTTCTTTATTTAATTCGCGCAGAACAAATACTTCTATCTTTGCATTTGTTCTTTCCTTCGAACCATAAAGCCGCGCCTGCATAACTTTAGTTTTATTAACAACAAGAACATCGCCCTTATTCATATAATCAACAATATCCGAAAAAACTTTATGTTCAATCGTATTATCTGCTCTGTTAAGAACCATCATAAGCGCGCTATCCCTTGGACTGACTGGGAATTTTGCTATTTGGGTCTTGCCCAGATTATAACTGAAATCTGATAGTTTCATTTACACTCCTGTTTCGTCTATGCAAAGTTAAAACTGCCCGGGAGCAATTCCCGGGCGTTAACCGATGCTTATTTCTTTTTCTTTGTAGTTTTCTTTACTTCCTTTTTAGATACTTTTTTTGCATTAGTTTTAGTATCCATAATTGCTGCACGGGCTGCTGAAAGTTTTGCTATAGGAACACGGAAAGGCGAGCAGCTTACATAATTTAATCCGAGTTTATAACAGAATTCAACAGAAGCAGGATCTCCGCCTTGCTCTCCGCAGATTCCAACTTTTAAATCCGAACGTGTCTTGCGTCCATCCTTAACTGCCATTTCAATTAACTGTCCAACACCATCCTGATCAATCGTCTGGAAAGGATCGGAAGTTAAAATCTTCTGATCGAGATACTCATTCATAAAGCCGCCTATATCATCACGACTGAAACCGAAGGTCATTTGTGTTAAGTCGTTTGTTCCGAAGGAGAAAAACTGTGCAGTTTTTGCCATTCTTTCGCTTAGCAAACAAGCGCGGGGAATTTCGATCATTGTACCGTAGAGATAGTTAATCGATTTAACTTTGAATTTTTTACATACTTCATCATATACTTTATCAGCAATTACTTTTGTAACATCCAATTCAGCCGCTTCACAAGTTACTGGAATCATAATTTCAGGTTTTGGGTGATGACCTTCTTTTAATAATTCCAGAGTTGATTCAAAAATTGCCCGGAACTGAATTTCTGAAACCTCGGGATATGTAATACTTAAACGAACTCCGCGATGACCCATCATAGGGTTATTTTCGTGTAAAGCTTCGCCGCGTTTTGCAACATCAGCAACTTTAATTTTTAACTCTTTTGCCAATTCAGCTTGCTTATCTTTACTTTGCGGAACAAATTCATGCAAAGGAGGATCGAGCAGACGGAAAGTTACAGGTAAATTATCCATTGCCAATAAAGTTGCTTTAATATCTTTTTTCATGTAAGGATATAATTCGTTTAGTGCAATAACCCTTTCAGCCTGTGTATTGCTGAGAATCATCTTGCGAAGCGCCAGCAAAGGTTTTTCGGATCCTGTTCCGTAAAACATATGTTCGGTTCTGAAAAGTCCTATTCCTTCTGCTCCGAAATCGCGTGCGATTTTTGCATCTTCAGGTGTTTCTGCATTTGTACGAACCCCCATTGTACGGAAAGAATCGACCATTTTCATAAACTGTTTGAAACGAGGATTTTCGGATGCGTCCATTAGTTTTAAAGCTTTCTGATATACGTGGCCTTTTGTTCCATTTAAGGTTACAACATCTCCTTCTTTTAAAACAATGTTAGTTCCTTCAACTTTTGCTGATTTTGTAGCGGGATTAACATGCAATTTTCCGGCTCCTACAATACAGCATTTCCCCCAGCCGCGCGCAACAAGCGCTGCATGAGAAGTCATTCCGCCGCGAGCAGTAAGAATTCCTGCTGCAGCACGCATTCCTTCAACATCTTCGGGGTTAGTTTCTTCGCGGATAAGAATTACGGTTTTTCCTTGGCGTTCCCATGCAACAGCATCTTCAGCGGTGAAAACAAGTTGTCCCACTGCAGCGCCAGGACCTGCTGGCAAACCTTTTACCAATACAGGAACTTTCTTTTCTTCTGCCGGATCGCAAATTTTATGTAACAATTCATCAAGCTGTGCCGGTTCTACGCGCATAACTGCAGTTTTTTCATCAATAAGTTTTTCTTTTAACATATCCATAGCCATATTCAAAGCTGCTGTTCCGGTACGTTTACCTGTGCGGCACTGAAGCATGTACAATTTGCCTTCCTGAATTGTAAATTCAATATCGAGCATGTCTCTGTAATTTTTTTCGAGTATGTTACGGATTTTTTCCAACTCTTTATAAGTTTTAGGCATTTGTTCCTGCATACTTTTCAAATGCTTGTTCTGTTCATTTTTTGTGTCGTTATTTAACGGATTAGGAGTACGGATACCAGCCACAACATCTTCACCTTGTGCGTTTATTAACCATTCGCCATAGAAGATATTTTCTCCTGTTGCAGGATTACGCGTAAATGCAACGCCTGTTGCAGATGAATCACCCATATTTCCAAATACCATTGCCTGAACATTTACTGCAGTTCCCCAATTATCAGGAATTCCTTCAATGCGGCGGTATGCAACAGCTTTTTTCCCGTTCCAGCTTTTGAATACAGCTTTTATTCCGCCAAACAATTGTTCTTTTGCGTCATCCGGAAATTCTTTACCGATTTCTTTCTTTATTGTTTTCTTAAAATCATCTGCCAATTGTTTTAAATCATCAGCAGTAAGATCTGTATCCTGCTCAACTTTTTTATCTTTTTTGTAGCTGTCAAGCATATCATCAAGTTTTTTACGGATATTTATATCGAGCCCTTCAGCTTTATCCATAACAACATCTGCGTACATCATAATTAAACGCCTGTAAGAATCCCAAACAAAACGAGGATTATTAGTTTTTTTAATAAGACCGGGAATTGTATCAGTGCAAAGACCTACGTTAAGAACTGTGTCCATCATTCCGGGCATTGAACTTCTTGCGCCTGACCGGCAGGAGAGTAAAAGAGGATTTTTAGCATCGCCGTATTTCATTCCCATTTCTGTTTCAACTTTTTTCATTCCTGCCCAAACTTCATCAGCTAAAGTTTTTGGCAATTCGTGGTTATTTGCATAATAAGCTGTACAACATTCTGTAGTAATTGTTAACCCGGCAGGAACCGGTAATCCAAGATTTACCATTTCAGCAAGATTTGCCCCTTTACCTCCCAGAAGATTCTTCATATCTGCTTTCCCTTCGGCTTTTTTCCCGCCGAAATAGTAAACATATTTGATCTTATTCTTAGCCATTAATAAGTCCTCCCTTTATTTAGTTTATTTGCTTAATACTATTTTAGTTAATTTTTCACTGTTTTCAATAATTAAATCTATTTTTAAGTAATAAATATCAATATCGTCAAGCTCTTTAGCATAATTTTTTAATTTAACAGCATCTTTTTGAGTAGTAATAACTGAGTTAGCATTTGTATCGTAAAACTTTTTACGTATCAGCTGGACTTCTTTCAGCGAATAGTTTTTATGATCTTGAAAAATAAGCTGGTTGTCTGCATTAATCTTATTTTTTTCGAGGATGCTTAAAAAAGAAACTGGATTAGCAATTCCGCTTACAACAAGACTTTTTTGCCCAGCAAAATCATTTAAACTGAAAAACTCGTGGTTTTTAACATCATAAAATCCTGCTGTTGTATAATATCCATAAAAAATATTTTTTCCTTTAAAATACTTGTTTATATTTTCAGGTAATTCGTATTTTTCATCGAACTTATGGTTAACTATTATTACGTCTGCTCGTTTAACCGAACTGAAGGGTTCCCGCATAACTCCAAGCGGCAGAAGATTCTGATCAATTGTGTTTGTATCCAGCAAAAATCTTTGATCAAAAATTAAAATATCTAAATCCCTATGTATCCACCTATGCTGAAACGCATCATCTAAAACAATAGTTTCGAGCGCATATAGTTTATTTAATTTTTTCGCGCCTTCAGTTCTTTTTTCGCAAACTGCCGCTGCAACTTTACATTCCATCGAAGCAAAATATATCTCGTCTCCGCATTCGTCAACTTCGGCAAGCATTTTTTCTCCGTCCGAAACAAGTAAAAAACCTTTAGTGTTTCTTCCGTAACCGCGGCTTAAAATTCCGCTTTTTATCCCGGCGTCTTTCAAAATCTTGCTAATCATAATAACTGCAGGAGTTTTACCTGAACCGCCTACAGTTATATTTCCTACAGAAATAACCTTGCATCCTGTTGTTTCGGATTTAAAAATTCCCCTGTTAAACAAAAAATTGCGAAAACCTATTACTGCAAAATAGATTAAAACAAAGGGTGAAAGTAATATTTTCAGAAAATTATTCAGCGGTTTTGGCTTCCTGTGTTAACTTGATTAAAAGATTTTCAGTTTCCAATATTAATGCTGATGTTTCATCGTAATTTAAATCCGGATTAATTGTAATAGGATCTGAAAAAACAAGTGTTGCATTACTGAACGGTTTGGGTATCTTGAAACTGTCCCAGCTTTTCAGTTCGAAATAATTGCTGTAATCTGTGCCTAAAAGAATAAGCGGAACTCCGGATTTTTTAGAAGCTATTACAGCGCCGGCTTTCATTTTTTCCGGCGGTCCTTTTGGTCCGTCAGGAGTGATACAAATACTTTTTTGCTGTTGAAGAATATCAACCAGTTCTTCAAGTGATTCTTTTCCGCCTTTGCTGCTGGAACCTCTTACGAGCGAATAATTCCATTTTTTAAGAAGCCGGGCTAACAATTCACCGTCCTTGCTTTGACTGACGAGTGCGGCAAAATTATTATCCCTGAAAAAAAACCAAGGTATAAGCATACTTCCGTGCCAAAAAGCAACAACAGCATTCTTATTGTTCTCGAGGATATTTTTAAGGTATCCGTAGTTAATAATATTAATTTTAACGGTACGGCACAAAATACCAAGTAAAAAATTCAGCAGACTGTAACCCAAAATGTATAAGAACTTTTTTTTAATCTGTTTAAACATTTTTCATTTCTTCAATTATTATTTTTGCCGCTTCTTCGGAAGCATTTTTATTCCCCAGCAATTTTTCCAGCGCTGCCAGATCATTTTTCAACCGGTTATAATAATTAACGTCATCTAAAATTTTAGAGCATTCTTCAGAAATCTTTCTGCTTTCAACGTCGTTCTGAATTAACTCTTTTATCACGTTTTTTTGAAGAATTATATTTACAATAGCTATGTTTTTAATTTTAATAAGCACTCTGCCAATTTCATACGTCAAGCGCGAAGTTTTATAAACCACAACATAAGGAAGACAAAAAAGACCGGCTTCTAATGTTGAAGTGCCTGATTTAATAATTCCTAACCGGGAATATTTAAGAAGTTCGTATGTAAAGCCTTTAATTATCTTAAAATCTTCCAGCTCAGGTTTGCCTCTAAAAATATCTTCGCTGATATTCCCTGAGCAAGCAATAACAGGCTGCAAATCGTATTTATCAGATAAATATCTGGCAGCTTTCACGCATTCCGGAAGAATCAATTCTATTTCGTGATGGCGGCTTCCGGGCATTATTAGTAAAATATCTTTCGATATTCCATATTTTTTCCTGAACTCGTCTGCTTCAATAAAATTGTAATTTTTTATTCTCTCTATTAACGGATGTCCCGAAAAAGTTACTTTTACATCTTCTTTTTGATATAACTCTTTTTCAAAAGGGAAAAGAACAATCATATGATCGACAAGTTTTTTTATCTTCGAAATACGTCCTTTACCCCAAGCCCAGATTTGCGGAGAAATGTAATAAATAATCTTCAGTCCTAATTTTTTCAGTTTTTTTGCAATGCTTAAATTAAATCCGGGATAATCGATAAGCACAGCGGTTTTTGTGTTAAAAAATAAAACTTTATCAATAATATCTTTTTGAACTTTTTTTATGAAAGGTATATGTTTAATCACTTCTGTAAAACCAAGGAAAGCAAGTTTTTCGATATCGTAAACAGCATTTAAACCTGCATCCTTCATATTTTTTCCGCCAATGCCGAAAACGTTAATATCCGGCTTAAATCTAATTAATTCTTTAATTAAAGCCGAACCGTGAAGGTCGCCGGAAGCTTCACCGGCAATTATTAGCAACGAATCATTCAAATTTAAACCAGTTTAATTTCGAATATCCAAAATATTACTAAAAGCAAAGTAATTATAAAAAAAGCCTGAAGAGTTCTTTTTTCAGATTTTAATCCTTTGATGATATTATATTCAGGCTGTACTATTCCCGGGTTCTTAAATGGTGTTAACCGGGGAAAAATCCTTGGAACTTCCTTGAAGTATAAATTATAATTATCGAATGTTGAAGCCAGATATCTTTCTTCTTCAAGAATTATGTAATAATACTGAAAAAGGAAAAACAATATTGCAATTATCTGCAGATATGGAAATAAAGACATTGAAATTATGCCTATTCCAAAATAGATAAGAATATTTCCAAAATAAAGAGGATTGCGTATATAGCTGTAAGGACCGCTAATAACCAGAAACGAGCCTCCTACCTTTCCGGTTGTACGTGTTTCGCTTCCTGCGTGGCTCACAGCCCAAAGCCTGATCAGTTCGCCAGCAAGAGCAATTAAAAAACCAGTTGCAAGACTGATACCCGAAATACGTTGAAAAAGCAGCATAATTATTACAAACGGTATTGGGGTATAACTTCTGTATTTAAATAATAATTTTGATAATTTTTCCATTTCTTATCCTAATGAATAGATTTCTTTGCGTTTTAATTCCGCCTGATGACGTTTTTTTAATTTTTTCTTTAACAGCATATTTTCAACTCTTTTCTTTACATCATAAAAATCGGAATAAGGGAAAAAGCTTATTCGGTTGATTTCGCAGAATTTAAGCAAAGATTGTTTTGCAAAAATGAAATCGCAAAATTGTGCCGGACAAGTATCGCTGTATCCGTCGCCTATAAATATTGTAAATTCATCGTCACCGCTGTTATTTAGTATATGATTTCGTTTACAATTTGCGCACTTTTTGCATTCTTCATCCGAAAAAGGGAAGCCGGGTAAAAATTCTCCTTTTTCACCGAACTCAAGTCTGTTGTAAAATCTCGGAATATAATCCAAACCGTTATTTTTCAATATTCTATTGATATAATAATCAAAACCGTCGCTTACAATAAAAATATCGAATTCATTTTTTTTACATAAATCTGCAAAAGATTTAAAATGCTCGTCAATTTTTATACTGTCAATAAATTTTTCAAATTCGTCCGGAATATAATTTTTAATTGTTGCGCACAATAAAATCCACGATTCTTTCGAGTTAATTTCTTTATCAATCCATTTTTGAACAATTTCGCGGGCTTTTTCTTCATTCCCGAATTTCAGAAAAAATTCCTCTCCGACGTCTGTTTTGGAGATAGTTCCATCGAAATCGATAAAAATCTTAAATATTTTCTTCTCTTCAAAAATCATCAGGCAGTTGCCAGTTGTTCGTTAAATTGTACTCCTACCAGTTTCGAAATTCCTTCTTCCTGCATAGTAACTCCGTACATATTTTCCGAAGCTTCCATTGTGCGTTTGTTGTGCGTTACCATAATAAACTGTGTGTTCAAGCTGAATTCTTTTATCAATTTTGTAAACCGGTCGATATTTGCATCATCAAGCGGAGCATCAACTTCATCCAGAATACAGAACGGACTTGGTTTTACGAGATAAATTGCAAACAGAAGAGCCGTAGCTGTTAAGGTTTTTTCACCGCCCGAAAGAAGTTCTATTGATGTAGGACGTTTTCCTTTAGGTTTTGCGCTGATTTCTATTTTTGCTTCAAGAGGATCAACGTCTTCCTGAATTACAAGGTCAGCTTCGTCACCGGGATTAAACAATCCGCGAAAGATCTTGATGAAGTTTTGTCTGATTGCCTCGAAAGTCTCCATAAAAAGAGTTTGGGCTGTGTTGTTGATTTCCTGAATCGTTTTAATCAAATCTTTTTCGGCATCAATTAAGTCGTTGCGCTGTTTTGTAAAAAATTGAAGTCTTTCGTTTTCTTCTTCAAATTCGGCATAGGCAAGCAGATTAATTGGACCGAGTTGTTTTATCTTGTTTTTAAGAGAACTAACTTCCTGATGTTCTGCTTCAAAATTAAAATTATCCTCATCTTCAAAATCTTTCAGCTCAATATCAATTGTATAGGTTTCTTTAATATTTTGTTTTACATTTTCAACTTTAAGATCTATCTGGTTTATTTTCAAATCAACTTCGTGAAGTTCATCAGATATTTTTTGCCGCTCGTGACGAAGAGATGTAAGCTGTTTTTCCAGCTTCGTAGCTTCATCCTTAACACTAAGCAGCCTGCCGTCAATTTCTTTTTGCTCGCTTTCAAGCTTTATCTGGACTTCTTTCAATTCGTCAAATTCAAACTGAAAATCTTCCAAAATGCTTTTTAAGGAAGCAATCTCTTCCTTTGTATTCGAAATGTCTTCATTCCTTTTCCCGATGGTTTCGGTAATTTTTACAAGACTTTGTTCGCTTCGTTCTATTGTGTTATGTGTGTTTTGAAGTTTACCTTTAAGCCTTTCAAGCTCAAGTTTGTCTTGATTTAATTGATAAACAAAGGAATTATATTCTGTTTCAATTTCTCTTACTTCCTGTTCGGCCGATTTAAAAACATCCTCTGCTTCTTTACGGGCGATTAAATCGGCTTTTATAATTTCCGAAAGTTTAGTGAGTTCATCGTCGGTATTGTTAGTTTGCACGGCAAGTTCCTGCAGCTGTTTCTGGAGGATTTCAATTTCTTCGGATGATTTATTGTTTTCGTATTCGAGCTGCGAAATTTGTTTTTCGATACTTGTAATTTCGTTTAACAAAATCCTTCCCTGATCCGAAATGCTGTTCAGGTCAATTCCGGAAATTAATTCTTCTTTTTCGGAGATAGATATGCGGGTTTGTTCAAGATTTTGCTGAAGTTTAGGATATTCAAGTTTCAGTTCTTCTAAAAGCTGCTTTCTACCGAAAAGCGTGTCGTCTAATTTTGGCAGCGATCCGGCTTCTATAATACCGTTATTTTGAACCAAATCGCCGTTTAATGTTGCATAATTAAATTCCGGAAAAACTTTACTCAATTTAATTGCCGAATCCAAATCTTTTGCCAAAGCAGTGTTGTTTAGAATCTTATTAAAATAAGGTTTCCATTTTGGTTTTGTTTGAACCATAAGATAAGCCCATCCCAAAAAATCCTTACTTTTTTCAATTTTCTTTCTCTGAGTATTTTTTCGTAAACCGCTTAATTTATTTAACAGTCCGCCGGTTTTAGTATTTTGCAGTAAATAAAATGATGCTTTCCCGAGATCATTTTTTTGAAGATACGAAACAGCTTTATTTAAATCATCGGTGTTTTCGATAAGCATATTATTCAGCACGCTTTTAAGAGATGCTTCAAGGGCAAACCGGTATTTTTCTTCGGTAGAACCTACATCCGCAAAAAGCGTTTTTTCTTTATCTGTCCATCCTTCGCTCTCTAAAAGCGTTTTCGCGCCTTTCGATACTCCCTCGAGATTGGTAATAAGCGACTGCAGGAATTCTATTTTATTTTCGAGATTTACAAGCAGCGATTTTTCATCAAGCTCTTTATCTTTTAACCCCGATAATTCTCTTTCAAGCGTTTCCTTTTCGTTTCTTTTAGAAGCTAGAAGTTTTTCGGATTCTTCAATTTTATTCTCAACATTAATTTTTTCTATGCTTAAATCTTCAAGAAATCCTACTGTTTTTGCCATATTATTGGTAATTTTCTGTATTCTTTCTTCTATCCGGCGCATTTCGGCTTTGTTTTTCTCGAACTTATCCGTTAAAGAATTGTTGAGGTTCTCTTTTGCATTTATTTCTTTAAAGATTTCGATAAGTTCATCGCTCTTTTTCTTTAAAGCTTCGCGTTTTTCTTTTAGGAAAATTTCCTTTTCCGAAACAGCAATAGCAGATTTTCCAATATCGGTTTCTTTAGCCCCAATTTCATTAGTATACTGATTTACCAATTCTTTGCTTTCGGCAAGAATATCTTCGGTTTCTTCTTTTGTGTAAGCAAGTTCTTCAAGTTCCTGCTGAAACCGCAGGAGGTTTCGTGATAACGATTTTTCCCGCTCTTCCGAAACAGAAATATTTTTTTGAACGTTATGAAGTTTTTCGGTTTGTTTAGAAACTTCTTCGCGTTTTAATTTAAGTTCGGCATCAATTTCATTTATGCGGTCGCGGTAAACGTTTAATTCTTCTTCAAAACTTTTTATTTCGGCATCAATTTCTTCTTTCCGGATTTTATAATTCTGAGTCCGGTCTTTCAGTTCGACTTTCTTTTTGTTAAGATAAGAATATTCGCGTTCGGCTAAATTTATTTCCTTTTCGCGTAAAACAGTGTTCAGCTGATTGTATTTATCAGCCCGGCTTGCCTGTCTTTCGAGGGCATTCACTTTCTTTTCTACTTCAGCATAAATATCGTTAACTCTTGTTAAATCTGCCTTAACGTCTTCAAGTTTTTTTAAAGCCAAACGCCTGCGGAGTTTATATTTATTAACACCTGCGGCTTCTTCAAACATATTCCGGCGTTCTTCGGCTTTATTGCTGAGGATGGTTTCAATCATTTTTAATTCGATAACCGAATAGGCATTTGTGCCCATTCCGGTATCCATAAAAAGATTTGTTATATCTTTTAAACGGCAAAGATTCCCGTTTAGTAAATACTCGCTTTCTCCAGAACGGAAAATACGCCGGGTGATTGTAACTTCGGAATATTCGGTTGGAAGAACACCCCTGTCGTTAACAAGAGTAAGCGAAACTTCCGCCATTCCCATAGGCTTTTTTGATGTGGTTCCGTTAAAAATAACGTTTTCCATTTTGTCGCTTCGCAAAGTGCTGCTTTTTTGTTCGCCAAGGCACCATCTTATAGCATCAACAATATTTGTTTTCCCGCATCCGTTCGGGCCAACAATTCCGGTTACACCTTTTGTAAGATGCACAACCGTTTTATTGGCAAAAGATTTAAAACCGAATATTTCTAATTTGGATAAATACAAATATCACCTTACTGCATTAATGCAAATTGCTTAAATGCGTTTATTACATAATAAATACTTGATTCCGACATTTGGAAATAAAGAACGACAAATCCCCACGAAAGGAGAATAAAAACAATGCTGAAAAAATAAGCTTTGGCAGGGTGGGTATCTAAAATAACATAAATACCTTTTATCAGCCGCTGGAAAATCCATAAGAAGAAAAGTGATAAAAATATATAAATGTAGGTATTATATTCGTGAACCTTTAAAATTTTATAGAGAGCCAGTTCCAGCGGAAGAAGCAAAAGAACCGGAAGAAAAGACCATGTAGTCATAAAATAAATGCTTGATATAAGCACTCTGTTTTTTATGAACATTGATGCAACTTTAATAAAGAGTGTTATTGAAAGTATAAATAAAAGCAACATAATAAAAAGATAAATAAATGCTTTAACAGGGTTTACGCTTAATCCTCCGATAAAGTTGGTTAAAGAAATACTGCCGAGTGAAATTAAAGCTTTATCAAGGAATAAATTGTTTTTAAGATAAAAAAGCAGATTTGTAAATAAAAGAGATAACGAACCCACAATTAAAATTAAAAGAAAATTTGAATGGAATCCCGAAAGAATTCGCTGATCGCGGACATCCGCATAAAAATTGTAAGGGCGAAGCAACGCGCGGGAAGCATCTTCCCTGAATTTCCTTTTAGAGTTGATAAGCATTGCCGCGAGAGATGAAATTACAAGACAAACAATTATAAAAAACAGAGGAGAATCATCAGGATCGGTGCCGATTGGTATATTAAACTTTTCGCCGTTTTTAAGTTTCGATTTAATAACGTTGTAGCTAAGCCGGTTTGTGTTACGGTCTATTCCTAAAATTCCGGTATAACATAAATTCTGAAGGTTGTATCCTGCAGCAAGCGACGAGTAATTAAGTTTGTAATCGAACATCGAATTAAAAAATATTCCGCTTAATTTCTTATCAATTGCAAAATCTAAAGCATTTTCAATATTACGTGCTTGCGACTCGTATGAATTATTATTTTTGTAGCCGTTTGTGCTTCCGTTAAAAGTAGGATATGTGTAAGGTCCGATAATTAAATTATCAGCTCCAAATTTATTAATGGCACTGTTAATCCGTTCAACTTGTCCTTCAAAAGATTTACTGAAAATTTCGAGACAGATAAAGTCAAGATTTTCAATTTTATTTTCCGGTATTCCAGCAAATGAAGCAAAAGTAATTTTACCGCTTCTGTTTTTTATTATTTTGGCAGAATTTTTAATAAAATCCAAATGTTCTTGCGAATCGGGTAAAAAACCTGTGCCAATAGAATATCCGATAATTACGTTACTCTCTAAACCGGAAATTACCTGCGAAATGTATCTGCCGGTTTTTTCGGTAAAATCGCCGCTGCTGATGATTTCTGCCGGTATCGAAATAAAAGGAAATTCAATAATTGCATATAACCCGATTTGTTCACATCCTTTAAGTATTTCGGGAGATGGCAGCGAATGCGAAAAAATTACAGTGTTAAAACCCGCATTTTTAATTATCTTCAGATCATTAATGAAGTTCTTATAAGCAGAAGTATTGCCTTTTTTAAATAAAGGCTGAATATATGTTACAGCGTAAATATTCAATTCTGCATCATTAAACATAAGGTTATTGCTTTCGGAATTTTGTTTAACGAGAGGTATAGTTTTAATTTTCCTGTCGATAAGAGAGTCGTTTTTAAAAAACGAAATTTTTTGGGTATATGAATAAGGCTGATCGGGAGACCAAAGTAGAGGATTATTTATTGACTGCATAACAGATGCAGATGCTTCCTGATGTGAAAGGATAGTTTTTACAGAATCAATCAACTGATTGTTTTTATTGTAAAATGCAAAACTTACCGTAAAAATATCACTTTTTTTGTTAATATCGTAAGATTCGGGAAAAGAAGCTTTAATATTTGTTTTAATTTCGGCGCGATTGTTTTTTTTGCTAATACTCAGATTTGAAACAGCATCTTTTATCCGGAATTTAGGTTCGACAGATATATAAACATTCTCGAAAACACCGCCGGATATCTTGGGCAAAAGGTAATTTTTTAATATTGGAACAGATGCTCCGTTTTCCGAATGAAAGAATATATGAAGTTTTATATAGTTTTTTTTGTTCTTCAAAAAAAGATTTTCATTCAGTTCAAACTCTGCGGGAATTTCTCCAAACGGGTGTTTAAAGATAATTTCATCATTTATTTGAATATTAACCGACGAGCTTATTTTTGAAATGTGAAGATTAACAATGTTCTTTTTAAAGTCGAATTGTTTTATATCTATCTCGTGCTCAAAAATAATTTCATCGGTTCCGCTGAAACTTGCAGGCAGCGAAAGTGAAGACTTGTTTTCGGGTTTTTCCGGAAGGTAGGCTCGCCAACCGCTTTTCAGTTCAATAATTTTCCGTTTTGAAGAAGGATTTGCAGTTCTTCCTGAAATATCATTCTGGGTAATCCCCGATAATTCCTTTATCTTTATTTGACCGTTAACAGTGAGGACGGAAAATCCTAAAATCAGAGAAAAAAACAATCTGTAAAAATGTATCATCACACCCACAAAAAAAATTAAAAACAATTTGAAAATATACTATTAAAACGAGGGTAAAGCAATGTGAATAAAAGAATAGGCGCATGATAAGGCTTGTAAATAGAGTTCCTAAAAAGCTGTAATGCCTGCCTGTGTTTTTAATTTCTATTTTTAGAAAAAATATAAAAAAAACACAAACAGATAATGGAGTAAGTTTTAACAGGCATATATTATAGTTTTAGTTGCAAAAATCAATATTTTTTATTATGTTTTCGAACGCCACTGCTAAACTTTTGAAAGGGTTCTGCGGTGGCAATTTTTTTTAAATCAGAAACACGGAGAGCAGAATAGTGGCAAACATCGTATATTTAACAAAAGAACGAATGATTGAATTGGAAAATGAATTAAGAACGCTTAAAACCGAAGGCCGTAAACAAATGGCAGAAAGAATTGCTACAGCACGGTCATACGGTGATTTATCCGAAAATGCTGAATATGATGCTGCAAAAGAAGAACAAGGACTGCTTGAACTGAATATAAGTAAGAAAGAAGCTTTACTGGCAAATGCTAAAGTTGTTGATACCACCTCTTTCACAAAAGATAAAGTGCACATTTTAGCAAAGGTTAAAGTAAAGAATTTAAATAATAATCAAACATACGATTACGAAATGGTAAGTCCCGAAGAAGCGAACCTGCAAAGCGGAAAAATAGCGGTTACTTCTCCTGTTGGACAAGCATTGATGGGCAGGGAATTAGGAGAAACAGTTGCAGCCAAAGTGCCTGCCGGACTTATTAAATTTGAGATATTAAATATCGAATAATTTATTGGAAGAAGAAAAATACATCCGGATAACAATCGACATTGCCAGGAAAGGAGCCGGGATGGTAAGTCCCAATCCTCTTGTGGGGGCGGTTATTGTTAAAAACGGAAATATAATCGGGAGCGGATGGCATCAAAAATTCGGCGGCAAGCATGCCGAAATAAATGCAATTGAAAGCTGTTCCGAAAATGTGATTGATGCTTCGCTCTATGTTAATTTAGAACCTTGTTCCCATTACGGAAAAACTCCTCCCTGTGCAGAAGCAATTATAAAAAGCGGTATAAAAAAGGTATTTATCGGAACAAAAGATCCGAATCCAGTTGTTTCCGGCAGAGGTATTGAAATGCTTAAAAATGCCGGAATTGAAGTTAAAAGCGGAATTTTAGAAAATGATTGTTATGAATTGAATAAATTCTTCTTTAAACAAATAACGGAAAAAACACCTTTTGTTACATTAAAGATTGCACAGACAATTGATGGGAAAATTGCGGATTCATTCGGAAACTCCAAATGGATAAGCAGCGGGAAATCGAGGGAACTGGTTCATCGCCTTCGCAGCGAATATGACGCGGTGATGACAGGGAAAGGTACTGTTAAAGCCGATAATCCTGAATTAAATGTAAGGCTTGCCGAGGGAAGAAACCCGAATGTGATTATTATCGACAGAGATTTGGGGCTTGATTCCGGTTACAGAGTTTTTAACGAAAATAAAGACCGGCAAATATTCATCATTTCCTGCGAATATTCAAAATCAAAAACTGAAAAAATAAAAATGTTCGAAAATGCAGGAGTAAAAATTCTGTTTGTTCCCGAAGACGAAAACGGTTATCCGGTAATGAAAAATGCATTTCAGAAATTAGCGGAAAACAATATAACTTCAATCCTTACCGAAGGAGGCTCAGCTATTTTTTCAGCTGTTTTACGCGAAAATCTGGCTGACGAAATTTTACTTTTTGTCTGCCCTAAAATTTTAGGAAAAGGATTAAGCCCTTTCGAAAAACTTCCTGCATTGAATATTGAAGACAGCTTTAGCTTTAATTTGACCGAAAATATTAATGTTGGCGGAGATGTTCTGCTGAAATATAAAAAGGTGTAAAATGTTTACCGGACTGGTAGAAGAAATAGGAATAATTGATAAAATTGTTAATCCCGGAGAAGGCCGCGAAATTACGATTAAGGCTGAAAAAATTCTTGATGAACTAAAAGAAGGTGACAGCATTAATGTAAACGGCGCCTGCCAAACAGTTATCCGGTTTGATAAAAAGACTTTTACGGTTGAAGCTGTAGCCGAAACAATAAAAAAAACAAATCTCGGGCTGCTTTCCAAAGGAGATAAGGTAAACCTCGAAAGCTCTCTTACTTTGAATAAAAAACTTGGCGGGCATTTTGTTCTTGGTCATGTTGATACAACTGGTAAAATTTTAAACATACGTAAAAATCCTCAAAGCATATTACTCGAAATTTTTTATCCGCCTGAATTCCAAAATTATATTATTCACGTCGGCTCAATCTGTATTGAGGGAATAAGTCTTACAGTTGCAAGTTTTACAAATAAAAGTTTAACAGTTTCGGTTATTCCGCACACTTGGGCTAATACCAATCTCGAAGAGAAAAAAATCGGTTCGGTGCTTAATCTGGAATTCGATGTTCTCGGGAAATATGCTGCAAAAATTCTTGGTAAAGAAAACAAAGGCAAAATATCGGACGAATGGCTGAAAAATATGGGCTACTAAATGAAAACTGCTGAGCAAAAAGTACTAAAATTTATCGATGAGACAAAAATGATTTCTCCGGGCGATAAAATTCTTGTGGCTTTCAGCGGCGGACCCGATTCGGTATTTGCGTTAAATTTCCTTAAAAAATATCAAAGAAGATTAAAAATTGAGCTGGCCGCGGCTCATATAAATCACAATTTGCGAAAAAATGCTGTAAAGGACGAGCACTTTTGCAGGAATTTTTGCAGCGAAATGGGTATTGATTTATTTGTTCATTCGGCCGATGTAAAAGAAATTTCCAAGAAATTAAAAATCTCTATAGAAGAAGCAGCCCGCGGTGTAAGATATGATTTCTTAAATAAAAAAATGCTCGAAATTAAATTCGATAAAATTGTAACAGCTCACAATAAAAATGATAATCTTGAAACGGTATTGCTTAATCTTTTCAAGGGTACAGGCATAAGGGGACTTTCAGGAATTCCGGCAGTACGCGGAAAAATAATCAGACCTTTTCTTGTTCTTTCTAAAGATGAAATATTAAACTGCCTGAAACATCAAAACATAAATTACAGGATTGATGAATCAAATTTATCGGACGATTATCAAAGAAATTTTATCAGAAACCGCCTTGTACCGGAAATAAAAGAATGCATAAATCCAAATGTTGATGAAGCTGTTTTCCGCACATCTCAAAATGTTTCAGGTTATAAAGATTTTTTAAGCGAAAAAATTATTAAAAAATATCGGAAGAAAATTTCAGTAGAAAGCGGACAAATATCTATTCCTGTTGAACTCTATAAAAAATCTGGTGTTTTTATAATATCAGAACTGCTTATCGAATCTGTTTCCGAAAAATTTGGAATTGAATTGAATTTCGAGAATTTGAAACAGATAAACGGACTTTTTGAAAAACAAAAAGGCAAAAATCTGGAACTTGCCGGCGGAATAAATGTAATACGCGAAGCCGACGAAATTGTTCTTTACAGAAAAAATACAAATACTAATCCCGAAGAAATTATTATTCATCCAGGTCGGATTGTAAAAACAGAAAATTTCGAAGTCTTTGTTGAACCAACGAAAAAATCAGATAACATAAAAGCCGGCAAAGGCAGATACGAAATAATTTCTGCGGATAATATATCCAATATTTTTATATTACGCAGTTGGAAAAAAAATGATAAGTTCATTCCTTTGGGAATGAAAAACTTTAAAAAAGTATCGGATTTTCTGACGGACATTAAAGTTCCGTCGAAAGATAGAAAAGAGCAGATGGTTCTTGTTAATGATGAAAAATTGGTCTGGGTTTTAGGTTACAGAATTGACGACAGATTCAAGGTTACCAATACAACAGAAAAATATTATAAATTATGGTTGAAACCGATTCGGAAGGAAACAAAATACTAAAAGTAGGCAGCGAAAAATTTGTTGAATACATTTCGGAAGAAAAAATTCAAAAACGTATTGCCGAACTTGGAGAAGAAATTTCAAAAGAATACCGCGACAAACTTCCTGTTTTTATCGGAATATTAAACGGCTCTTTTTTATTTATGGCTGATTTAATGAAAAACGTTACAGTCAGAAGTGAAATTGACTTTCTTAAATTATCGAGTTACGGCGACGCAAAAATTTCTTCGGGAAAAGTTGAACTTCTCAAGGAACTTAATGCCGATATAACCGACAGATACGTTGTAGTTGTGGAAGATATTGTGGATTCAGGCTTATCAATCAAATATATAAGCGAATTGATACTTAAACATCAGCCTGCAGGTTTAAAGGTTGCATCTCTTCTTGTTAAACCCAAAAGCATTAAGTATGATGTAAAAGTTGATTATACGGGATTCGAAATTCCGGATAAATTTGTTCTTGGATACGGACTTGATTATGCACAAAAATACAGAAATTTACGCTCAATTTTTATACTTAGCGAATAATGGAGTTTTTAATAATGTTCAAAGGAATACAAAAATTTTATCAATCGGATAATTCCGAAAAAAAGAATCAGGGAGAAAAAAAACCTTCCGGCGCACCAAAAGGGCCCGACGGCGAATTTGACTGGAACAAAATAATGCGGGGGGTTTTAGGCTGGGGAGTATTTGCAATAATTGCCATTGTGGTTTGGCAGTTGCTTTATGTAAATGCCGCCAATGTTCAGGAAGTATCGTACGATGTTTACGAAAAATATTTAAGCGAAGGGAAAATAGCCGAAGCAAAAATCACAAAAACGGATATTAATGATTATTCGCTTGAAGGAAAATTAAAATCGTCCGAAAAAATTGTTATTGGTTCAAAAACAAAAGAATTTTCAAGATTTACAACAACTTTGGTTGAACCTTTAATTGAAAAAAATGAACAACTGTGGAAAGAAAAAGGAATAAAGTATTCGTTTATTAAGGAGAGCAATGAATGGATGAATGCGTTTTATACATTTCTTCCCCTGATATTGCTTGTTACAGTACTAATCTTATTTATGAGAAAAATGCAGGGTGGTGCCGGAGGCGGTACCCGCGGTATATTCAATTTCGGTAAAAGCAAAGCCAAGATGATTTCCGAAATGGGAATTAAAATCACCTTTAAAGATGTAGCCGGAGCTGATGAAGCAAAACAGGAACTTGAAGAAATAATTGAATTTCTGAAAGAACCGACCAAATTTCAACGGCTTGGCGGTAAAATACCAAGAGGTGTTTTACTTTTAGGCCCTCCCGGAACAGGTAAAACATTACTTGCCCGCGCAGTAGCAGGTGAAGCCGGGGTACCGTTTTTTTCGATAAGCGGTGCCGATTTTGTTGAAATGTTTGTAGGCGTAGGCGCAAGCCGTGTACGAGATTTATTCGACCAAGGAAAGAAAAATGCTCCTTGTATTATTTTTATTGATGAAATTGATGCCGTTGGACGCCATCGCGGAGCAGGACTTGGCGGCGGACATGATGAAAGAGAACAAACCCTTAATCAGCTTTTAGTTGAAATGGACGGTTTTGAACAAAACAGCGGCGTGATTATTATTGCCGCAACTAACCGTCCCGATGTTCTCGACCCGGCATTGCTGCGTCCTGGAAGATTCGACAGGCAGGTAGTGGTTGACAGACCTGATGTTAACGGACGCGAAGGAATTTTAAAAGTTCATACGCGAAAAATCCCTTTAGCGCAGGATGTAGATCTTAAAACACTAGCCAAAGGCACTCCCGGTTTATCAGGTGCCGATTTGGCAAATATGGTAAATGAAGCTGCCCTGCTTGCTGCACGAAAAAACAGCACAAGTGTTTGTATGCGCGATTTTGAAGAAGCAAAAGATAAAGTTATGATGGGAACCGAACGCAAAAGTATGCTTATTTCGGAAAAAGAAAAAAAGATTACAGCTTATCACGAAATAGGACACGTGCTTGTTGCTAGAATGATTCCTGAAGCAGATCCGGTTCATAAAGTTACTATTATACCGCGAGGACGAGCTTTAGGGGTAACTACCTATCTTCCTGTAGATGAAAAACACACATATTCCAAGCAATATCTTGAAGCAATAATTACTTACGCGTTAGGTGGAAGAGCTGCAGAGATGCTTATTTTCGGACAGCTTACTACCGGAGCGGGAAATGATATTGAAAGAGCTTCCAACATTGCACGAAAAATGGTTTGCGAATGGGGAATGAGCGAAAAACTTGGTCCGGTTGCTTATGGAACAAAAGAAGAAGAATTATTTTTAGGACGCGAAGTTACAAAACACAAAGATTACAGCGAAAAAACAGCCCAGGAAATTGATGATGAAGTTAAGACTATTGTAAGTAAATGCATGAAAAGAGCTGACGATATCCTGAAAGATAATGCTGAAATTCTTCATAAACTTTCTGCAGAACTGCTCGAACGTGAAATTCTTGATTCCGAGGAAATTGATAAAATTATAAATGGAGAAGAACTTCCGCCGATACAAAAGAATGGCGGTAACGGATCTGATGAAAAGAATTCAGAAGGAAAAGGAGAACTGCCGGATCATGTAAAAGATTTAATGGAACAAAAAGAAAAGAGAAGCAGGAAAGATACTGATGCATGATTTTAATAATGGAACAATAGATTATAAAAGTGAAGTGATGAGGAAGACCATTCACCTCATTTCACTTTCAATTCCAATTATTTACTGTTTTATTGAAAGGCATCTTGCTCTTAAGATTCTTGCTCCTATCGCAGTTCTTTTTTTAATTATTGATATTGGCAGATATTATTCTCCGGCTCTGAATAAGCTTGTGATTAACATATTCGGTTTTATGTTAAGAGATCACGAAATAGACAAGGCAAAAAAAAATCTGAGCGGAGCAACTTATGTTTTGCTTTCAGCTACAATTGTTGTTTTCTTTTTTCCTAAAGAATTTGCAATAACAGGATTTTCAATTTTAATTATCAGCGATATTTTGGCAGCTCTTGTTGGAAGGAAGTTCGGAAAACATAAGTTTCTTTTTAAAAGTCTCGAAGGAACACTTGCTTTTTTTATATCAGCTTGTATCGTAACTCTTTTTACTCCTAAATTCGAATACAATTTAGCTGAATATTTAATTGCGTTTGCTTCGGCAGGAGTTGGTGCAATTTTCGAAAATATAAGTTACGGCTGGGCAGATGATAATCTTGCAATTCCGGTATCTATTGGAATAAGTCTTTGGATATTGTATTATATTTTTCTACCGGAATTAAGCCCGCAACTTATTTTATTTTAACAGAAACTAAAAATGAGTTAAATTGTTTAAGCTGTAAAAAAAAGATGGACAAAATGATAAAAATCAGAACTACCGGATTATTAAAATTATTTTTTTTATTAACAATTTCATCAATATTACTTATTACCGGCTGCAGCGATGTTAAACTGCCTGCAATTGGTGCAGAGGATGAAATAATTGTTGTTGCCGATTCATCGGATTATTTACAATTGCAGGAATCGTTATCTGCTGTTTTCTGCAAAATAATTAAAACCCCTCAGAATGAACAGCTTTATAATCTAAAAAGGATTAATTACGAAAAGTTAAGCTTGTATAAACAAAGGAAAAATTTAGTAATAATTTCGCCTTTGAATTCCGAAACAGAAATAGCTAAATACGTAAAAACGATATTGGATCCGAAGGTAGCAGAAAAAGTAAATGCAGGCGAGGAATTTGTTTTTAACAAATATGATTTATGGGCACGCAACCAGATTGTTATGATTATGGCATCGCCGGATATTGAGAGCCTTAATAGAAATATTCTTAAAGAACAGGATAATCTTTTGTACTATGTACAAAATCTTTCAAACAAAAGAATAGCTGAATCTCTTTACAATGACCAATACGAGAAAAAGGACATTGAAGGTAAACTTCTTAAAAATTACGGATGGATGATTTATGTTCAAGCTGATTACCTTCTTGCCAAAGAAGTGCCCGAAGATAATTTCGTATGGCTGAGGCGTTCACCAGGAACCGATATGGAACGCTGGCTTTTTGTTCACTGGATTGAAAATGCATCCCCAAATCTTCTTAACGCTGATTCTGTTTTTGCAATCCGCGATAAAATAACTAAAAAATATTACAAAACTATGGATGATACAAGTTATGTTACGTCTGTAGATATGGACGATTATAAGTTTGTATCCGAAGTGAATTTTTTGGGCAGATATGCATTAATGACGAACGCTTTGTGGAAAATGTCCGATAACAGCATGGGCGGTCCTTTCATAAACTATACTTTTTATGATGAAAAAACTCACCGTATATATATGCTTGACGGTTCCATTTTTGCACCGAAATTCGAAAAGAAAAAGCTTATTCAGCAAATGGATGTAACATTGCAGTCGTTTTTAACAGAAAGCGAAATCCCTGCAGAACGCAAGAAAGATTTGTTTGAAAGTATGAAGGAATAACAGAAGTTTTATTTAATCCATAAATCTTTTTTAAAAAGAATTTTTGAAACTGTGCTTTCAAACCAGAGTCTACTTTTACTTTTATTTTCGATAATCATTGTATATATTATTTCCGAAACCTCTTTACTCCTCAAATAACCGTATATTTTATGCGGATTATGTTCTTCGCCGCATATATAATTATTACTAACAAATTTGTCTTCGGGTATAACTCCAGATATGTTATTCTTAAAAAAATCGGCAAGTTTAAAATAGCAGCTGATTTTATCCTGCGGATCAGTGAAATTGTACCAATGATTTTTTATTGAATTTGGGACAGGCAATTTATCGGCAGCATCACTTCCTTTTTCTTTCTTAATTTTTTCTAAAAGATAAGGAATTCCGATGGGTGAGCCGGCAGAAATGAAAGTGTCAATTTCAAAATCGATTTCAGAAAGGACATCGTAAGCAATTAGCGAACCCATCGAGTGACCGATAAGCAATATTTTTCGATCGCGATATTTTTGCATATTTTCAGCGAGTATTGAACGAATAACTTCCTTTGCGGCAAACTTTACTTTGTATTTTGTTTCGGAAGAATAATAAATATCAATTTCCCGGAAATATTTTTTTATAATTGTTTCGGTAACTAACGGTAAAGTCTGGTAGAAATTGTTGCTTAAAATAATCCTGCCGAGTTTTGATCTAAAATATCCTAAAAACCTTTCCTTAAGATTTTTATTATACTGTTGCCCGTTAGCTTTTTGATAAGGTTCATTAATATATAAAGGGCTTGTTTTATCATTTGTTTTTAGGTTCATCGGTTCGGAATAAATATAATCTGCCCAATAAACCAATTCAAAATCGAAATAAGGTAAAATGCCGTAATGATTTAACAAACCTTCGGAAATGGACATCTCCCACCATTTTTTAAGCAGTTTTTGGGGAGGCTTGTTTCCTAATCCGTGTATGCCGATAATAAGAGGTTTATTTTTTGCCATTTTCTATAAGATTTGTAATTGCCGGATTAATGGGGAATTCCGGGAAATTGTTTTTTGCAAAACTAAGATATTTTTGAGCAGAACCGTTAAATCCATTTTGATTTTCGTAAAGTGCACGATTGAT
This sequence comes from uncultured Melioribacteraceae bacterium, assembly GCA_964437215.1. Classification (GTDB taxonomy): domain Bacteria; phylum Bacteroidota; class Ignavibacteria; order Ignavibacteriales; family Melioribacteraceae; genus JAAYAN01. The sequence continues at coordinate 7,133 of CAYTFZ010000009.1, read as the reverse complement.
AAGGACATCGAAAATAAAAGCGCTGGCATTTTTTTCGTAGTTGTCATCTCTGCCCGTTTTTCGAAGCTTGAAATCAGGAAACGGAGCAGCAGAATATTCATCTTTTTTAACTACTTTATAAAGGAATAAATGAGGAATAAGAGAGTAGCCTTCGGGCAATTGAAGTTCACCCGTTCTTAATTCTTTCTGTAAAAATTCGGGACCGATATACACATTACGTTTGCCAATGTTATTTTTTATTAGTCCTGTAATTATTTTCCGGAAATAAAATTCAAGAATCTGAGGATTAAAATTTCCTCCCGCTTCGAATACTTTAAGTTCTTTCAGGAATGATTGAATTTCGGAATTCAAGCCGTTTAAAACTCCGGGATAGCTTTTTTCTATCTGTTTAAAATACCAGCTTCTGCGTAATAATTCTTTATCGATAACAGCTGCATCCGGTCTGAAACTTTCAGCTTTCTGGAAATATAGTGAAGCTGAAATAAAATAATCCCATTGATACGAAAGGATTATTGAATTATTTTCGACGCTGCCAATCAGCGATTTTGTATAATCTTCGTAGAAATAATTATCGGACTGGTCTGCTTCGGAATAATTAAAATATACTTCAAATAACAACGGAAGCAATAAAACCGAAAATGCAATCGCGGTATTTATTTTCCTCGCGGAAAAACGTTCTAAAAGCCAGAAAACGCCGAATGAAAACCAGATTGTTGAAATAATTAATGCCGATAGAAAATAAGTCTCGATATCAACAATGTCGTAATTTACAGTAAATAAAACCGAAAATACAAATGTAATGAGAAGCATTTTTTCAACTACGGCAAATTTCTGCAGCGAAATTATTAGTCCGGTAATAATTACTGCAATTGCTGCAGTTCTGAATTCACTTATAAAATTTTCAAAGAAAAAGAGCAGGTGTTTTTTTGCAGCATCAATACCGGTAAACATCCAAACGCTGTATTGTTTTCCGCTGATATGGCGGAATAATCGCACGAGATTTTCGGCATTTCCCCAGTTCATATCAGGATTGTGCTGGGCACGGATAATTATGAAAGAATATCCGGCGGCTAAAATTATAGTAAATACAACTGAAAACTTAATAATATCAATAAAACTTACAGATTTAATTTTGTACTGGCGGAAAAATAAATAAATTGCTGCAGGAATAAACAGCAAAGTTGTCATATGATTCAGGAAACCGAAAGCAAATGAAATACTTAAAAATATCCAGTTATTAAAAGAATATTCTCTGTTTGAAATGTTTTCAGAAATTCTGGAAAGCGCAAATAAAATTAAACTGAAAAAAAGTAATTGCAGAGAATAAACTTCAACTGAAGTGCTTTGGATCCAATAAATTTTACTGAATGAAAGTATAAATCCAGAAAGGACAGCCGAAAATTTGAGATGTGTTTCATTCAGCAAAGGTTTTTCGGGAACAGAATTCTTTTTATCCTTTTTATTTTTTGTTTTTACAGGTTCATAAAATCCGGAAAATGAAAGGAATAAAAAATTGAATGCAGCTTTGATGAAAAATATTGTCGCTATGCTGCAAAAAACTGCACTTAATATATTCGATTTATAAATTGGAGTTAATGGCAAAGGTATTTGCTGAAAAAGATATCCTATGATTGTAAAAACGGGATAACCGGTAGGATGAGCAACTCCCAAAGTATATTGAACCGCCGCAAGTTCGCCTGAATCAATTTTAACAACTGTAGGAGCTAAAGTGAAAAGGTAAACCGAAAAAACAATCAGTCCTGAAATTGAAGCATAATATTTAGAAATAATATTTTTTATCAATTTGAAAAAACCCTGTCGAATATTTTCGAGTTTTCAGCAATTATCTTTTTTAATTTAGTATCAAGCTCATCATCTTTGTATCCTAAAAAGGAAGATAGCAGCCGTTTTTTATTTTTATCGGAAGGGATAATGGTATTGTTTTGATTAAACAAAGTCTGAACGGCTAATTCAATAGTTTTTAATTCTGTAAAATTATCTGAAAGAGGTGAAATAAAATCGTATTCCGATTTAAACCCTGTAATAAATTTAATTTTTTGAAGATTATTGCGGCAGTTCATTGCCACGTAATTTGCCGGATCGAGCATTTGCAGATACTGCAAAACAAATTCAATATCTATTATGCTGCCTTTGCTTTTTTTTGTGTTAAAACTTGTGCCTAAAGGCGATAAATTGCTTCGTAAAATCGATAAGTACATTTCTTTTATGTTTTTCTTCAATTCTGCCGGTTTGAAGGATGACAGCTGCTTTTTGATAATTGTTAAAAAATCCTCGTAAAGCGAAGGATTGCCAGTACAAAAACATACTTTGGAAAGCGCCTGAAATTCCCAGATACGGGCTCGGTTTTTCAGATATGTTTCGTATTTCCGTATATCCCAAACCAAAGGACCTTTTTGCCCTTCGGGACGTAACCTGAAATCAACTGAAAACGGCGAAAGGAAGCTGCGCGATTCTACCATGAAATTTTCAAAATCATTTTCAATTACAGGGTCGTTTTCTTTCCGCAGGGCAATAATAGTGAGGTCAACATCCGATGCAAAATTCATTTCCGAAATTCCGAAACTTCCTTGTCCGGCAATAAAATAATTGTGTTTAGTATATTTATTATCAACTGCCTGCTGAATCCTGTAGTGAATTAATTCGCTTAATGTGCGCGATACAATTTGATGATTAATCAGCTTCAACGCGAACTGAATGCATAAAGAAAAAATGATATGGTCATTGGAAATTCCTGGTAAAAGCGAACTGAAATCGGATGTAAAGCAGGAGCGGGTAAGATAGAATTCGCCAAGTTCTTTGTTGATGCTCATCATATCAACAGCTTTCTGCGAAAATTCGCAAATGGTAAGAAACGAGATAAAAAACTTTTCGTTTGCAAACTCTGTGTACCAGATAGAAGGGAATTTTACCGAACGGATTATTTTTACAAAATTTTCTAATACTCTGTCCGGATCAGTAGCCTGCGATAAATATTTTAAAAGAGCGGGTTCAATTTTATCAAAAAGATTAATTGTCCGCGAATCGAATTCTTTTTGTCCTAAAAGTCCGGTGCCTTGTTTAAGGAATTTTATATTTTTTTCAGCGCGGTTTTTGTCGATAAAGCTAAGATTATTCAAGATGCTCATTTCGTCAATTTCTTTTTGGTTTTGAATTGTAAGACTTTCGAAAAAGCTTCTTACATTTTTTCTGTAAGTTGCCATCATATGTTTAAATTCGGAAGCATTTTTTAATTTAAGATAAGCTGCAATTTTTTCAACAAATTCCAGTGATTTGGGTATCTCGTGAGTTTGCAGGTCATTCATCAGCTGCAAAAAATGCTCTGTTTTCCGGAAGAATATATATGCTTCCTTAAGCATTTCAGCTTCTTTTTCTTTTAGAATATTTCTCTGTTCTAAAAGGGATATTGCAATAAGAGTATTTCCGGAACGAATATCTTTTAATCTTCCGCCGTTAAGCAGCTGTAATGCCTGTATGCTGAATTCGATATCCCTTATTCCGCCGGGAAAATGTTTTACATCATCTTTCCCTCCGGAGCGTAATTCGATGTTCGCTTTCATTTTGGCAATTTGCAGCAGCGGTGAAACCGTAAAAGTGGTGGGATAAATAAATGCGCTTATAAAATTTTTAAATTGATTATACAGATGCACGTTTCCGCAAAGGAAATCCATTTTAATAAGCATCTGCCGCTCCCAATCTTCTCCTTTAGCCTCGTAATAACGCATATAATCGTTTATCGTACGGCATAAAGGGGAATTCTTACCGTCCGGGCGGAGCCGGAAATCGACCCTGAAAATATAACCTTTTTCTGTAATTTCGGATGAATGTTTAATAAATAGCAAAACAGCTTCGGAGAGCACCTCAAAAAAAGTAAGTCCAGGATTTTCTTTTATCTCATTGTTATCGTAAAAAAGCATTAAGTCAATATCGGAACTGTAATTAATCTCGTTTCCTCCGAGCTTGCCTAAAGAAACCATGCAAAATCTGTCGCTCTTTTCTGTAATATTATACTTATTTATAGTATCATTGTAGCAAAGATAAAAAAGTTCGGAATTGACAGCTCTTGCCAAAATTGAGAGCTGTTCAGTGGTTTTTAAAAGTTCTGTGCTGAATATAATATCTTTTACCCCGATTTTAAGAGTTTCGCGCCGTTTGAAATTTCTTAAATAATTCAACTTCGAGTTTAGAGTTTTAAACTTTTGCAGCTGCAGCGAAATTTCATTTCTGCAGGATTCATCGGTTAAATCTGAGTTAAGATAATCGGTATTAAAAAGAGAATAAAGGTATTCGGGGTTGCGGACAAGAATATCGGTTAGATAATTACTGTTTGCAGAAACAGCAATTATAATTTCGCGAAGAAGTTCATACCTCAGCAGATCGGTAAAAAGAGAAACTTTATCGTAAGCCGAATTTAAAATTCTGATGAGATTAGTCTCAGATTCCCGCGTAAAATAGTAATCAGCTGTTTCAGCTTCCATCAAAGAAAAAAGCTTGTTGATTTCATTTTCTTCAATGAAAGAACCGGCTGCTTTTTTAATGGTTTCGGTAAAATCCCGCGAAAACTTATATATTTTGTCCGGATTCAAAACTTCCTGAAAATTTAAAATTTGATATGCAAATCTATGAAATAATTACACAATTCTTTTTTGTAATTTGTCCAAGAAATAACGAATCTGTTTGTGTGACTTTTTTTCAGTTAATCGATTTTCATCATCGGATTGGCACGCTGGCAAAGCTGAAGCGGCATTCCGAAAGGATCGCGAAGCATAACAAGATGCGAACCGTCCGCCGGGAAAATCTCTTCGAAAAGAGTTGCTCCTGCTTGCATCAGCCGGTTTTTCTCATTCTCGGCATTTTTTACCATAAAAGCAAAATGAAATTCCAGCGGATGTTTTGCTAAAAAATCGGTAACAGGCTGTGAAACGTTTTTATAAATTTCGGCAACAACTCTGCCGGTTTTATCAGCCAGAAATCTTACAACAACATCTTTATCGGAAGAAAAAACAATTTTCATTCCGCAGTTTTCTACGTACCAGTCAGCCATTTCGGAAGGCTTTTCGATGTTCAAAGCAAAATGTTCAAAAATCATAATTATCCTAAAAACAAGTTTTAACTGCCTAAATATAAAGAATAAGACCCACTTATATAAGGTTTTACTGATTTTATAAAGCGGAGTTTAGTATATTTGAATTCGCAATTTTTGTTTTTTTTATTTAGTTAATTAAAAGTATGGAGTATAGGTGAAGAAATTAGTCTTTTTAATTTTTGTTTTATCAGTCAATTATTGTTTGGCAGGTGATTTCGATTCTGCAAAAGTATATGTTTTCGACCCGCTTGTTGTAACAGGCGCACGTTACGAAATTGAAAAAAGTAAAATTCCATATAGTCTTACTGTTGTAACAAATGAACAGATTTCTGATAGCAGAGAAACAAACGTTCTTCCTGTGTTATCGCAAAATGTTCCCGGATTATTTTTAAGCGAAAAAGGTGTTGCCGGCTATGGAGTAAGCAATCCTGCTGCAGGAAAAATAAGTATGCGTGGAATCAGCGGCGATCCTAACACGAATGTTTTAGTGCTTATTGACGGACAGCCGCAGTTTATGGGACTTTTCGGGCATCCGATAGCTGATTCTTATTTTTCTTCTGATATAGAAAGAGTTGAAGTAATAAGAGGTCCGGCATCTGTGCTTTACGGATCGAATGCTATGGGCGGAGCAATTAATTTTATTACTTCCGGCAGCAAGGAAAGAAAAAACAAAGTAAGAATCGGCACAGAACAAGGTTCTTATAATACCAGAGTTTTTAACGGAATGTCGAAAATCTATTTCGGAAAATTAAACATCAATGCTTCGATGAACTACAGTTCGACAGACGGTCATAGAAGCGATGCTGACGACAGGTTTAATTCTACAGGCGGATTTTTATCTGCCGGTTACGAGTTTAATCCGGAATTTAATATCGATTTGCAGGCTTCACTTTCATCAAACAAATTTTACGATCCCGGGACGATTGAAAAACCGCTTAACAATGCCGAATACAAATATCTCCGCGGAAGATATGCTCTTTCGCTTAATAATAATTTCGGTGACGTTTACGGAAGTTTGCGCGCTTTTTATAATTTCGGCGATCATAAATTTTACGACGGCTGGAATTCGGATGATGTGAACACAGGAATAACATTTTACCAGAATTACCGTGCAGGTGAAAGCATTTTTACATTTGGAACGGATTATAAATATTATGGCGGAGATGCCGAATATTTTATGATGGGGAAGAATAATTATAAAAAATTTCATAGCAACGAAACAGAATTTTATGCATCGGCTAATATAACTCCGGTTAAAAATCTTAATACAGATGCCGGTATAAGGTATACTTACAGTTCGATATTCGGCGGTTTTTTTACTCCTCAGGCTGGAATATCTTACAGATTCAGCCCCGATTATACTGTTAAAACACGTATATCAAAAGGATTCCGCAGCCCTACTATTATAGATTTATATTTCTTCCCTGTTGCCAACGAAAAGCTGAATCCCGAAAATGTTGTAAATTTTGAAATAGGTGCAGACGCAAAACTTTTAGGAAATATGCTTTTTGGCAGCCTTACATTTTTTACGGTTAACGGTTACGATATGATTCAATCAGTAAGAAATCCTGCTTTAGCTAAGATGCAGAAAATAAATTCCGGCAGATTGAACAACAAAGGAGTAGAAGCTTCTTTGGATTTTTATCCGGCAGAGGATTTGAATTTTAATGTAAATTATGCATTTACCGATAAAAAATATGATGCTAAATATGCACCAAAGCATCAGCTCAATATATCTGCTGGTTACGCTTATTCAATATTACGGGGAAATGTAAACTTAAAACACGTAAACGGACTGACTACCGATCTCGCTTCTAAAAAGAAAACACGTTATACTGTTGTAGATGTTCTTCTTAATGCCCAGGTTGCCGGACCAGTAAATATTTATCTGAAACTTAACAACATCCTTAACTGGAAATATGAAATAGATGCAGGATACAGATTGCCTAAGTTTAATTTTATGGCTGGCGTAAGTTTCGATATATAAACATCTTGAGATAATATGTTTCATTCGGGAAACGGAATTAAC